>JAGHAF010000078.1 GCA_021161675.1 Planctomycetota bacterium | reverse complement strand
GGCTTCGGACGGCTTATCGCAGCGGTCGAACACTACGGGGTCGAAGAGCCGGAACGGCTCGGCGTGGGCGACCTCCAGGACCTATACGTGCGCTACAGCACGGCCGCCGAGGGGAATCCCGATCTCGAGCAGGCGGCGCGCGACGCGTTCCGAAGGCTGGAACAGGGCGAGCCGAAAGCTGCGAGCGCCTGGCGCACTTTCAAAAAGGTGAGCCTGCGGGAGTTCGAACGCATCTACCGGGTCCTGGGCATCGAGTTCGATCAATACACGCCGGAGAGCGATTATAAAGACCTGATGCAGCCTATGATCGATCAAATGGTGGAGCAGGGCGTCGCCCGCCGCAGCGACGGCGCGCTTATCGTGCCGCTGGAGGAGGAAGGGCTCCAGCCCTGCCTGGTGCAGAAAAGCGACGGGGCCAGCCTGTACGTCTCCCGTGACCTGCCGGCGGCCCAGGACCGCTGGGATAAGTATCACTTCGACAAGGCCCTATACGTGGTTGGCAGCGAGCAGAGCCTCTATTTTCGCCAACTGAAAGCCGTGCTCGCCAAGATGGGGCGCCGCTGGGCCGACCGCGTCGTGCACGTCAACTTCGGGCTGATAAAGTTCCGCGATCCGGAAACCGGACAGGCCCGCGTGGGCAGCACGCGCCGGGGCGAGATGCTCCTGCTGGAGGACGTTCTCAATGAGGCGGTCGCTCGGGCTCGCGCCAAGATCGCCGGCAACCTGGACCGCTTCGACGCAGAGGCCGACCTGGACGAGCTGGCCGCGCAGGTGGGCGTGGGCGCGGTGATCTTCCGGCAGCTCTCCACCCGCCGCATCCGGGACGTCGTCTTCGACTGGGAGCGCATTTTGGATTTCGAGGGAGATACGGGGCCCTACGTCCAGTATGCCCACGCGCGCCTGTGCAGCATCCTGCGCAAGGCCGAAGGGGAGGTCCCGGAGGACGTAGACTTCTCGGCCCTCTCACTGCCGGAGGAGTGGACGCTCGTCCGGGACATGGAGGCCTTCCCGCGCGCCGTGCGGCGGGCGGCCGCTGAGTACGAACCCTCAATCATCGCCAGCCACCTGCTCCAGCTTTGCGCCAACTTCAGCGCATACTACAGCGCCGGCATGAGGGCGCCCGAGCGACGGGTGCTGTGCCGGGACGCGCGCCTGCGCGCCGCCCGGCTCCTGCTGGTGGATGCGACCAGACATGTTATCCGCAGCGGCCTGGAGCTGCTCGGAGTGGCGGCGCCGGAACGCATGTAGGAGATGAGCGGATGCCCAAACTGAAGGCGGTTTACTTCGACGTGGACGGCACCCTGTGGGACCGGGCGGCGTGCGACCGGCACGTGATGGAGATCGTCCTGCAGCGCTTCGCCGAGAGCCTGCCCCAGGAAGGAACCGGGCCTATCATCCGCCGCTTCAACGCCGTGTTCTTCCAACTGCTGGAGCGGGAGCACCTGCGGGCATCCCGGCCGTTCTCACGGCTGCGGCGATTTGAAGCCTTGCTCGAAAGCTATAAGATCAGCCCCCGGGGCCTGGCCCATGAGCTGAACCGCACTTACGACGCCACGCGGCGGCTGATGATGCGGCAATTCCTGCGCCGGGACGCCCTCCACGTCCTGAAGGAGCTCAAACGCCGGGGGCTGCAAAGGGGAGTCGTGATGAACGGCCAGCCGGCCGTGCAGCGGCACCTGCTGGAGACGCTGGGACTGACACCGCACCTGGACCATTCCGTGCTGGCGGACGTGGAGGGCTTCCTAAAGCCCGACGCGCGGCTCTTCAAGCGCACCCTCGAGGCCGCGGGACTGCGCCCGAAGCAGATGCTTTACGTGGGGGACAGCCCCCTGACGGATACGCTGGGCGCCTCGCGGGCCGGCATCCCCACAGTGTGGTTTAACGCCGACGGCCGGCCGGAACCGCGCGGCTGGCCGACGCCCGATTTCACCATCTCCGATCTCTCGGAGCTGCTGAGCATCGTGGGGACCTGAGGGGCCGGATCAGCCTCCGGTCAGCAGTTCGTACCAGAGCGTGCGCTGCTCCGGGCCGACCTGGAACACGGAGGCCCCCGTCTCATCCAGCCTGGCGCGGCGCGTCCCGTCGGGCTCGAGGCTAAAGAGCCGGCAGTTGTTTGCCTCGCCGCTCAGCGCGATCCGCAGAGGGACCCCTTCGCAGAGCGACGGGCCTGTGCCCCATTGCGTGCCGACCGAGGTGCGCTCTTCGTTCCAGCCCATGTCCTGGTTTTCGCAGCGCGCGGCGGCTGTGATAAGGTAGCGACCGGGGCGGACGGTCGTCAGAAGCACCGCGCAGAAGCCGTCCAGGGAAGTCTCGCCGGGCGTGATCTGCACGGGACCGAGGGAAAGGCGCTTGCCGCTGCAGAAGCCCACCAGGCCGGCCGCTCCCGGCCCGGAGAAACACACCGTCCCGCGGCCGTCCTCGTCTACGCTCCACCGGACTGCGCCGCCTCCGGGCGCCTCCGGCGGGGCGCCGTGCGGCTCGACCGTCAGCCCGAGGCGGGCATCTCGCCACGCGTGCAAGTCGGCGCCGCCCTTGGCGGCATACACCCCCCAGGAACCATCGGTGAGCAGCAGGCGCAGGCGCTCGTCCGGGCTCAACGTGGCGGAGGCCACTTCCTTAGCGGCGCTTATTCTCCCTTCGCGGAACAGGGCGCTGCAGCCGGGCATGAAGGCGAGTTGCACCGGATCGCCGGCCATGCCGAAGAAACTGTGGAAGTGATCCTGCTCGGAGCGATTGTCGTGGCTGTAGGCGAACCCGAATATCCCGTCCCATCCCTGGAAGGAACCATAGGCGCCTATCAGGGGGAAGGCTTCGGCCCGGTAATCATTCGGCGCGGGATGGTAGTATTCCGTCACGGTGAACGGGAGCCCGAACACGCGGCGGCCCGCCATTTCGTCCAGTGTGGTCCAGCCCCGTTCGTTCACCATCGGCTTATTGCGCACGATCCAGTTGCTGGTGTCCCACTGGCGGCCGGGGAAATGGGGGTGCTGCCAGTAGCCGTGGGCGTCCAGGAAGTCAACCGTCTCGGCCGCGATGTAGGGAGTGGTGAACCCGGTGGCGCTGCCGGTTATAGGCATTCGCACGCCCAGCTCGTTTTTCAGGTAATCGCGCATTTCCCGCCAGAAACGCGTTTCCGTGTCCCGGAGGAAATGCGCCCAGTCCTCCTGCGTCTGTCGCGGGAGCTGCTTGATATCCTGTCTGTCCGGCAGAGGCGCTTCGCCCTGGCGCTGCCCCGTTGATCCGTGCCTGGCGCGCAGCCATGCGTTCCACTGGCGCGCCAGTTCCCGGTTGTATTCCTGCGGCAGGTTGTCCAGCCCCCCGCTGAACCATTGGCCCAGGAGTCCGTCCTCGTTGCTGATCTCGACCATGGCGACCGCGGGTTCATCGGCGTAAGTGTTGCCCGTGTACCTGTTGCGGTGGCCCAGCAACATGCGCGCGTATCGTTTCTGCTCCTCGATGCACTTCGGATAGAACAGGTCCACGCCTTTGCCGAAGTCCGGCACGCGCTGGCCCACTTCGGCTTTGGGGAAGCCGTCCGCCGGGCCGAAAGTGCGCGAGACGTGGAGGTTCAGGTCCGCGTAGACCCCGTTCTTCTTGAGCTGTGCGACCAGGTAGTCCAGGCGTTCCAGCGCTTCGGGATGGAGGTCGGTATGCGCAAAATCTCCACCGCCCGCGCCCTGCCAAATGCCGCCGGGGTAGCCCCTGCTGTCCATGTGATGGAAGCGCACGCAGTTGATGCCGAGCGTGGCCAGGCGTCGGGCCATCCGTTCGGCCACGTCGTGCGGCGGGAAGCAGGCCGCGAAGCAGAGATTCGTGCCCCAGAATCGGATGGGCTCTCCGCTCTCTGCCAGCGCGAAGCGAGCGTCCCTCACCGTCACGAACCCTCCCGCCCCCGCCGGGCGGGGCAGGGCCGCCAGCTCTGCCGGCGCGGTCCCTTCCGCCAGCCCGTCATAGGGTATCCGGAAGGAAAACCCCTTGAATGGCATGGCAGCGGCGCCCACACCCATGCCGAGCAATATCACGGCCGCCAACATCGCGATTCTCATCATTTCTGATCCTATCTTGCCAGGCTTCAGGGCTCGCCGTCCGACGCCTGGTCTATTGCAGTAACGCTTCTGACGCGCCGGATGAGGTCGTCGACGCGCGCGCCAGCGGAACGAGTATCAGCGCGGCCGCGCCGATCAGCACGAACACGAGCGCTCCCAACATCTTCCAGCGTTTAGTTCTCCCAGGATCTTTCTTCTCGGCTTCGGCCATTATTGCTCTCCCTGTTCCCCCAAGGCCGTGGGCGAGTGTACACACGCCCCCATTCCCTGTCAAACATCGCGCGTGTAGCTCAGGCGCCCTCGCCTGAGACATGCCGCCGCAGGCCGTCGGCCAGCGCCCTTACGGCCTGCGCGGCCGGGCCGGCTCCGCGCTCGACCAGCACTTCGCCTTTCATCAGGCAGTCGTTCACCTCCGCGTCGAAGGGCACATCGCCGAGCATCGTGGCGCCGTGTTTCAGGGCGAGGGCGCGGATGCGCTCCGCTTGCTCGGCGTTCAGGTCGCACTTGTTGATGCAGACCAGCGCCTGTACCTGGAAGTGGCGGGTCAGTTGGAGCACCCGCTCCAGGTCATGGACGCCGGAGACTGTGGGTTCGGTCACGATCAAGGCCGCGTCCACCCCCGAGACGCTTGCGATAACCGGGCATCCTGTCCCGGGCGACCCATCGCCCAGAATCGCCCCTGCCGAGTGAGTGGCTGCAAGATCGGCGGCGATGTTCCGCACGCGGGTGACCAGTTTGCCGGAGTTTTCTTCTGCAATCCCCAGCCGCGCGTGTGAGAGCGGCCCGAACGGTGTGTCGGAGACGTAGCTCTGTCCGGTGATTGCCTTCTCCACAGCGATCGCGTCGACGGGGCAGAGGTAGCCGCAGACGCCGCACCCTTCGCAGGTGAACTGGTTCACCCTGTAGCTTTGCGGTTCTGCCGCATCTTCCTCCACAACGGGGGCGATGGCGTCGAAATGGCAGAACTCAGCGCAGCGTCCGCAGGCCGTGCAGGCTTCCTCGTCGATCAGGGCCTTATAGCCGCCGAGGAAGTCAGCCACCTCTTTTACCTCCGGATGCAGCAGCAGGTGCAGGTCGGCGGCGTCCACGTCGCAGTCGCTCAAGACTTTATCTTCCAGCAGGGCCGCAAGGGAGGCCGTAATCGTGGTCTTGCCCGTGCCGCCCTTGCCGCTGATAACGGTTATCTCCCTGAACCGGCCGCCGCCCCCGTGGGACGCCTCACGCGGCTCTTGCGCAACCGGCAGCTTTCTCTGCTCTTTCGGCACGGGCTGCGGGGGGCCCAATGCCGCCTCGCACGCCCGGCGGTAGATGTTCATCAGAATGGACGTCAGTTCCGGGTGACGGTCAACGAGGCGTTCCCCTCGCGAGTACGTCTCGGCGTAGCTGCGTCTGAATGGTATGCGGCCGATAATGGGCACGCCGATCTCGTCGGAGTATCGTTGGATCAGCTCATCTACGCCGTCCGATCGGTTTACCACGATCGCGGCGGGCACGCCGACCTTCAGGCTGAGACCGACGGCCAGTTTCAG
Source organism: Planctomycetota bacterium (assembly GCA_021161675.1). Taxonomy (GTDB): domain Bacteria; phylum Planctomycetota; class Brocadiia; order SM23-32; family SM23-32; genus JAGHAF01. The sequence goes on along the minus strand of JAGHAF010000078.1, from coordinate 4,420 downwards.
GTCGTTCAGGCCGAACGGGGTTGGCTCGGTCACCAGGACGGCCACGTCCGCGCCGGCCACCGCCTCGACCACCGGGCAGGCGGCGCCGGGAGAGGCGTCAATCAGCGTGATCTCATTCGGCCGGATGTGTTTCTTGACCGCCTGGACGACTTTGGGCGCCAGCGCCTCGCCCACGTTCAGCAACCCATGGCCGAAGGCGAACTCGCCCTTGGCGTCCGCCGTCTCGACCCGGCCTATGGAAACCGGGTGTTCCGTCATGGCGCCTTCCGGGCAGATGTAGCTGCAGCCGCCGCAGGCGTGGCACAGCTCGTTGAAAAAAAGGACCTTGCCTTTCACAACGGCTATCGCGTTGTAGTTGCAGATGTCCTGGCACTTGCCGCAGGCTGTGCATAACTCTTCGTTCCAGGAGGGCTTTAGGACATCCACCGTTTCCGTATGGTCGAAGCGCGGCTGCACGAAGAGGTGATCGTTGGGCTCCTCCACGTCGCAGTCGAGCAGGCGCACGGGGGCCTGTATCTCCGCGCTCCGAGCCAGCGCCGTAGCCAGGTTCACGGCGAGCGTGGTCTTGCCCGTTCCGCCTTTGCCGCTGGCGATAGAAATAATCAACTTATGCCTCCCCGATCGCTTCAGTGATCGCAGATGTTGTCGCCGGTTTCGAGTTCGCCGGACAGGTAGCGTTGTACGATTCTGCGGGGCTCTTCCGCCGGCGCCCCCACGATTACTTTGACACCACCTTGTGTGAATAAGCCTTGCGCGCGCTGACCCATGCCGCCCGCGATAATTATGTCTGCGCCGTTCTCACGTAGATAACGGGGCAACAGGCCGGGCTGATGGGGCGGGGACTGAAGGCTCTCGGAGCCGCCGATGGTCTTCGACTCCTCGTCCACGTCGAACAACACAAATTCCTCGCAGTGGCCAAAATGCGCCGCCAATTGGCCCTGCACGGTAGGCACTGCAATCTTCATCCGGTCGGACTCCTTTCCTCTCATTCTGTTGTTACGTCTCAATCTGCTCTATCAGCCGATCAACCGTTTTCCGAAAGGCCGTCGCCGCCGGGCCGTCCGGACGGCTTGCCACGAAGGGCTCGCCTCCGTCGGAGGCGCGGACCACCTCCGGGTCTATTGGAATTGCGCCCAGGAAGGGGACGTCCATGTCTTCGGCCATGCGGCGGCCGCCGCCCGCGCCGAATATGTCAACCGCTTTCCCGCAGTGGGGGCAGATGAAGCCGCTCATGTTCTCCACCACGCCCAGGACCGGCATCTCCAATTTGTGGCAGAATGTAATACACCTGCGCACATCGGCGATGGACAGCTCCTGCGGGGTGGTCACCACCACCGCGCCGGTCACGTTAGGTATCAACTGGGCGACCGAGAGCGGCTCGTCGCCGGTGCCAGGCGGCAGGTCCACCACCAGGTAGTCCAGCTCCCCCCAGTTGACGTCGGATAGAAACTGGCGCAGGACCTTCATCTTCAGCGGCCCGCGCCAGATCACCGCTTCGTTTTTGTCCTGGATCAGGAAGGCGATTGACATGACTTTCAAGTTCGCCCCATACACGGCCGGCACAATGTTCTCGCCGTCCGAGAGGACCTGGGACCGCTCAAGTTGCAGCAGCTTAGGGACGCTGGGGCCGTGTATGTCGGCGTCCAGCAGTCCGACTCGGAGCCCTCTTGCCGCCAGTGTGACGGCCAGGTTGACGGCCACGGTGCTCTTGCCCACGCCGCCCTTGCCGGACAGCACCGCCACGGTGCGTTCGATCTGGCCCATGCGTTCGTTCAATTTGCGTTCCTGCTGCTGGCGCTGTTGCGCTACGCCTGTGGGGGCGGGGGCGCCGTCCGTGTGGGCTTTCTGCTCGGCCATTGTTAGGCTCCTTCGCCGGGTTTCAGAAATACATCTCGCCGGCCACCATGTATGGAAAGTCCGGTTCCAGTTCGTTGGGCTTCTTATGTTCGATCATCCGGGCGAGTTGCTCGGACTCGCGTCGTATAGTCGCGGAAATAAGCATCTCACGCGCGCCGGCGAGCGCGCCGTTGCCGATGCGCACCACTTTTTCCGGCGCCGGCGGCAGCAATCCAATAGTCACCGCGTTTTCTGCATTGACAAAGTTGCCGAACCCGCCGGCCAGGAATATCCTCTGCACCTCGTCCAGCTCCACGCCGTAGTAGCGCATTAGCAGGTCCTGGTCCAGCCGGAGACCCGCCTTGGCCGTTATGAGTTCGTAGATGTCCTGCTGGTTGATACATATGTCGCCGCTGATGCAATATGGATCTTTTATCTTGGCTTTCTTCGTCATGCGGCCGCTGCGAAGAAGCTCGGCCAGCAGGTCAATCAGGCCCGATCCGCAGACACCAACGGGCCGCTTCCCGCCTATGGTCTCGTAGGTGACGTGGCCGTCCGTTATCCAGACGTTACTTATAGCGCCATCGACGGCCCCCACGCCGCAGCTTATCGTCGCCCCTTCGTAGGCGCCTCCGGCGGCGCAGGAAGCGCTCATCATCTTGCTCTTGTTCCCGATTACCACCTCGCCGTTGGTGCCGATGTCTATGACCATGCTCACGCCGTCGGATTCGTGCATTCGGCTTGCCAGGACGTCTGCCAGGGCATCGGCGCCGGCATGGCCGCCAATGAGCGCGCCGCCGTACACGTGCGCGGAAGGATTGACGGCCAGACCCAGCTCGCCGGCCTTGCACTCGACGGCGGCGCAATCAACCGGCTCGAAGGGGATGACGCCCAGGGAGCGGACATCCTGTCCGAAGAAAATGCCCCGCATGGTGCTGTTGCCGACGACCGTCACGTCGAAGATGTTTTTTCTCAGCACACCGCGCTGCCCCTCCAGCCGATTCAGCTCTTCATTGATCCTCCCGATGACGGCCTTCTGGAGCAGCTCCAGCCCATCCTCGTGCCGCATCGTATAGGCTATGCGGGAGATGACATCGTTCCCAAAGGAGGTCTGGGGATTGGTGCGGGCGGCGGTTGCGATGATCCGGCCGTCTTCCATGTCCACGATCTGCATGGCCAGCGTCGTGGTGCCGACGTCCACCGCAAGCCCATATACCTCCCCCTGGTAGCGGCCCAGCGCCTCACCCGAATCATGCACCACCTTCCTCCCCTCGCGCCTGACCAGTGGGTCGAGAGTGACCTCTTCGGTTTCCACGGTCTCGGTGACGATGGAGTATGCGCCCATCTCCTTGACGTAGACAACCACGTTCTCGGCTTGGCTCGTCACGCGAGCCTGGCAGGCCAGTCTTTCGTCGGGCCCCAGCTCATGCTCAAGCTCCAGGCGGGTTTTGGTCGCCAGCACGGCGGCGCCCTGTTCAATCCGGACCACGCAGCGCCCGCACGTGCCCAGCCCTCCACAGTCCGCCGGGATCTCAACGCCAAGCCTGTAGGCATGTTCCAGCACGGTTCCATCAAAGAGTTCGACACCCTTGCGGGCCTTCCGATACTGGGGGAAATACATGCTTGGCATGTTTGAGGCTCCTGCCCAAATGCCCTCGTGGGGCGGTTATTACCAGTGAGACGCCACGTCCGCTTCGTCGGCCGGGTCGAGCTCGCCATCCTGGAATGCCTGGATGGCCTCTTCGACCGTGCCCGTCGCCCCGACGGCCAATTTTACACCGGCGGCCTGGAGCACGGAAAGCGCCTTGGGGCCGACGTGGCCGCTGATGACCCACTCACACCCCGTTTGCGCGACCGTTGTCCCGGACTGGACGCCGGCGCCGCCGGCCGCGTTGACGTTCTGTTGGTTGTCGATCACCTCGGTCTCACCGCTCTCCTGGTCGTAAATGATGAAATACCGCGCGCGTCCGAAACGCTGGTCTACCTGCGACGACAGCTCTCGTCCCTGACTCGTGATACAAAGCTTCATCTCTGCTCCAGTCTCTTGATTTGGTGACAATGAGAAAAACCGCTACGCTTTAATCAACGAAATGGCGCCCTGCGGACATTGGACCACGCAGAGCCCGCAGGCCGTGCATCTTTCCACATCCACTTCGGCAACGTCGGCCACCGAGATGGCGCCGGTCGGGCAGACATCCGCGCATGCGCGGCAGCCCGTACACTTCTCAGCATCCACCTGCGCCACTATCGCCGGTGGCGCCTGCTGGCCCGCGCGCTGTGGTTGCTCGATGGAAGCGTTAACGCTGTCAAGTTGTCGCCTGAGCATTTCGGCCTGTTGCCTGAGCTGTTGGAGCTCTTGTTCGGGACTGATTGCCCCTGATGGCGGGACCGGCGCACTGGGCATCTGCCGCCCCGGCATGATTTCCGGCGCAGGACCCATAGTCTGCCCCCACCCACCACTGCTTCCAGCTCCGCCGCCCATGCCGCGACCCATGCCGCGTCCCATTCCGCCGCCCATGCCGCGTCCCATGCCGCCGCCCATGCCGCCGCCCATGCCGCGACCCATGCCGCGACCCATGCCGCC
>JAGHAF010000035.1 GCA_021161675.1 Planctomycetota bacterium | reverse complement strand
CCAACTCCAGTGGCCTGTAGCTTTGGGCCAACACGGAGTCCATGGACGCTATCACGCCTTGCGCCCGGTTGTAGGTGGGGATGATGACCGAGACCAGCCCGGGCTCGTAATCCTCGCTCATCCACCGGCCGTGGGACGTCTCCGGCCACAGGCTCTTGTCGATCTGCTGGCTGTTCAGCACGCTGGTCTCAGACATCCTTGCGTCCAAGGCGAAAGAAGCGGTGCGCGGGGTTTTCCCACGGCCGCCACGTTTCTTGCACGGTGAACCCCGCGTGCTCGATCGCAGCGAGTACTTGGTGCAATGGACAGCCCTTTGTGTTGACTGTCCAGTGATGCTCCCCGTTGAACCGGTGCTCACGCATTGTCCAGAATGGAAGCTCAATGAGAAACTGCCGTGGGCCCAGCCTGGGCACCCGAAACCGGACGGCCGGGCGGGCGTCGGGAAGACTCAACAGCGCGTGCTTTGCACAAACGCGGTGGATCTCAGACAGAGCACTTGGCACCATGCCATAAGGAATGTGTTCGAGCACCTCGAAGCAGGCGACGACGTCGAAGGAGTTGTCGGGAACGGGCATGTCGGTAACCGAAGCAACGACGTTGGGCTCAAGCGACTCGTCGAAATCGAGGGTGGTGACGTCAATGCCGGCCTTCCTGAGCATGTAGGACACCAGGCCATTACCGATGCCGACTTCAAGGACGCTCTCCGGCTGCAACTCAAGCACTTCTCTGATCTGGTAAGCATAGGACGCGAAGCGCCCCGGGTTGATGTAGCCGGGGCTGACGTAGAGACTCCTGTCTACTTGCGGGGAAAGTTTGCCGGCAGATCTGTCACTCATGCAGTGCGTATTGCCCTCCATGCCTTCATCGCCTGTGCGGAGACCCCGGCCTTTCGGTAGCGGCCCAAGGCCAACGTTACAAAGCCCCACATGAGTGCCGCGACGCATGCCTCCGCCGCGAGCAAGAATGCCGGGCGCAACGGGAGAAACAGGTTTCGTGCAGCGACGACCCCGACCAAGACAGCGCCAGAGGCAGGCATTGCAACTGGCGTCTTCGCGGCAAGGGTTCTCCAGCTGATGGCGCCGATGCTTGCTACGGTAGCCCACACGGGGATTGTGGCAGCCAAGCCGAGCACGACGGACAAAGACGTGCCGGCCACTCCCCATGCCTTGGTGAAAGGATAGAACGTAATACCAATGACGCCGACACGGCATAGGTTCATCCAGAAATCCATGTGCGGGCGACCTGTGCCGACGAAGAGAGGTCCGCCTGTTGCCGCCACCGACCGGATGAAGCCGGCGACGGCCAGTAGCTGCAGGGGAAGGACGGCCGCCTCCCACTTTGCACCCAGCAGGCCCAAAACTATCTCGGGCGCAGCCACTGTGATGAACGCTGTAAGCGGCAGCGTAATGCAGACCACCAATTCATACACCTGAAGGAACGCTCGACCGAGCCGCTCCCGATCATCCTGGACATTAGTATAGGTCGGCATCATCACCGTATTCGTCAGGTGGGTCATCTCCGTAGCAGACGTATTCGAGAGTTGGTACGCTATCTGGTACAGTCCCAGTGCCGCCGTGCCTAGAAGCTTTCCCAGCAAAGCGTCGTCCCCATGTGTGGCCAAGAAGACAACCACCGAGGAACCCAGCACCCACCGCCCGAAGCGGAAGAGCTCCGCGGCCTGCGGACCGTCAAACCGCACACGCGGGCGGTATGGATGGATGATGTAGGACAGTATGCACTGTACGACCGCAGTGGCCATGCCGGCCCATATGAGCGCCCAGACAGAACGCAGCCGGTAGGCGAGCGCGACGCCCACAATCAGCGACAGCCCCGCGGGCACGAGGTCGTAGACGAATTGCTTGTGAAACTCGAGTTCCTTACGAAAGTAGATGACGCCGATGTTGACCAGGCCGCCCAACACAACCGACGCGCACATCACGCGCAGCAGCGCCGCGGCGCGGGCTTCGTCGAAGAACCAACCCACCAGCGGGGCCAAAGCGAACAACGCCACGGCCACCACCAGCCCGCGTATGACCTGCACCGTCCAGGCGGTGTCGAGGAAGTCCTCTGTGTTGCCCCTGCGCTGGATCAGCGCCGCCCCGAAGCCGGTCTGCGTGAAAGTCCCCAGCGTGGCGATGGCCAGCATGACGATGCCGAACAGCCCGAAGTCCTCGGGCGAGAGCAGACGCGCCAACACGACGAACTTGACCAGTTGCAGACCACGGCTGACGAACTTTCCCGCGAATACCCACGCCACGCCTTTCACCACGCGCGAGGTCAGGGACGGCTCGGACTGGTCAGTTGAGAGTTCAGAGTTGTCAATTGACCCTTCAGAGTCGGCAAGCGCCGGTTTGTCTGCTTGGTCTTCGGTCATCCAACGCATCAATCACGCGCCTTGAACTGACATTTGAGAGTTGGTAGTCAGGACCGCTTCAAGCCGGCTCATCCGGCGAGCCGTTGCGTCCACAGTACGCAAAGCCCCCGGGAAATGCGTCCGTGAAGCTGTCTGTACACAACGGTGACTCGTCAGTTGGTAAGCCGTCCTTCTTCTAACCGCATGTGCGCCCACGCCTTACGCCAACAGCAGAGAGGGCGCCGTTCAACAGAGGCCCTCCCTATACCGCCTCAACGTCGCCGCAATCCAGCTCGATCGACAACGCCCGCTGGATGAAGTTTATGTTCAGCGCGACCCGGAATCGCTTGCGCCGCTCGGACACAATGCCCTCCACGCCGCGGAACGGGCCGCGCGTGACCTTAACCCTCCGTCCCCTCTTGATATACGGAAACATCTCCAGCTCCGGCGAGACACGCAGGGCCTTCTCTATCTCCCTGAGGTCGCGCAGCAGCTCTTCCTGATCGTAGACCTTCAGGACATTGGCGATGTCCCCGGCGCACAGAAGCTCGTAGCAGTCCACGGGCGAAACGCACCCGAACACATACCCCGGGAAGTAGGGCGCCGCATGTTCGCACTGCCAGCCCCCGTAATGCTTCACGCTTCTGCGAAGGGGCAGGTAAGATAGGAGGTCCCGTTCGAGGCAGGAGCGAATCACCTTCTTCTCCCGCCTCGGACGCGTGTGGAAACAGTACCAACGCAACTCCGACCCCTGGGGCGGAGCCACAAGCATCTCGTCCCAACATATCGCCTGCGCATCGCCCGGATCGCCGATCATTATCTGCAAAGCGCCCAACCGCTTTCCCCTACCCGTCGGTCCCGTCTGCGACGCAAACCGCACTACTCCGTCGGAACTCACTGCCACTTATGAGATCATAATCGCTACCGACGCCCGGCCCACCACGCAAAGCGCTCTTCCTAAGCTACCCCGCATTTGCGCTGATGCCCGGTCACCCTCTCCTCGCACCCCACGCGGCATCTTTCAGGCTGAAGCGCCTACCTCCTTGCCTGACATTCGTCATCCCGGCGCAAGTGTAATCCCGCGAGCAATCTACTATACTTGCCTTATAGCATAGTGCCGTATCGTTGTCAAACACAGTTGAGGTTGGTTGCTTACGGCGGCGGTAGGTATTACCGTCTTGGTCCCAATACTACATCAGAAACGTAAGGAGCGCGGCAAGAAAATGTCCATTTCGACCTGGAATCTCCAGCAGGGCACAGCGAAAAATCTGGCCCGCGACAAGCGCGGCCGATGGCGCCTCCAGCGCACGGCGCATGGCTACGAACAGCGAGGCGAGTTCCTCTGCGCCGCGCAGGACCTCGGCCGCGATACGCAGCGAGTCACGGTTCTGCCCCTGGCACAATGGACGGCGCCGCTGCGCTGGGAAAAGCACGAGGCTAACCCGATCTACGGACCCGAGAAGTCCGGCGCGTGGGACACCTGGACCAACGGCGTCTCGATCGTGCCCTGCGACGGCGGCAAGACTTACAGGATGTACTACGCGGGCAATGAAGGCGAGGGTATCGGCTTCGCTGAGGCCAGCGTTGACGATCCATTGACCTGGAAGGAGCATCCGGCAAGCCCGGTGCTGCGGCCCCGCGAGGGCTCGTGGGAAGGCCCCCGCATAAACCAGCCCCGCGTCGTGGCCGTCTCCGCCGAACACTGGCGCATGTACTACAGCGCGTCCTGGATGATGGGCGTGGCGGAGTCCTTCGACGGCGGCGTGACGTGGGAGCGCTGCGGCGACGAGCCGCTCATCGAGCGCGGCGGCCCGGACTCCCCCGACGGCGGCGGCGCCTGCGTGCCGATGGTGCTGCGCGTCGGCGAGCGCTGGATGATGTGGTACACCGCCGTGCAACTGAACCCCGAGGGCCACCAGAATATCCACCTGTGCCTGGCGACATCGGCGGACGGCGTCCACTGGGAGAAACACCCGGACAACCCCGTCCTCGGGGACGACTTCAGCGACGGAGCGCCCCGAAGCGTCACCTCACGCTGCTACGTGCGCCACGACGGGGGCGTGTTCCGAATGTGGTACTCCTTCGCCAAGCCCCGCTACCGCATCCTCTACGCCGAGAGCCTGGACGGAGTGGAGTGGGAGCGCGCCCCGCTGGCGCCCGTGCTCGGCCCCTCGCCAGCGCCCGCGTGGGATGACGAAATAGTCGAATACCCCGAGGTGCAGATACACGGGGGAGAGCTGCGGCTCTGGTTCTGCGGAAACGGCTACGGCTCCGTCGGTTTCGCCCGCGGCGTGCCGGAAACCGGGGTCCGACTGTTCGCCCGCACCGGCGGGCCGCCCGCGCCGGATAGCTCCTGGACCGATTGGACGCAGATAGAGAGCGGACAGCCCCTCGAGGCGCGCCGGTTCCTCCAGGTCAGGGCCGAGCTGTGGTCCAGCAACCCCGAGCTGAGCCCCGCGCTCAACCATATCCACGTGCACGCGCTGTGACACCCGGACAGAATGCGGATTCATTTTCGAGGTCGTTACTCAATGCACGACGTCGCCATAGTGGGCGCGGGGCCGGCCGGCGCAACGTTGGCCCGGCTAGGCTCTGTCTGAAAAACCGGACTTGGATTCGAGCGGCTGCATTCGCGCCTGGCTGCGTGCCGCCTCCATCGCCATATCACATGGATATGCCTGCTTCGGCGTCCTTGCCATCCCGGAATGGTTGGACGCGGGCGAAGTCCCGCCCTATTTCTCCGCCATATTCGAGCTGCTCAAGAAGAAGCTGTCTGAATTCGGCCTCCCATATGGTTTCCTGGATCGCTATAGGAAGAACACAAGGCCGATGAGGCGGAATATCCTCATCAAGAATCTCAAGTCTCCGTTCATCCACCATCCGTGGCTCAGGAAGGCGGTGATGCGCTCTTGTGTCGGCAGCATGAGAGTAATAGAGCGCCAGCCACCGCCCACGTCCGTAGCGCGGCGGCAGTGATCAGCGCGTGCGCCGCGCCACAAGAACGGTGACGTTGTCGCGCCCGCCGTTTTCTATCGCCGCGTCCGTCAGCGCGTTGCAGGTGTCCCCCAGCGCGTCCCGGCGAACAAGGATGCGCCGGATCCGCTCGTCGGCCACTTCTCCGGTCAGCCCGTCGCTGCAAAGCAGCAGGCGGTCTTCGGGGCGCCATTCGATGGTTCGCACGTCGGCGGAGGCGTTGCCATCCATTCCCAGGTAGCGGGAAAGCCGTCCGGACATGGGATGGTTCTCGGCCTCTTCGGGCGTCAGGACCCCACGGCGAACAAGAGTGCTCACCACGGAGTGATCACGAGTTAGCTGCTCCAGCTTCTCCCCCGAGAGGCGGTACGCCCGGCTGTCCCCCAGGTTGGCCACGTGCAGCCGGCGCCCGCGGGCGAGCGCCATCACAACGGTCGCCCCCATCTTGCCCCCCGTTGGCATGCGCAGGCTTTCGCTCCAGATGTGGCGGTTCAGCTCAAGGATGGCGTCTTTGAGGACGTCCTCGATCTGCCCGGTAGTCTTGGGCGCCGCCGCGCGCAGCTTGTCGAACAGAACGTCGGGAAGCCAATTGACGACCAGGCCGGCGGCCTGACCGCCCGCCAGCTCTCCCCCCATCCCGTCGGAAACGATCAGCAACCCCCTCTCTGCATCAGCCGCACAACGATCCTGGTTCTCCTCGCGGATGCAGCCCACGTCTGTGACCCACGCGGCGGCCAGGCCGCCACTGCGAGACTCGCCCGCTTCTCTCTGTCCGCCCACGCTACTATCTCCCGTTTACTCGAGCAGTGCAAAAGGGCGGTAGTATAACGATCTTTCACCTCTTACCAAAGTGAAATCTCGCGCCACGCGAGCGGCGTCCACGTTTTCTGGGGACGGCCTGGCTTTTCCTGAAGAATCGTCTCGGGGCGGGCGTCGGGCCCTGCCCTACCGGACCGTCCCGCCGCGCCCCTTGTGCTTACTCCGTCGAGTCGAAGGCCAGCCAATCGTCCGGGGAATCCGCTTTGTCATCTTCAGACGGTTCCGGCGCCGCAGAGGGCGATTCCGCGTCCTTTTCCTCCCCCAAGGGCGCCTGTTTCAACAACGCTTCCATGGCCTCAACGATCCGCCCCATATCCCCGGGGCGCTCTTTCGGATCGGTCTGGAAACACTCTCGAAGCAGCTCGACCAACTCCCCCGGCATCGCCGGCAGCCCCTCCTCGGCAGGGCCGTGAAGGATGTAACGCTTCAGCACCGTGGGCGCCTTCCGGCCCGAGTGCCAGGCCAGACGGCCTACGAACATGTGCAGCACGCTCAGGCCCCACGACCAGATATCCGTGGCGGGCGTGATGGGTTCGGATCCGTCCAGTTGCTCCGGCGAGGCATAAATGCGGCTCTTTGCATCCGCCTGGCCGTACTTCCAGACCTTGGGCAAGCGGGGATCGGCGATCAGCACGTTGGCGGGCTTCAGATTGTAATGGGTCTGGTTGTAGGTATGGAGCCACTTCACTCCCCTGGCCACCTGGAGCGCCACGTCCAGCATGGCGGGCAGGCTCTTGAGCCGTCCCTCCTCGATCGCGGTGTCCCAGAACCGACCCGTGGCGTACTGCATGACCAGGAAAGGGACTCCTCGGTGATGGTCGGCAATGCGTGCGCTCAGTACGTTGACGTGGCCGGGCGCCGCCAGCGCCTGCTTGCAGTACTGCCCGAACCACTCCAGGCTGCGCGGATCAGCCAGCACGCTCGGACCGGCGCCCAGGATAAGCTGCGGCGCCCCGCGATTGACGTCCTCCGCCGCGTAGAGACAGGCCGTCGCCGACTGACGCACACAATGATCAATTATGTAACGGTCCGCCAGTATCTCACCCGGCTGCCATACCTTCTTCTCGTTCATCGCACTGCCCCTTTCCCCCGGCGCACGTCCGGGCGGGATCAATGCCCGTGCCGGACCAGAGCGGCATCGAGCAGCCTTGCGTCCTGTGCCAGCATATCCGAATTATCCTTCGTGTAAACGCCCACGCAGCAGGCGTCGCCCGGTCGCATCCTGGACGCGGCGAAATCGAACGCCTCCTCCGGGTCGTTGCGGCCCGCCGCCATCACCTTGTAGTGTATCACCGGGCGCTCAAGTGTCTGGATAAGATCGGTCATGGCCTGACGGTCCTCATCCAGGTAAACCTCCTCGACGCCGGCACGGTGAGCCGCTTCGAGGTCGCGCGGGATCGTGTTGTAATAGGAGCACATGTAGTAGTCCACGTCCAGGTTGTCCTCCACCCACCGGATCGTTTGGGTCATGTGGCCGGCCAGGCCCACGACCAGGCCCTGCCGGCGCGCAAAGTCAACCGCCGCGGCCAGCTTGTCGTACTGCTCGTTCAGGACCATGTGGTCGGCCTGGCCGCCGTGTATGTGGCAGGCCGGCGCGCCGTAGGCCGCCACCGTGGCGAGCACTTTCTCGGGCGTGCCGAGTTCGGGGCACGTCTGGCCGAACCACTTCAGCGCGCCGCCCTCGTCCCAGTATTCCAGCATGACGCGCAGCATGTGGTGGTCGCCGCGCGCGATGATCGTGTTGACCCCCAGCGACTCCGCCCGGCGCAGCGCTTCCTTTATGCGAGCGCACGTGTAATAGCGAATCATCTCGCGGTCTTTATCGGGGCTCACGTGCGAGAAGCCGCTGAACATGTTACTCCCCAGCACCAAACGACTTACGTCCAGTCCACCGATCTTCACGCTCTGCATGATGGCCTTCCCGATGGATCGCTTTGCCCGAGATTCCCCGTTTAGCGCCCGCCAACGCGAGGGCGCGCCGTCTGACTTCGATTATAGGCGCGCCGCAGGACCTGTCAAAGAGCTTTCTCTCAGATATGCCATCCAACTTGAGACGCCGTGGACTATGATATAATGAATGTCCATCCGTTAGTATAATGATGGCCGGGGAGATGAGAACATGAACGTCAGGTGCGTTACATCCGAAGAACTGCTCTCCGCGCTGGGGAAGGAGAGGGAGCAGTATCCGCAGGAGACGGCATTCGCCGCGCGGGCCGAACTCACACGGCGGCTCGGAGGGACGCGCGCCCAGGCGCTGAAGCGACTGCGCGTGTGGGGGGCCTTCTTAATTGCGGTGGGCCTCTTCTTGTCCGCGGCCGGCGTTGCCACGGCAGTCTTGGCCCCGACGGCCCCGGGCCGAAGGTTCGGCTTCGGCGTGGTCGGCGCGTTCGGACTGTGCGCCGTCGCGGTGGGAGTGGCGTTTGCGAAAGGTAAGTGGACTTTTCACCATGTCCCCTGGTTGATAGGCAGCGCAGAGCGCAAAGCGCTGTCCGCAGATCCGCCGCTGGAGGACATGCTTAGCAACGTGGGCCCTGACCGGCGCCGCCGCTCGGATGCGGAGGTGGCGGAGGCGGAGAACGCCCTGCTCGAATGGACACGGCAGGCGCGCGAGCATCAGCGAAGTCGCATCAAGACGTGGGGCGCCTGGGCCATCGGGATCGGACTGTATCTGGGCCTCACTTCCATCTTGAGTGTGGGCCAACTGATCTGGATGGCCCAGAGCCCGGATGGCTATTGGGCCGGAGGAGGGGTTGCCTCCCAACTTCATTTCTGGATGATGGTGGCAATGGCGGGCCTCAACAGCTGCTTCGGATGGGGCGTGTTCGCGGCCGGCATGGGCCTTCGGCGGCGTTCGGAATGGGCCCGGCGAATGCTGATCTGGCTCCTCTGGACATATTTCATCTGCGCGCTGGCTTTCACGCCAGTACTCCTCGCGTGGATGGCGCTTATCGGCATGAGCGTCAAAGATATGCTGCTCTTGATCCCGTGGCTTGCTGCCGCCGTTTTATTCTGGTGGGCCATCATCAGCGGCCTCACAAAGCCCCTGCAGCGGCCCGCGACGGTCGAGGCCATCGATCCCGCCCTCATGGAGCGAAGCGAAGACGTAAGGAGAAGGCTGCGCAGAATCATAACGGTCGAGGCGCTGGTCGTCGGCTTCATCGTGGTGGCCGCTCCGGTCCTGCTCTACGGACTCTGGTGGCGGGCCTCGGCTGGCTGACCTTCGGGGTGAGATCCGTGCCCTCGAGGCGGCCGGCGCCATCGTAGAACTTGAGCGCTGGAACCCCCCCGCGCCACCGGCCGCGCAGAACGGCGCCGACCTGCTCAACCGGGCTCACGAGGCGCTGGTGAAAGGCGAAGAGGAGATTCGCCGGAACGACGGCGGCCAGCTCGAAAGCGGGCCGGATGACCGCATGGCGCCGGAGATCGGCGTGCGCATCGCCGAGTAGGGATGGCCTCGCGCTCGACACTCCGCGCCGTTGCAGGATTCTATGATCCTCTGGCCGGCCGAATGGCGGATGTTAGAGACGCCGGTTTTCGTAATTCAGCGTTTATAATTGGCGCAGGCCCACCTTCTGGCGCACTTCTTCCATGGTCCGCCGCGCGATGGCGCTGCACTGGCGGGCGCCTTCGGCCATGAGCCGGCGGATATTTTCAGGGTCGGCGCTCAGCTCCGCGTAGCGCTCTCGGACGGGGGCAAGCTCTTCGGCCATGTGCCCGGCGAGGCATCTCTTGCACTCGATGCAGCCTATGCCGGCGGTGCGACAGCCCTCGGCCGCCCAGCGGACGTCTTCCTGCGGCGAGAAGGCGCGGTGCATGGCGTATAGATTGCACTTCTCGGGCGTTCCGGGGTCGCCCCGGCGCATGCGGGCGGGGTCGGTGGCCGCCGTCCTGAGCTTGTCCCAGATCAGCTCCTTATCGTCCAGGAGCGAGATGTAGTTGTCCAGGCTCTTGCTCATCTTGTCCTTTCCGTCCAGGCCCATCAGCCTGGGCACCTTGCTCAGCAGCGGCGCCGGCTCGGGGAAGGTCTCGCCAAAGCGGCTATTGAAGGTGCGGGCCACCTCACGAGCGAACTCCAGGTGCTGGGTCTGATCGTCGCCGACGGGCACGATGCTCGCCTTGTAGAGCAGGATGTCCGCCGCCATCAGGACGGGATAGGTGAACAGGCCGGCGCAGACCTGTCCCCCGAGCTTCTCGCTCTTCTCTTTGAACTGGGTCATTCGGCTCAGTTCCCCCATCGAGGAGCAGTTCATCAGAATCCAGCATAGCTCGGTGACTTCGGGCACGTGGCTCTGGACGAACAGGCGGCAGCGGCCCGGGTCGAGTCCGGCGGCCATGTTGACGGCGAATGCCTCAAAGACGCGCCTGCGCATCTCTTCCGCTTTGTAGGGCACTGTCATGGCGTGCAGGTCAACCACACAGAAGGTGCACTCGTAGCT
The DNA here is from genome assembly GCA_021161675.1 of Planctomycetota bacterium. Classification (GTDB taxonomy): domain Bacteria; phylum Planctomycetota; class Brocadiia; order SM23-32; family SM23-32; genus JAGHAF01. The sequence goes on along the minus strand of JAGHAF010000035.1, from coordinate 4,057 downwards.
GTCCAGCATGTTGACCCAGTTACGGATGGCGCCGACGTAGTTGCCCACGTGCATGATTCCGCTGGGCTGAATGCCGCTGAACACTCGCCTCTTGTCGTCTTGCGCATCGGGTTTTACGTCGGATGCGACCATTGATTCAGCTCCTTTCCGGGGCCGCGATTGTATTGCTGCGCCGCTGTTCTGTCAAGTTCGACGGCCTGCCCGGCGCGTGGCAGGCGCGCCGCGAGGCAAAGACTTTTGACAGCGCGCCGACGCCCACGTATAGTCACCACATCCAGCGGGAAGCTTGGAGGATTTCAGGAAGAGATGACTAAGCGGGCATTCTTGATCGGGCTGTTGCTGGTCGCGATTGTGGCGGCGCTGACGCCTTTCAACGACTACCTCTTCGAGAACACCTATTTCACCGGCAATCACTTCCCTCCGGGGCCGTTCTTCCTCCTGCTGCTGCTGACGCTGGTCGTCAACATCCTTATCAAGTTCGTCCATCCCCGCGCTGCGTTCCGGCAGGCCGAGCTGATGCTCATCTGGTGCATGTTGCTGGTGTCCTCGACCGTCCCGGCCAGCGGGCTGATGCGCTACTGGTTGCCGACGATGGCGGCGCCGGCGTATTACGCGAACTCCCCGGACCTGCCGTCCCAGGACATAGTGCTTGAGGCGACCCCCGAAGCGCTGGTAGTGAGCAAGAACCCTCATTCCATAGCGGCGAAACAGTTCTTCGAGGGCGGCCGCAAGGGCGAAAAAACCCGGATATACCTGGGCCGCTGGGCCAGGCCCATTGCAGTCTGGCTCATCTTTATCGGCTTTTACTATCTGGCCACTTTCTTCGTGGGAGGGATGCTGCGAAAACAGTGGGTGGAGGTGGAGAGACTGATGTTCCCGCTGGCGCGCGTTCCCCTGGAGCTGACCGAGGGGAGCGGGCGCAAGAGGCTGCTGCCCGAGATGTTCCACCAGGCGCCTTTCCTGGTGGGCTTTGCGCTGACGCTGGCGTTCGCCCTGATCCGAGTATCTCCGGTATTCTTGGGAAAGGAACAGGGCTGGCTGCCTGAGATTCCGCTGCAGAACATTCTGGCGAACACGCCGCTTGACGCGGTGGCCTGGGTCAGCGTCACCCTCTATCCGCTTGCCGTGGGGATAGCTTTCCTCGTGCCCGCGGACGTGACCCTGAGCGTGTGGCTCTTTTTCTGGGTGATTCATTCCGAAATACTGGTATCGACGTGGATCGGCAAGCCCCTGAAGGGGGGCTTTTTTGGCGAGTTTATGCGGTGGCAGCAGGCTGGCGCGTTTTTTTCATTCGTCCCGATGTTTCTCTGGGCGGCGCGGCGGCATCTGGCGACGGTCATCAAGAAGGCATTTGGCCGCGGCAGGGACATTGACGACAGCGCCGAACCCATACCGTACGCGCTCAGTTTCTGGGGATTGCTGTTCGCCCTGGCGGGGATGATCGGGTGGCTGTGCTTCTGGAAGATGAAGCTGCTGACGGCGGTCGCGCTCGTGGCGATGCTCATGTGCGCCCTGTTGGTGCACGCCCGGATAGTCTCCCAGGGCGGCATTTTCTTCACGATACACCACTTCTCAATACCTTCCCTTCTACACAGCATGTCCGGGGGCAAGGCGTTCGGCCCGACGGCGGCGATCGTGGCTCACATGGAGGACGCATTCATAACTCAGGACACCCGCGAGATACTCAGTCCCCACGCCATGAACGCTCTGCGCATCTCTTCCGTATTCGAGAAGCGACGCCGCCTGTTCCTTCCCGTCATGCTCGTCTCCCTCGCCCTCGCGATTGGCGTGAGCGCTTTCTCCAGCCTCAAAATGTACAACCGCGTGGGGGGCCTGAACATCCCCGACGCGTGGGGCACGATCGGCGTGCCCATGGATATATTCCGCAGCACGGCCGCGATGATCAATGACCCCACCGGCTCGGCCGAGCCGCATTGGGCCCCGTTCGCGCTGGGAGCGGGCGTGATGATGCTGCTCACCTTCATGCGCACCAGGTTCTTCTGGTGGCCGATCCACTCGCTCGGCTTCCTGACGGCCAGCACGTATTCGATCCTCATGCTATGGTTCTCGTTCCTGCTGGGCTGGGGCATCAAGGTGCTGGTGATAAAGATGGGCGGCGGCGCCGCCCTGCGCAAGGCGCGTCAATTCTTCATGGGCGTAATTATCGGAGAGGCCATCGCCATCGGCGTGACGACGCTCCTCGGACTGACCACCGGATTCAAAGTGGGCTATATCTTCCTGCCCGGATAAGAACAGGAAGCAGGAGGCGAAAAAGAAAACGGCAAAAGCAACGACAAGGGCCTGGGCAGAAGTTTTTTCTTTTCCCTTCTGACCCCTGACTCCTGCCCCCTGATTCCTGTCTCCTGACTTCTGATCCCTGACTCCTGTTCTCTTCGGGAGGGCTTGAACAGAAGATGACCTGGCGGGCATTTCTCATAGGTGTGTTTCTCGTGGCGGTCGTGGCGGCGGTGACGCCCATCAATGACTACTACGTGATCAATACGTACATCACGGGCATCCACTTCCCCCCCGGGCCGTTCTTCCTGATGCTGCTGCTGACGCTTGTCGTCAACGTCCTGATCAAGCTGGTCGATCCCCGCCGGGCGCTCCGCCAGGCCGAGCTGATGCTCATATGGTGCATGTTGATCGTGGCCTCGACCGTGCCGGCCAGCGGGCTGATGCGCTACTGGCTGCCCATGATGGCCTCGCCGGCTTACTTCGCGGACTCTCCAGACCTGTCCCACCAGGACGAAGTGCTGGAGGCGACCCCCGAAGCCCTGGTGGTGAGCAAGAACCCCCAGTCCGTGGCCGTCCGCCGGTTTTACGAGGGACGGCGTCCCGGGGAAAAGGTCAGGATATATTTCAAGTCATGGGTCAAACCCATTGCGGTCTGGCTGATCTTTATCGGTTTCTTCTATCTGGCTACCTTCTTCATGGGAGGGATGCTCAGAAAACAATGGGTGGAGGTGGAGAGACTGATTTTTCCGCTGGCCCGCGTTCCCCTGGAGCTGACCGAGGGGAGCGGGCAGAAGAGGCTGCTGCCGGAGATGTTCCACCAGGCGCCCTTCCTGGTGGGCCTTGCGCTGACGCTGCTTTTCGCATTGATCCGGGTGGCGCCGGTGTTCCTGGGAAAAGCGCAGGGCTGGCTGCCCAGCTTCCCGCTGGCCAGCGTTCTGGCGAACACTCCGCTTCACACGATGGCCTGGTTCAACGCCGAGGTTTACCCCCTTGCCATAGGGGTCGCCTTCCTGGTCCCTGCGGACGTGACCCTGAGCGTATGGGTCTTCTTCTGGATGGCCCATTTCGAGGTGGCGATAGCCGACTGGATCGGCAAGCCTCTGAGGGGGGGGTATTTTGGCGGTTTCATGCACTGGCAGCAGGTGGGCTCGTTCGTGGCGTGTGTCATGATGGTCCTCTGGGCGGCGCGGCGGCATCTGCGGGCAGTCGTCAAGAAGGCTTTCGGCCGCGGCAGGGGAATTGACGACGGCGCCGAGCCCGTGTCGTACGCGCTCAGCTTCTGGGGACTATTGCTGGCGGTGGCGGGGATGATCGGCTGGTTCATGTTCTGGGGGATGAAGCCCCTGACGGCGCTTCTCTACGTCGCGCTGCTGATGTGCCTTCTGCTGGTGCAAGCCCGGGTTATCTCGCAGGGCGGCATCCTGTTCACCCTCCACCATTTTTCAATACCTGTGGTGGTGAACGGGATGACCGGGGGGGCGGCGTTCGGCTCCTCGCCGGCGGGACAGGCGGCGGTGGTGGCCGCCCTCTTGCAGTATGGCTCCATGGCCGACGACTCCCGCGAGATCATCAGCGGCCATGCCTTCAACGCCTTTCGCATCTCTTCCGTATTCGAGAAGCGCCGCCGCTGGTTCCTTCCCATCATGCTCGTCGCCCTCATGGTCGCCATCGGCGTATGCGTCTACGCAAGCCTTCGGATGTACTATATGGTGGGCGCCAACAACGCCAATCAGTACGGAACGGTCTCCACGCCGATAAACAACCTGCGCAACGCCGGCGCCATAATCTCAGACCCCACCGGCTCCGCCGAGTCGCACTG
>JAGHAF010000040.1 GCA_021161675.1 Planctomycetota bacterium | reverse complement strand
GATTATGACCGCCACGCCTATCCCCCGCACATTGGCGCTGGCGTATTTTGCTGACATGGACGTGAGCACCATTGATGAAATGCCGCCGGGGCGCAGCGCGGTCTCCACCTTTCTCTACGGCCCGGAGCGCTGGCGGCTGGCCTTCGAGCAGGCCAGAGAGGAGCTGGCGCAGGGCCGCAGCGCTTTCGTGGTGTACCCACTGGTGGAAGAGAACAAGGACCTGGACCTCACAAGCGCCACAGAGGGCTACCAGAAGCTGCGCGAGGAGATATTCCCCGACTACAAGTGCTGCCTTCTGCACGGGCAGATGCCACCGGCTCAAAAGCGCCAAACCATGGAGGCCTTCCGTGACGGGCGCTACCAGGTGATGGCCGCCACAACAGTCATCGAGGTTGGCATTGACGTCCCGCGCGCGACTGTGATGATCGTCCAGCACGCGGAGCGGCTGGGCCTGGCGCAACTTCACCAGCTACGGGGCAGGATAGGCCGAGGAGAGCATCCGGGCAAGTGCTTTCTTCTGGCCGAGCCCGGCACGGAGGAGGCCGGCGCGCGCCTCGAAGTCCTGTGCAAGAGCAATGACGGGTTCAAGATCGCCGAAGAGGACCTGCGCATCCGCGGCCCCGGCGAGCTGTTCGGCACCCAGCAGAGCGGAATGCCAGAATTGCGCTGCTACGATTTCTCGGACCTGACGGTACTGCGTCAGGCGCGAAAGGACGCGTTCAATCTGGTGGAGTCGGACCGGCGCCTTACCGACCCCGCTCACAGTCTTCTGCGCCGCCGTGTGCTGGAGCGCTACCGAGGACGATTCACCTTTGCAGACGTAGCTTGATAACCCAGGAGGGAATGCGCAATGTTGATCGAGTCGCTAAGTGAGCAGTTTCTGCAGGATGCGGAAGATATCCGCGAGGACATCCATCGCCACCCGGAGTTGGGCTACGAAGAGGAGAGGACGGCGTCGCTCGTCAGCCGCCTGCTGGAGGAAGCGGGACTCGACCAGGTGCGCAGCGGCGTGGGCGGCACGGGCGTGGTCGGCCTTCTGCGGGGGGCGAAGCGTGGACGCACCGTCGCCCTGCGCGCGGACATGGACGCCCTCCCTATCCTGGAGCAAACCGGCCTGCCCTACGCCTCGGAGAATGAAGGCGTGATGCACGCCTGCGGCCATGACGGCCACGTGGCCGTCCTCCTCAGCGTAGCCCGCCTGCTGGCGGATAGAAGGCAGAGCCTGCCGGGCGACGTGAAGTTTATCTTCCAGCCTGCCGAAGAAGGCGGCGGCGGCGGACGACGAATGATGCAGGAAGGCGCGCTGGACGATCCGCACGCCGACGCCATCTTCGCGCTTCACGGCTACAGCGGCGTTGAGCCCGGGCAGATAGCCCTTTCCCCCACCCCTACCGCCGCCATGCTGGGCTTCCGGATGGAAATCAAAGGCCGCGGCGGCCACGGTTCCATGCCGAACACGACGGTGGACCCTATTATGATAGGCTCCGAGATCGTAGTGGCCGCCCAGACCGTCGTCAGCCGGGAGACACATCCGGCGCGGCCTGCGGTCATAAGTTTCTGCGCGTTTCAGGCCGGCACGAAGGAGAACATCATCCCTCCAGAGGCGACGCTGCTGGGCACGATACGCGCCGTCGAGATGGACGTGCTCTATGAGCTGCGTGCCGGCCTGGAGCGCATAGCGACCGGCGTGGCCGAAACGCTGCGCGGCTCAGTCACTATTGAAGACATCGGCGTGCCCTATCCTCCCGTGAAGAACGATCCCGAACTGCTGGAGCTTGTCCGGCGGGTCGGAACGGAGTTGCTGGGCCGGCAGAACGTCGTGGAGATGGGGGAGCAGCGTATGGGAGCGGAGGACTTTGCGTTCTTCCTGGCGGAGCAGGGCGGCGTGCCCGGGATTTTCTTCCGCGTGGGCGTCCGCTCGGATGAGAACCTCCACACGGCGCAGTTCGACTTTGGCAGCGAGGCGCTCGAGCCCGCTATCTTGATGATGGCGAACGTAGCGAACGAGTTTCTGGCGGGCCGCGCGGCCGGCGAATGAGATCGCTCAGGCCGCCTTTGGAGGCCCGGCCGGCGCCCGCTACTTACGGTCGGACCACCAGAGCTTCCACTTCAGATAATCCTGCCCAAAGTTCCGCCGGGTAATTCGCCAGAGCGCGTACGCCACGTGCGACCTGGTAGCCTTTGCGCCTCATCAGGCCCAGCAGCGTTAGCCTGCGGTAGTAGGAGCGCCGGCAAGAGCGCCCCGATCAACGCTTTCGCTATTCTCGTCATGGATTTTCGCCGCCCCCTGGCCGCTCGCGTTCGTGGTTGAGCATCTGCACGCGACGAAGCCGAACTCAATCGCCCTCGGCGGGGTTCATTGCCTGCTCTCGGAAGCTCTCCGCCCTGTCGATCAGATCTTTCACCTGCGGGTCAGTGTAGGGCTCGGAATCCATTTTGGGCTCCTCCAAGACAAGAAGGGGTAATTCGTGCTGGTCCACAAGCTTGACGGGGTAAAGCGCCTCGAAGAAGAAGTCAATCGGGAACTTCTCATACCACGGCGCTCGGATGTCGAAGACCTTTTCCTGCTCGGCGTACTGCACTTTCCCATGCTCGGTGCGGATGGGGCCGACGCGCACGCGGCGGCTCCCGTAATGGGCGAAGCCGTATTCAACCGGCGTGACGCCCACGCGCCGCTCATCCACCCAGACGGGGGCTCCCGGCGGATCGGAACGAATCGAGATCATCCGCTCCACACAGCCCGCCGTAGATAGAACCAGAACCGCCACCATCAGCAATGCCATCTTCCTTCGACTCATAGGAAAACGGTCTCCTGCTTTCCGAGGTCAATAATCTCAGCCTCCATTTCGTCAAGCTCCACAATTGCGACTGTCGAGCGTCCGCTCAGCCAGCCGCCGCCGCCACCGGGATTGAGGACCAGTGGGGCGCCGTGGCGTATCTCCGCCTCGTGAGAATGGCCGAAAATCACCAGGTCAGCGCCTTGGGCTTCATCCTTGCCGAGTGACTTTATGTCGTGCGTCATCATAATGGATCGGCCCCCCAATTGGAAGCGATACGGCGGCGCATGGATCTCGGGGCACAGCGCTGTGAGCCCACGGCGCTCACCGTCATTGTTGCCGAAAACGGCGATCACCCGGATGCCCGGCCTCATAACAAGCGTGAGCGCGAAAGGCGCCACGATATCCCCGGCGTGCAGAATCGCCTCCACGCCCCTGCGTTGAAACTCCGTGAGCGCAGCCTGGATCATCGGCATGTTGTCATGCGTGTCCGCCATCACGCCTACCAGCATTTTCTCCCCCCACCCTATGGCTGCTCTGCACAGTCAATCAGGAATATCTTGCTTCCGGCCACGGCTGCGACCACGGCGCCGTCCCGATCCACCGTGAACTGGCTGATTCTATCGCCGCACTCGACGCGCCACAACAGCTCAAGGGCCTGCCCGCGACCCATGTATGCCGTAAGGACGCTGTCCTGCTGGTGCACCAGAATGGGACCCCGCCCGCGCCCACGTCTCAGACAGAGCAGGCCGGGCGGCGGCTCCAACCTAACGCATTTATTCTCGGAGGGGACGAGCATAGCGCAGCCCCTATCTACGGGGTAGACGACAGCGTAATCCTCGAAAACCTCGATGTTTGCGATCGCTTTGAGCGGCCGTCCCTTCCAGAGCTTCCCTCCCACCGTACTGCGCACCATCACCATCCCCGAGGGTGTGCTCAAGACTGCAAAGCCGCTTCCCAACCCCCATGAGCGATAATCTTCCTCGTCGGCGAACCGAAACTTCTTCAGCAGGCGGCCGGAGCGGTCGTAAGAGCGGAATCGGCCCGATTGGTCGTGTGCCATAATGGTCCTGCCATCCGGGCTGCAGAAGACCCCCACCGGCGGATGCTCATACTCCCTGGACCAAAGCAGTTCGCCCTGTCCGTCAAAAACGCGCACCACGTCGTCAATGCCGGCGGTGCATATCACGTCCAGTTCATTCGCGCAGTCCAGGTATCGGACGGGGACGTCAAAAACGATCCGCCGCGACTCCACCTCCCCGGGGCCTATGAGCAAGGCGCCCTTCTCGCTCCACAACGCCAGTGCGTCCGCGGGCGCCACCGGCGCCATGTGAGTGGGCATTGGCAGCTCGTGACGATGTATGACCGCGCCCCGCCCGTCCATAATCAGCATACTGCCACTGGATGAAACCAGTATCCCCGACTCGCCGCCTCGCGTCACCGCCAACAGCGCGACGCCAGCGGAGGCTACGTCCTGGGGCAGCTTGCCGGACCATCGGACATGGCCGGATTTGACATCGGACGGCGCCGCCCCGGCAGTTACGGGAATGCTGCAATGTAATGCAACCGCCGGCGCTTCCGCCCGCGCATGGCTCGGGGGCGCCACGTCGCGAACGCACAACTCGAGCGACCCTTGCGTGGCGGCGATCACGCGGCCCCCGCCGCCGAGAGCCCAATCGGAAAGCTTGGGGCCGGGCTTCCATTCCCAGTCAACCTTCGATTCGAGGTCCACCATGAGCAAGGTGCCGCTTTCCGCCTCGATTACGAAACCCGATCCATCTTGCGTCGCCGCCGCACGCATGACGGGCCTTCCCAAATCTATACTGCCTTTGCGTTCACCCCTGAGGCCGAAAAGGATAAGTCCTTTGTCTAAGGCCGGCACGGCGACAAGTCCGGCCCTTGAAGCGAAGCAGATAGGTCCGGTGCGGCTCTTGATGTCCGTGTCCCACGCGATCTCCCCGTCAATCCTCGCCACGCTCAGCCGTCCCTCGCCGCTTGCTATTCCGATCCGCAGGGGCGCCGCCTCGAGCAACTCGACGGATTGCACCGGGCGATTCGTCTCGGCGATGAAAGTGCGGCGCGACTGAATGTCGTGCATATAGACCTTGCCCTCCGGACCGACGGCTACGATGTGCGCGGGGCCGGGGTCCTGGGCGTAGTCAATGACCTCAGTTTGGAACTCCACGCGCCACTCGAGCTTCCCGGTTTGGTCGAAAGCGTAAATCACCCTTCCCCCGGCGAGGGCTGTGAACATAGAGCCATCGTCGTTTGCCCGCAGACGGCGCACCTGCGCCCCCACGCGGAACTTGCCCTGCACCTGCCCGTCCTGCCCAAGCACGTAGATATGAGGCGAGTCATCAGCGACTACGCTCAGCGGCGCCCGCGCGGCCACCTCTACGCGTTGTATGATTCCTTCCGGCCCGAACTGCCACGTCGTCACCGACGCTTCCGCATCGTTCTGTGACATTACTCTATCCCTTGTGATTTGTTCAAGAACTACCCGACACGTTGAGCAGCCTTGCCGCGGTGGCGCCGAGGACGTCATTTATCTGCTGCCGATCCACCGCCAGCGAACGAAACATCCTTTGATAGTCCCGCTCTACCGACGCGATTTCCTCGTGACGGACCCCACTGCCGAAGATGATCTGGTTCCACAGGCCCTTGCTTGGCGCCTTCTCCCATACGCCGGAACGATTCGCTCCGAGCAAAGCGGCCAGGGGGTCGCTCTCAATCCAATTCAGCACATCCCCCGACAGGTCAAAGAAAACTCTCTGGTGATTGCGCATCGCCTCCAGCGCCTCCCGGCGCCACGGGCCTCCCAGGCCGACTCCCACGATCGTCAACTCCGGGAAACAGCGAGCAATCGTGTCCAGGTAGACAGGGCGCATGTTCTCGCAGCGCACCCCGCGCGCGCGGTCCAGCGGGGTATGCGGCAGAAACCCCGTATGAAATTGCACGGGCAGCCTCAGAGCCTGCGCCGCCTCGTAGGACGGGAAATAGGATTCGTCGTCGTAAGGTCTGCGCGGCGCCCACGTGCAAAGCCCCTGAAAACCGGCCCGGGCAAACCTCTCGACGGTCTCCGGACCGTCCCGGTCCAGGTCCATCCGGGCAAACGGGATGAAAAGCTCCGGGTATTGTCTTGAGATGTGCCGCACCTGGGAGTTGGCGGCCCTGCCGTATCGCGCTTCGCCGCCGCTTATGCACAGGTGCGTCAGGCCCAGGTTCTTCGCCGTTTCGGCGAGCGCTTCCCCATACCCCGATTCGTCGTAAATAGGCGCGTTGAAGTCTATCAGCACGAAAGGTCCTCCACATACATGCCGCGATACCCGTTACTTACCAATACTGTAATTGTCCTCAATGATATGATTCTGTCAAGCGTGTTGGACGGCGGCGCCGGTTTCGAGTAACTTTGAGGGTCGGGCGCTGTCAAATCCAACCAGTGCGGGGTGGATCATGAGCGAAGATCGTCTCCTTCTTGGAGTGGATATCGGCACTACGGGGTGCCGGCTCTGCGCCGTCTCAGCGCATGGGCGGGTAATCGGGGCTGCACGCGCCCACTATAGCCCGGAACACCCTGGAGAGGGCCGCGCCGAACAGGACGCCGCCACGTGGTGGGGCGCGCTCTGCCGCTGCGCGCGGGAACTCTTCGCTCGCGTCCCGGCGGACAGCCTTGCGGCACTGGCCGTCAGCGGGCAAAGCGCCCCCTTGCTGCCGCTGGACGCCCAGGGCGCCCCCCTGCGCAAGGCCATCTTGTGGCAAGACACCCGCGCCTCCGTGCAAACGGCCCAGATAGCGCGGAACTTCGGCAGGGCGAAGGTCCGCTCCATAACCGGGCTGCCCCCCGCCGCGTTCACCATATGGCCCAAGATTCTATGGCTCCAGGAGCGCGAACCGACCGTGTTCGAGCGCGCCATGACGTTCCCTTCCACAACCGGCTATGTGACATGGCGACTCTGTGGGCGGCACGCGCTGGATAGGTCCAGCGCCATGGGATATCCCATCGAGCTTGAAACGGGCCGCTGGAGTCGGACGCTATGCTCGTGGGCCAACTTCCCCACGGACAGGATACCGCCCATTCTGCCCTGTGGGTCAATTGTCGGTCATGTCTCGCCGCAGGCCGCGGCCGAGGCTTGCCTGCCCGAAGGGCTGCCGGTGGCCGCGGGCGGCATGGACACGGCCTGCGCAGCCCTTGCTGTGGGGGCGCACGCGCCGGGCCGCGCCTTCGAGGTGACGGGCACATCCGGCGGGTTCGGCATCGTAGCGCCCAGGCCCAGTGCTGAGGAAAGCCTGGCCGTCTCCGCGCACCTGTTGCCCGACGTGTACATCAATCACGCGCCCATGTCGGCGGCGGGCGCTTCCCTTGAGTGGTTCGTCCGCCAGTTCTGCCACGCGGAACGCCAGGAGGCGCAGCGGCGCGGCGTGAGCGCTTACGAAATCCTCGAAGAGCAAATAGACGATCTGCCGGATAGGCCAACCGGTCTCTTGTTCCTGCCCTATTTGGCCGGCGAGCGAGCGCCCGTCTGGGACCCCAATGCACGGGGCGTTGCCCTGGGCTTCGGGCTGAGCACTACGCGCGCAGAGCTGGCCCGCTCCATAATGGAGGGGGTCGCCTACGCGCTTCGCCAGAACCTGGACATTGCGCGCCGGGCGGGACTTTCACCCGACGCGCTCAGAAGCTGTGGCGGCGGCTCAGCCAGCGCCCTCTGGTGCCAGATAAAGGCGGACGTGATGGGCCTGCCCGTCGTCGCCTATCCCTCCCAAAGGGACGCAGCCTATGGCGCCGCCCTGCTGGCCGGCCTGGCCGCAGGGGTCTTGACTCGCGACAGGCTGGATTCAATGCTGCCCGACGAAGGGCCCACCATTTATGAGCCCCGAGAGGAGATGAGCGCGCTATACGCACAACATCTCGAGCGCTACCGGCAGCTCTACCCACGCCTCAGACACCTCTTTTGAGCCGGCGGACGCGGCGCCGCAATTACTTGCGCCAAGCGGAAGAGGCGGGTATCCTTTCTCAATCAGTATTCCTGCACGATACATCCTCCCGCAAGGCATTCCGCAATGCGCGTTATGGTAGAGCAACTGCCGCCAGCCGGAGGACACGAAACCCTTCGGGCGACAGCGGTCGTTCTGCCCTGCTATAACGAACAAGACCACGTCAGCGAGGTGGTGCAACGATGTCTGGATGCCGGGGCGGACAAGGTTGTCTGCGTTAACGACTGTTCCACTGACCGCACGGCGTCGCTGATCAACCGCCTGGCGGAACGCAAGGAGGTAATTGCGCTGCACCATCGCGTGAATCAGGGGAAACAGGCCGCCGTCAAGCATGGCCTCCAGGCGGCGCTGGAGGACAAATCTATCCGGACCGTCGCCCTGCTGGACGCGGACATGCAGCATGATCCCGCCCTGCTGCCCGGCCTCTGCCCTTACGCCCCCGACTACCGGATGGTCATGGGGCGGCGCACGAAAGGCAAGATGCCGGCCGTCAGGCGCGCGGCGAACGCCCTGTCGAACCTGCCATACAGCCTCGCGCGAGTTCGGGTTCACGACATTCAGTGCGGCTACAGGGTCTATGATCGAGAGCCGGCCGCTTATCTTGCGCGGCGGCTCTCGCCGAAGGGGCGCTACACACTGGAGCACACCTGCCTGCTGCATATTGCCCGGATGGCTATGTCCATGGCAATCCCATGCCGCGTGGCGGAGGCGCCGATACCCTTCACGTACGCCGGCGCGGAAAGCAACGTTGGTCTCGCGGACACGCTCCAGCTCACCTGGGCTTCGATATACCACGCCGCCATCCTCGCACGGCTGCAACTCAAGGGAGTACGCTGATGGGGAGGAAGCAGAGAATCTTCACGGCGATCAAGCTCGCCATCCTGCTCTTCGTGCTGCTCTGTCTATTTCTGGTGATGCGCCACATCGGGTTCCGTGAAATCCTGGCCGCCATGAAACGAGCAGATCGCTTCTCCATCGTGACGGCGGGTTTTGCCACGCTGGTGGCCTTCATAATGTGGTGTTTCCGTTGGACGCGTATCATGCTGCCCGAGGAGCGTAAGAGCTTCATCGCTGTCTTCCCGATCTACATGGCCGGCGCATTTGGCAACATGGTCACTCCGGGCGCGAAGGTCGGGGGCGAACCACTGCGGGCCTACTACATGAGCAAAGTCTTCGGTGGGGAACGCACCGCCCACCTGGGCACCATCATTGCAGATAAGGTGGCCTACGCCACGGTGTTCCTCAGCTTTGTGATTATTTCGGCGCTTTTCGTGCTCGGGTTCGTGCCCATCCTCCTGGTCTACAAGCTGCTGCTCGGCGGTGTGCTGGCGCTGGTGATCGGCGCGATAGTAAGCGGGGTCCTGCTGAATGAGCACATCGGGGAGCGATCAAGAGCGCTCGGCAAGATACTGCCCACCATTTACCACATGAAACTGCTCAAGTTCATCCGTCAACGCTTCCCCACCTACCACCATTTCGAGAACTACGCCATCTCGAAGGTGGACAACCTGGTCAACCCCCTTCTCGGGATGGCCGAGAGGCCCAAGGCCATCGCGCAGGTCGTCCTCATCTCCGTCGTTTCGTGGCTGTTGATCTGCCTGGCGTACCAGGTGCTGTTCCACAGCCTGGGGGCCGACCTGTCCTACATCAAGGTGCTGGTCATAGTCACTGTCTCCTTCTTCCTCGGGGACGTATCTATGTCTCCAGGCGGCGCTGGCTTCATGGAGGCGGCGATGCTCGCCTTGTGCGCCGCGTTCGGGGTCCGCAGCGAGACGGCGGCGGCCGTCACCCTCATCGGCCGGGGTATCTTCTACCTGCTGGGCATGGGCCTCGGCGGCATATGCTTCGGCTCGCTGGCCGCCATTTACGGGCGAAAGCAAAAAGAGCAGGCCGCAGGCGATAGGCTGTAGGTGCGGCAACGCCGGAAACACAACGAAAATATCCAATACCGAACTCTCAATGGCTAACGTCGAACGATGCTGCGAACGTTCCTTCAGGATTGGAAGTTGAGCATTCGATATTGCATATTTGACGTTTGTCTTTTTCGTTAATGCTTCCTACTTGGCGCCTTCGGCGCCACGCCCCTCCCAGGCGGCGCGGGCGGCCCTGCCGACCTGGCGGATGGAAAGCCCGTTCCTCCGGGCTATTTCGCGGCAGTCCTCGTACTCCGGCTCGGCGCGCATAGTCCGGCCGCCCAGCAGCGCAACCTTCAGGCGCACCTGCCCCCACTCCGTCTGCGCCGTCTCTATGCGCCGGCTTAGCTTAGAGCGCTGCCAGAGGCTGCGCCGCACGCCGAGCGTGGTGCTGTGCAGCCAGAGCGCTTCTTCCAGCCGACGCACACTGTCAGGCGCACAGATCACGCGTAATTGGACGCCCGGACGGTTCTTCTTCATCTGTATGGACATCGTGGATACGTCTAGCGCCCCCTCCCTGATGAGCTCTTCGACGCAGTGGCCGATTTCTTCCCCCGTCATGTCGTCCACATTCGTCTCAAGCACCCACACACAGTCGCTCTCGGCCTCCTCGGATTGCACCCCGACGGCCAGCCGCAGCACGTTCGGCAGGGCCCTCAGGTTGCGCGCCCCGGCGCCGTAGGCCAGCGTGGCGACGGACATCTCGGGCCACCGGGGCACTGGCTGACCCAGCGTGCTGAGCAGCGCCGCCCCTGTGGGGGTGGTCAACTCTACGTCTACGGGTCCGCCTCTGGTGGGCACGTCCCTGAGCAGTTCGGCAGTGGCCGGAGCAGGGACCGGCAGCGTGCCGTGCGCCGCTTCAACCTGGCCGCCCCCAAGCGAAACGGTTGAGAACTGGAGCGCATCGAGCCCCAGTTCGCGTAATCCCACCACGCCGCCCACGATGTCGCAGATCGCATCCACGGCCCCCACTTCGTGGAAGTGCACGCTCTCGGGATCAGTGCCGTGAACGTGCGCTTCCGCACGAGCCAGGTTGCGAAACACCGCGCAGCTCTGCTCGAGCGCCTCAGGCGCCAACTGACCGCTTTCGATGATCTCGAGCACGTCACTCAAACCCCTGTGAGGATGATGCTCGGAGCGATCGAGCTTGACGCTCACCTGCGTGGCGGCAAGGCCGCAGCGCGTAACGCGCCGCTCGGACAGAGAGTAGCCCGATATGGCGAGCGTATCCAGCGCGGCTTCAATCCGCTCCAGCGGCACGCCCGCGTCCACCAGCGCGCCAAGAAGCATGTCGCCGCTGATCCCGCTGAAACAATCCAGATAACCGATTTTCATCGTGTTTTCCTTTACGGTTTATGCCGGCAACGATTAAAGCAAAAGGGACTCCTATCCGCAATGTTCCCCGTTCGCTTGAAAACCGCGATAGTCTGAGCCAAAATGTCTTACGGGATTTCAGAGACCGGATCACTCATTCTCCCTTTATCCTAAAGGAACAAGACCATGGTAAGGATCAATTTCGGAGGTGTCGAAGAGGAAATCGTCATGCGCGACGAATTCCCCCTGGAAAAGGCCCGCGAAGTGCTCAAGGACGAAACGCTCGCTGTCATAGGCTACGGCGTGCAGGGGCCGGCGCAGTCCCTGAATATGCGCGACAACGAATTCGAGGTCATTATCGGGCAGGCGCCCGAGTTCGAAAAGGACTGGCAAAAAGCCGTTGACGACGGCTGGGCGCCGGGCGAGACACTCTTCGACGTCGAAGGCGCCGCGCGCCGTGGAACCATCGTGCTCTACCTGGTCAGCGACGCCGCCCAGAAGGTCCTCTGGCCCACCATCGCATCCTGCCTCGACAAAGGAGACGCTCTGTACTTCTCCCACGGTTTTTCCATCGTTTACAGCGATCAGACGGGCGTCGTCCCCTCCAGCGACGTGGACGTCATCATGGTGGCCCCCAAAGGGTCAGGCACGTCGGTGCGCGCCAACTTCCTGGCCGGCAGCGGCATCAACAGCAGCTTCGCCGTCCACCAGGACGCCACCGGGCGCGCCCGGGACCGCTGCATCGCGCTGGGCATCGCAATCGGCTCCGGATATCTGTTCCCCACCACATTTGAGAACGAAGTCCTCAGCGACCTGACCGGCGAACGCGGCGTGCTCATGGGCGCCCTGGAAGGCATGATGGAGGCGCAGTACAACTGCCTGCGTGCGCACGGCCACAGCCCCAGCGAGGCGTTCAACGAGACCGTTGAGGAACTCACCCAAAGCCTGATCCGCCTGGTCGGCCAGCACGGGATGGACTACATGTACGCCAACTGCAGCGCGACGGCCCAGCGCGGCGCGCTCGATTGGCGGCATTCGTTCCGCGAGGCCGTCGCGCCCATCTTCGACAAGCTCTACGAGAGCGTCAGGGACGGAACAGAAACGAAACGCGTCCTGGACTTCAACAGCGCCCCCGATTACGCCGTGCGCCTCCAAGCAGAGCTGGACGAGATCCATAACTCCGAGATGTGGCGCGCCGGGGCCGCCGTGCGCGAGCTGCGCCCTGAGAACTGGGGAAAGAAACAGGGCTGAACAACGGAAATATCCAATGTCGAATGCCCAACTCCCAATGTTCAAGTCACGAACAACGAATCCTTCGATATTGGACATTGCCTTTCATCTGTGCCGTTCAAATTGCTGAGATGTCGCAGAAGATGATCCGATCTCCTTCTTGCAGGCCCGCCTCCGCTGCCCTACCGGCCGCCGTCTCGAGCACCGATCGGGCGCGCAGGCAGCCCGACAGCCGGCAGGGCGCCTTCGACGGGACGATCTTCACCGTCCGACGCTCCGCGTCCAGGTAGATCAGGTCGATGGGGAAACGCATGAAGAAGGTATGGACGCTGCGGCAGTCCGGTATCAGCAGGCCCTCCTCCGGAGGCAGGCCCTTGCGCAGCATCAGCCCGCGGAAGCGCTCCCACCCCGTCAGGGCGTAGCCCATCCTCTCGACGAGAACCGCCCCCGTTCGTTCAATGACAGCCCGTCGCACCATGGTATCCTGCCCTCTGTTTCCTATCGAGCGCCCCATGTTGTAACGGCCCCACGCCTCTTGCGCAAGAACTGGCAACAACACGAACCCAACGAGCAAGGGGGGAAAGCGGCCGCTGGACTTTTGCCTGTGGGCCGATCAGTTACACTTCGGAGCAAGGCGACCCACGCCCGCGCGCCAGTTGTGACAGCCCGCGTCAACGGATGCCCGCCCGGTGACTGGCCGTTGACGCGGAATGGGCGCCCGGCGACCGGCAAACGTCCGCCGTGAGGCGGTTCGATCGCCAAAGGCCCACGCGGACACAGACCAGCGCCTAACGGCCCGCTCTGCCAATCTGCGACAATAAACTCGAAGAGGTTGTCGGCATAGTAGCGCCCTGCCGGCCTGTCCCTGCCAGGCTTTTGTCCCCGAGCTGTCTTTATTTCTGTGAATCCGTGGCTGCCCCATCGTTTGTCTCGATTGTTCGTTTTCGCCGCTTATCTGTGCACATCAGTGCGAATCTGTCGCTTCGTCCTTTTTTTACCGGACACAGGGGACTCTACGGACACATGGATTTTCAAGATCGAGTATAATGCGGCTTGCGGCAAAGCATTAAGCCGCCGGTGGAGTAGGCGGGCGCCCTCGCGAAGGCGGGGATTAATTATGAAATTAGACGGCGACGAGAGAAACCAGCCTGTGTGCGGTAGACTGCAGACGCTATGTACGACAACGCCGCAGAGGTGTCCCCTTCTCTACCGTCGTGCTCGTGGTGGCATTGTGGTTAGTTCTTCGCCGTCCTCCGTGTTTCAGTCGTGAGAGGCGCGTAGAGGATTTACGGGAAAGGATATCGGACCGGGCTTTTTGCAAAACGAACCCATTCTGTCACATCTGCCTGTCCCTGTGGTGGATACGAGAAGGTTCGCCAGGCGGCGCTGAAGTGGAGCCAGTGGCGTGAGCCCGGGCGGCAAGGCGCTCCTGCGCGCTTGACCACTGTGGCGTTTTGCTGCTAAGCTACTTTGAGCGTGGCGGGAGCGCCAATTTCTCGGCCCGCGCGCTCTCGACCGCTTTCTACTTCATCGTGCATGGTTGCCATGAAAACAGATGAGATTCGTAGCCGGTTCCTGGAGTTCTTCCGCGAACTGGGACACACCGTGCTGCCCCCGGACTCGCTTGTGCCCAGCCACGACCCCACCCTGCTGTTCACCGGCGCGGGAATGAACCAGTTCAAGGACCAGTTCTACGGCCACGGCGACCCTTCGCTGAAGCGCGCCGTCACGTGCCAAAAATGCCTCCGCACCGGCGACATTGAGCAGGTGGGGCGGACGGCGTCGCATCACACCTTCTTCGAGATGCTGGGCAATTTTTCGTTCGGCGATTACTTCAAGCCTGAGGCCATCGAATGGGCATGGGAGTTCATGCGCCGCGAGATGGGCATCCCCGCCGAGGACATGGTGGTAAGCATCTTTGAAGACGATGGGGAGGCGGACAAGATTTGGAAGGAAGTGGCCGGCCTGCCGGCGGAGCGTATCTTCCGTTTCGGGGATGGGGAGAACTTCTGGCCGCCCTACGCGCGCACCCAGGGGCCCAACGGCCCGTGCGGGCCCTGCAGCGAGATTTACATTGACCTGGGCGGTGGCTGCGGCAAGCCCTCTTGCGATCCGTCCTGCGATTGCGGCCGCTACGTCGAGGTCTGGAACCTGGTCTTCCAGCAATACGATCGTAAGGAAGGCGAAGTACTCCAGCCGCTGCCAAAGCGCAACATTGACACCGGGATGGGTCTTGAACGCATGGCCCGCATCCTGCAAGGCGGGGAGTCGAACTTCGACATTGACCTGTTCGAGCCTCTCCTGGCGAAGATCAAAGGCATCTGCGGCCCGGGCGCAGGGGCTGATCCGGAAGCCGCCTCGAAGCTGCGCCGCATTGCCGACCACGTCAGGGCCATAGTGTTCTGCATCGCGGACGGTGTGATGCCAAGCAATGAGGAACGTGGCTACGTGGTGCGCCGTCTGCTGCGCAGAGCCGTGCGGGATGCCCACCAGCTCGGCGTCGAACGTCCATTTATGACAGAGCTGGTTGGTCCCGTGGTCCGTGCGTACAATGAACCCTACCCGGAGCTGGAGGAAAGCCGCTCCCACATCGAGACTGTGATCGGGCAGGAGGAGGAGGCGTTCCAGAAGACGGTCAATCGCGGCTCGCAGGTGCTCCAGGGACACGTGGCCAACTTGAAGCGCCAGCGCGGCGCCGTGCTGCGCGGCAAGGAGGCGTTCGACCTCTACCAGACCTATGGCTTCCCGCTGGAGATGACGGAGTCCATCCTCGCCGAGCAACAAATGGGCGTGGACGTGCAGGGATTCCTCCAGGAAATGGCGGCGCATCAGTCCCTGTCGAAAAGCGCCTCGGGTTTCGAGGGCGGCGTGTTCGTCAGTGGCCCCCTGGACGGTCTCAAGAGCCAGGCGCAACCCACTGAGTTCACCGGCTACAGGACACTGGAGAGTATCGCACAGGTTGTTGGAATCATATGCGGCGACGAGCTGGTCGCCTCCCTCGAGCAGGGGCGGGAGGCCGCCGTAGTGCTCGACCGCACCCCCGCTTACGCCGAGGCCGGCGGACAGACCGGCGACTGCGGATGGATCATCGCAGATGAGGGGGAGGCCAGGTTCGAATTCGTGGACGTCCACGAGGAAAAGGGCTTTTACCTGCACGTGGGGCGAATGAAGAGCGGAACCCTGAAGGCTGGCGATTCGGTGCTCTGCCGCGTGGACAGGCCGGTGCGCATGGCAACCGCACGCAATCACACCGCCACTCACCTGCTGCAGTACGCGCTGCGCCAGGTGCTTGGGGAGCACGTGCGCCAGAGCGGCAGTCACGTCAGCGCC
This sequence comes from Planctomycetota bacterium, assembly GCA_021161675.1. GTDB lineage: Bacteria > Planctomycetota > Brocadiia > SM23-32 > SM23-32 > JAGHAF01. The sequence goes on along the minus strand of JAGHAF010000040.1, from coordinate 33,305 downwards.
CGGCGACTTCGCTTCGACTTCTCGCATCCCACCGAGGTGGGCGAGGAAAACCTGCGAAAGGTCGAGGACATCGTCAATCAAAAGATACTGGACAATGACCCGGTGGCGACAGGGCGCATGAGCCTCGACGAGGCGCGTAAGGCGGGCGCAATAGCGTTGTTCGGGGAGAAATACGGCGACATCGTGCGCGTGGTCGCCATCGGCGACTACAGCCGCGAGCTCTGCGCCGGCGTCCACTGCGAACGGACCGGCGAGGTGGGCATGCTGCGCATCACGCGGGAGAGCAGCGTGGCCGGCGGGGTGCGGCGCATCGAGGCGGTAACCGGACTGGAAGCTCTGCGGCTGCTGCGCCGGCGAGAGGCCCAGATCGAACAGCTCTGCAGGACACTCCATACGCAGGAGCCGGACCTGCTCAGCCGGGCGGACGAGGTGCTGGCCGAGATCAGGACCCTCCAAAAAAGCCTGCAACAGCAGAAGGAGCGCGCGGCCCGAAGCATGGCCTCCGGGAGCCTCATTGATAGAGCTGAACAATGCGGCGACATAAAGCTGATCGTCGCTGAGATGCCCGGCTCGCACGCGGAACTGCGCAGCGCAGCCGACGTTATCAGGAGCGAGAATGAACGCACCGTCTGTGTGCTGGCCTCTGCGGATGGAGGCGACGTGGCGCTGGTCGTCGGGGTGAGCGCCGACCTGCTGGAGCGTGGCTTGAGTGCGCGCGAGATAGCCCGCGGCGCGGCGCAAACCATCGGCGGCGGCGGCGGCGGACGAGATGACCTGGCCCAGGCCGGCGGCCCGCACGCCGATAAGCTGGCGGAAGCGCTGGAAGATACGCGCAAGCTCGTGCGCCAGAAGGCCGGAAGCGATCGAGAAGCTTGACAGTTCTGCGCTGTGATAATAGAATCAGCGTCACAGGTGGGTGGGTAGCTCAGGTGGTAGAGCACGTGACTGAAAATCACGGTGTCGCCGGTTCAAGTCCGGCCCCGCCCACCATTTTCGCCGACGTCGAAAAATGGTAGAGCAGGCGAAACGGCTTTCTAATTTCAGAACGACTCTCATTCTTCCTGTCTTGGCATCTTGCCGAGCCGGCGTTCTGGCGCTGGTTCATCTCCGAACCACCCCCGGCGGAATGGCTTTGAACATTTAGGGAGTGGTGTAGATTTGCAGTCCGAGCAAGCGTGGCTTCCGCCTCAGGGAGGGGAGACGCCATGAAGAGCGGGGAACAGAGGGAAGGCCGCTTCTACTTCGATGTCCAGGGGCGAGAGAAGGATGGCCTCCGATTCCAAGTGGGCCGGAACGGACTGCTCATCGGCAGGTCGGTTATCTGCGACGTTGTGTTCGAGAATCGAAAAGTCTCTCGGCGTCATGCCTACTTCTACCTGAACGAGGGGGCCTGCTACGTCGAAGATATGGGCTCGAAAAACGGCATTTTGCTCAACGGTCGCCCGTGCAAGAAGGGGCGGATGGCGCCCGGCGACACGGTTGACATTGGCCCTGCCAGATTTGTCCTGCGTGCAGTGGCTCCGGGAAAGTTGCTGAGTAGATTGCTGGCTCGTTACGGTGAACTTGAGCGGGCGGCACAGCCGGAGCCGTCCGGGACGCTTTTCTCGGCGTCGGTCTTGCCAGTTTCCCTCGCGCTGTTCGGCCTGGCGTTCGCCGTGCTCACTTACGCGCACTGGGTGTTCGGCATTTGTGCGATAGTGCTGGTTACGTATGCATTCTGGGAGGCGCGCAGGTCGGGTTTGCCCGTGCCTCGCGCCTTGCTGGCAGGGGTGTTCGTCATGGGACTTACGGGGGCCGCGCTGAACGGATGGTTCGAAACGGCGGCGCCCTTTCTGCGCAGACAGGCAGAGCACAAGGCATGGGTGGACTGCGGGCGCAATATGCTCATCATCAGCCAGGCGCTGCGTCGTTACAGCGAGATGCACGAGGGACAGTTGCCACCGGGCCTCCGGACACTGGTTCAGGAGGGCCTGCTGCACAGCCAGTTCCTGCATTGTCCGGGCTCTCTTTGCAACGGCGCGGCGCCCTGCCCTTATCTTTACCTGCCGAAGCCGCAGGAGTCGCCTCCGGACCCCTATGGCGTGTTGCTTTGCGATGCAGACGTTTCAAACCACCAGGCGCGCGGTGGTTGGGTGCTGCGGCGCAACCTGGAGTTGGACAACGTGTCTTCCAGCCAGTTAGAGCGCCTCCTGGAGCGATTAAGCGGCAGTGGGCGTCCCCCAAAAGACAGGGGGCATTGAGATTATTCGCCACCGAACATCAATCAGTCTTCGCCTGGCAGTGGGCTTCGCCCTGGTGCTGATCGTGTTGGGCATCGTGCTGCTGCTGACCCTCAGTCACATGGCCAGGCTCAAGAAGGCCAGCGAGAACCAGACTGTCTACCTGGAGGCGCGCCATCAAGCCCTGCAAATCAACCAGCTCGCAAAAGAGGTGTCCCGCGCTCAATCGGCGTTCGTCCGAAACCGTGTTACTGATCCCGAGCAGTGGAATCAGTTGCAGGACCTGAGTTATGAACTCAGGCACATGATCCAGCCCCTCCGGGCACGCCATCTGGACCGGCCGGAAACAGACTACGCCGACCGCCTCTATGAGGCAGCCAGGTCCCTGCACACCATCGTCCAAGAGCAGCGACGCGCGGCAACGGCGGCGTCCACCGCCGCAGACCCGAAAGCGTGGCAGAGCGTCGCAGAGCACAGCGAACGCAGCAGGAAACTTTTCGAGGAACTTATAGCAACCAGCCAATCGCTGGCCAATTCCTTGCATCTCAGAACCCTGGCGGCCTCCGAACAGGCCAATCTGACCTGGACCCTCAGCATCGTGGCGGCCGAGACGGTCTTCCCCATCGCGCTGCTGGTGAGCCTGCTGGTGGTGTACCTGACACACCGATCCATCGTGCAGCCCGTGGCAACTCTCGTCAAGCGCACCCAGTCGCTCGCCAGGGGCGATCTGAGCCAACGACTTGAACTGGAAGGCTATGGCGAGTTCGCCGAACTCGCCAATAGCTTCAACCGCATGGCTGAAACATTGGAGGCCAACCAGAAGAAGCTTATCGAAGCCGAGAAGCTTGCCAGCATTGGGCGACTCTCGGCGGGCGTGGCGCACGAGATCAACAACCCGATTACCGTCATCCTCGGCTACACGCAGATACTGTCCAGTTCCCTGGAACAGAACGACCCGAACCGGGAATGCATCGAGAATGTCGCCGCCGAAGCCAGAGAATGCAAGAAGATAGTGGACAGCCTCCTGGACATGTCCCGGCCGCCTTCCCGCGTCTCCGGGCAGGCGCTGAACCCCAGCGAAGTGGTGGACGAAGTGCTCGGCGTCACTCAGGCCCTTCACCTGATGGAGGGCACTCGGGTCGAACATTCTGTGATCGATCATCCGCTCGATCTGGACATCGGGCGCTCCCGCCTCAGACAACTCACACTCAACATAGTGCGCAACGCCCTGGAAGCCCTGAAGGGCATAGACAACGCCAGGCTCCTGATCGAAGGTTACGTCCGCCCCCGCCAGAAGCTCACTCAGAGAATGCTGGCCGACACGACACCTACGAGCGGCCCGTTTCTGATCCTCAGCTTCAAGGACAACGGCCCCGGCATCCCAAAGGAGCAGATGGCCCACCTGCTCGAGCCCTTCTACACGAGCAAAGCGGATGGGCTCGGCCTGGGGCTGACTATCTGCTACAACATCGCTCGCGCCCACGGCGGGTTCATAGACGTTCAATCCAAGCCGGGCCAGGGCGCCACCTTCACCGTCGGCTTGCCGCTGGCGAGTTCCTAGCCGTCTGCGCCGCGCGCCAGCGCAGCCAGCAGGTCGGCCGCCGGCAGCGCACCCTCGCGCAGAATCTCCAACTCGCCATCGCGGAACCTGACCACCGTTGACGCACGGCCCACCCGGGCCGGGCCCCCGTCCAGCACCGCCGCCAGCCGGCCCTCAAAGAGCGCCAGCGCCTCGCCTGCGTTCAGGGCCGGCGCCGCGCCCGAAAGGTTCGCGCTGGTGGCCACGATTGCGGCGCCTACCAGGGATATCACCCGGCGAGTCACCGCCACGTCCGGGCAGCGAAGCCCTACCTCCCCTCCGCTGCCGTCCGGGACGACGAGCGTCAGCGGCCCGGGCCAGAACGCCTCCGCCAGGCGTCTGGCCTCGGCGCCCGGCGCCCCGCAGCCCGCGCACGCCTCCAGCGACGGCGCCAGCAGTGCGAACTTCTTTTCCTCGGGACGCCCCTTCAGCCGCCGCAGTCGGGAGAGAGCCACCTCCGAATCCGCCCGCGCCGCCAGTCCGTAAACAGTCTCCGTGGGCAACGCGACGATCCTGCCCTCCCGCAGCAGCGCAGCGGCCCGCCGCACGTCCTCCTCGCGCTCCGCCTTGAGCATGTCCGTCTTCATCGGTTTTCCCCGGTCGCCTTCACCCGCATTCCATACTCATCTCTGTACGTACCCCCAGTCTGGGGCGACTTGAGCATAGGCGCGCTCCCAGAGGCTGTCAACAGAAGGTAGCTCCAAAGGGGCGCGCGGCATTGCGGCCGGGCAGGCTTTGCGTTAGGCTCTGTCTGACAAATCGGCTGTCGGACAGAAAGCGAGCGAATTCGTGGCTCTGGCAAGGACGCCCAAGCAGGCATATCCATGTGATATGTCCATGGAGGCGGCGCGCAGCCAGGCGCGAATGCAGCCGCTCGAATCCAAGTCCGGTTTTTCAGGCACAGCCTGGGCTGAATGTGTTGTGAGAATATCTGTCTCGGGTGACGTTGCGGCCGCCATATTGTGAGATAAGAAGATGAAAAGAAAAGTAGGGTTTTTGATCCTGGCGCTGTGCGGAGGATTGGTAGTGGCCACGCTGCCTTCCGGCCAATGCGCCGAGGTGCGCCAGCCTGCCGTGGCCGGGCGGTTCTACCCGAGTTCGGCGTCCGTCCTGGAGACGGAAGTAAGAAAGATGCTCGCCGATGCGGAACCGAAGGCGCCCCGGGCACTGCAAAACAAACGCCCCCTGGCGCTGATAGTGCCGCACGCAGGTTATATGTTCAGCGCTCCGACGGCGGCGACCGCGTTCAAACTTCTGCAGGGCAAGGAGAAACCGTCGCGCATCGTGTTGATGGGGCCGAGCCATTACGTCCGGATGACGGAGGGCTGCAGCATCCCGGAGTACACGGCGTACAAGACCCCGCTGGGCCAGATTCCCCTCGACCAGGAGGCCATCGAACGACTCGCCGCGAACAGGTCATTCCACAAAACGACGCGCGTCCATCAGAAGGAACACTGCATCGAGGTAGAATTGCCGTTCTTGCAGTGCACGTGGGATAAGATGCCGCCGATCGTCCCTATCATTGTGGGCCAGCTCGGCGCGCAGCGCCGACGGGAGGTCGCCAGCGCAGTGGGCGACCTGCTGGACAGGGACACTCTCCTCGTCGTGAGCAGTGATTTCACGCACTACGGTCCTCCCTATCTTTACACCCCCTTCGCCGACACGCCGGAATCCGGGCTTCGCTCAAAGATCAAGAATCTCGACATGCGGGCCGTCGGATATATCGAGGCGCTGGACCCGGTGGGTTTCGGCGATTTCCTGTTCGACACCGGCGCCACCATATGCGGGCGGGCGTCGATCCACGTGCTTCTGGAACTGCTCTCCCGTTCCGATTCAATCGAGCCAGTCTTCCTCGAATGGAATAATTCCGGAGACATGACCGGCAGCCATGAGACTTGCGTCAGCTACGTGGCAATGGCTTTCTACGCCAACGACGACGCCTATGCGCAGCTCAAGGGGAATGGCAATAGCGCGAAGCGCTCCCCCCCCGCCGGCGCCGCGCCTTGTCTTGACGAGGATGAGAAGCGCGCTCTTTTGAAACTGGCCCGTCGCGCGATAATGCGCCGGTTCGAGGAAGACAGCCACCAGCCCCGCCCCGAACGGCTGAGCGACGGGCTGCGCGAGCCATATGGCGCATACGTGAATTTGAGGGTGGCGGGCCGGCTGCGCGGGCGGGCAGCTTATCCGCTCAGTTCAGCTCCGCTCTGGTCCTGCGTGCGCGCGCTGGCCATCAGGGCGGCTTTCGAGGACGCACGGTTTTCGCCCGTCAAGCAAGAAGAGTTACCGGGCCTTGAAGTCCAGATCAGCGTGCTGGGCGCTCCAAAGAAGGTGAGCGACCCCGAAAGCATCGAACTGGGCCGCGACGGGCTGATGATCCGCCGTGGGGAGCGCCTGGGCGTTCTGCTGCCCGGCGCTGCCGTAGAACACGGCTGGAGCCGCGCTGAGTTCCTCGCACAGGCTTGCCAGAGCGCAGGGCTCGCGCCGGACGCCTGGAAGGAATCTGACGTCACCATCTACAGCTTCCAGGCGACGGTTTTCAGCGAAAAGGAACTTGACCTTTGACAAGGCCCCCAGATAGGCTTTTATAATCCCCAGGCTGGATTTCAGGCGGATTGCACTCATTTAGAGAAGGAGCGTTTGCAATGGCAGGCCAGATACGCGCCACCGTGTGGAACGAGTTCCGCCACGAGAAGGTGCACGACTCCGTCAAAGCGGTATATCCCGACGGGATACACCGGACAATAGCCGACTTTCTCTCCGCAGAGCCGGACATAGAGGTCAAAACCGCCACCCTGGATGAGCCGGAGCACGGCCTGACCGAGGAGGTCCTCGCCTCCACGGACGTCCTGCTCTGGTGGGGCCACATGGCGCACCACGAGGTCAAGGACGAGATCGTCGAGAGGGTCCACGCGCGAGTTATGAAAGGAATGGGGCTGATCGCCCTTCACTCCGGTCACTTCTCCAAGATATTCCGTAAACTCACCGGATGCACTGCGAACCTGAAATGGCGCGAGGCCGGTGAGAAGGAGCGGCTCTGGGTCGTTCTGCCCGGCCATCCCATCGCGGCGGGCGTAGGCCCCTACTTCGAGATACCGCACACGGAGATGTACGGCGAGTTCTTCGACATTCCACAGCCCGACGAACTCGTGTTCATCAGTTGGTTCGAGGGCGGCGAGGTCTTCCGCAGCGGCGTGTGCTATCACCGAGGCGCCGGTAAGGTTTTCTATTTCCGCCCGGGACACGAAACCTTCCCAATCTACCAACACCCGGACGTGCAGCGCGTGATCGTGAACGGCGTGCGCTGGGCCGCCCAGAGAGAAGTCGCCAATCTGGCGTTCGGGAACCCGGACCCCCTCGAGGACATCGGGTAGGGACAAATCACAAGAGCGCGGGGACGAACTTGCGTTCGTCCCCGCGCCTCTCGCCTCTCATTTGATCCGAGCCCTGGTCCGACGCAGCAGGCCCGCGATGTTGTCATCTTCATCGCGGGCCTTGCGCATCTTATCGACGGCGTATTTCACCGTGCTGTGACTGGAGCGCCCGAATGCGTGCGCTATTTCGCCGAGTGACGCTCCGGTAAGTTCGCGAGCCAGATACATGCCCACCTGGCGGGCGAGGACCACGCTGCGGGTGCGCGACAGGCCGGTCAACTGCTCAGCCTTCACGTCGAAGACTTCGAGCACAGCCTCCTTGACCTGCTCAACGCCCACCGCACGCCTGCGGACACGACGAGTTGCGGCGAGAGCTTCTACAGCCGCGCTCAGCTCGAGCCTGGCCCGTCCCTGCACCTCCGCATACAGAGCCAGGTAGGAAATGGCCGACTCCAGACTGCCCAGGCTCTCGGCGCAGTTGGCTGCGAGGTATTCAAAGACGCCGTCACTGGCCCTCAAGCCCCGGCGCCGGGCGAATTCCATGGCGACCTGCCTCTTCTCCTCATCTCTGGGCGGGGAGATTACGGCGGGGAAGGCGCCGCTGAGCAGGGCCAGAAAACCGGGCTCCAACTCTCGCATCTCCTCAGGATGAGGCCTGCCGGCGAGCACTGCTCTGCCGCCTTCGGACAGGATATCCTTCAACGTGTGCATCAGTTCGCGCTGTGTAGCCGACTTACCCGCGACGAACTGCACATCATCGAGGATCAGCATCCTGCACGAGCGATAACGACTGCGGAATTGATAGCGCCTCTTGAGGCGAACCGCCTCGTAGTATTCATTGGACCATGTCTCGGCCGACATGAAGACTGGACTGAGTCCCATTTCCGGGCTTGAAGCCAACGCATATATCGCCCTGGCCAGGGTTGTCTTCCCGACTCCAAAGTCCCCGTAGATGTACATGAAATTGATGCGCGGGCTCCTCTGTCCGGCGACCTCGCGGGCGGCTGTGAACGGCAGTTCGTTGGAGGGAATCGTGATGAGGCGATCAAAACCCCAATCCGGGCGGGGCCGGATAATCTTTTCCTGGCGTCCGACAATGGTGAGCGGCGCCTGCGCTGGCATGTCATCGGACTTCTGCCGCTGCCGCCTGGAGTTCGCCTGACGGTAGAGCCGGGGGTCAACGTCGAACTTAACTCTGACCTTTTCTCCCAGCAGGGCCCCCACCGCTTGCTCGACGGCGCCGGTGTACTTGCGGCGCAGGTGTTCCTGGATGATGATATTGGGCGCCCCCACCACCAGTTCGCTTTCCTGCAGGGACATCAGCGCCGTCTGTTGGAGCCACAGGCTGCAGCGGCGGTGGCCCAGCTGTTCCTGGATGACCCCCTGGACAGCCGTCCAAAACTGTTCCAACCCGTCGTAGTCGCCCTTCTCACTGATACGACGAGCCAGGACGTCAAGCCCGGTCTCAAGATGCAACTTCTGGTTGCCGGCTGTTCTGTCTTCCGACTGGCCGGGCACGCACGCTCCCCTTCCAGACCTGATGGTCCATTCCAAGCAAAACACTGCTCTGACGCCTAATCTGGGTGGTGATCCAGGCCACCGACATAATGCGCTACGGGGCTACCTGAAAGGCCAACGGCGCCCGTGCCCCTCGGCCCAGTTGCCGATTTCCAAGGAATCGCAGGAAGGAATCCGGTTGTGTTGGCCACCCAGCACCATCGCCTCCCCAACTGCGTTCTGAATCGCTGAACCACCCTTGAATTCCCGAAATAATATGGCCCGCCAAGCCGGTATGCAAACCATATTTTTCTCTTGCCGGCCCGATGGTGGGCTCGCCCTGTGCGTAAGTGCCATGTCCTCAAAGCATTCTGTGATAAAACTTTTTTTTCAGATCCCCCCTAAATGGTGTCGCGCTGGATTGCCCACGTTCCGCCGCACAGACGGCCTTTGCATATCCTGTTATTCGTTGCATCTTATAAGATAATCACTTACGACGGAGCGTACTTTTGACGACATCGGCGCGCCCGTCCAATCGCTCCAGAAGGGACACATTGCCCTTCTCAGGGGGCTTCAGACGAAGCGGCCCGTTGTGCTACGAAATGGCTACATCGTAATACTGTTTCGCGTGCATTATGAGGGTGGCGCGCCATCTGGCGCGTTCGGCGCAGACGGCGCCCTGATGCCTGAACGCGCCGGTGCGCGCCCTCGGCGTCTTGCCGGGCAGGATAGGGCCCTTTGCGCGACAGCCAGGGGCGGCACATAGCAACATGGTTGAACCGTTCAGGTCATTTCTGTTACCATCATGCTTCGAATCGTTGCGCCAGTGCGTCGAGCGTGATTATTCCGCTCATAGGGATGTCGAGAGATTCACCTCGGCATCTCGTTCAGTTGAACTTCTCACGTGTGCGTTGAACAAAGGGAAGCGGGATCGTATTGTTTTTGAGCGGCGCGGAGTTGGACTGCGCTTGTGCCGGCACAGAGCCCCCACGAATACGAACGGAATTCATAAGCAGTGAAGGCTGTAATCTCTGATATTCATGCGAACCTGGAAGCCTTTCAGACAGTTCTTCAAGACATCAGGAAGCATGACGTGACCGAAATCGTGTGTCTGGGAGACTTCGTGGGCTACGGGCCGAATCCCAAGGAGTGCATAGACCTGGCCGTTGGGCTGGGGGTATCCCTTAAGGGCAACCATGAGGAGGCGCTTCTGACTGAATTCGAAGGGGCGATGTTCAATGACAGAGCCCAGAGGTCTCTGGCCTGGACCCGCCGCCAGCTCAGCCCCCTCAACCCGGACAGGGAAGCCAACGTCAGCAGGTGGACCTTCCTGGGCGCTCTCAAGGTCACCCACACCGAGGATGGGATACTCTACGTACATGGTTCCCCCCGGTCGCCCATCACGGAGTACATCTACCCGCGGGACATATACCAGTCAGAGAAGCTGCACGAGATATTCGACCGGTTCGAATCCGTCTGTTTCTGCGGCCATTCCCACGTGCCCGGTATCTGGACAGAAGACATGGTCTACCTCACCCCACAGGAGGTCAACTACCACTATCGTCTCGTCAAGAACAAGACCATCATAAACGTGGGGAGCGTCGGACAGCCGAGGGACGGCGATCCCCGCGCGACATACGTGCTCTTCGACGGAGAGCGCGTCATATTCCGCAAACTGGATTACGATGTAAGAGCTACTGCTGACAAGATTCGTGTAATTCCCGAACTCGACCCGTTCCTCGCCGATCGCCTACTTAGCGGTCGTTGAGCCGCTGACGCCGCCTGGTCGGCGTCAGCGCCCGGGACTTCGCCACTACTGAATTATTCGCGGCGGGCAGAACATCTTATGGACAAGAAGGCTTTCGCACAGTTTCTCCTGCTCAGTGCGGTCGTTCTCATCGTATGGTGGGGCGCGAACTACCTCCTGCTGGGCGGCCGGCGGGCGCCACGGCCCCTGGTCGGCAAACCGATTGAGCGGATCCCCAGCGATGCCGTTGCCGAACAGGCTGCGCAGGCCCAAATCACCCCGAAGGCGCAGCGACTGGCGCCGACCCCCCCGCCGCCCCAACAGCAAGAAGGGAGCAAACTTGTTGAGGGACTCGTCCTGGAGGGCAAACACCTGCGAACCGTGTGGACGAACCGCGGCGCCGCCTTGCAGAAGCTACAGATACTCGACGAGCATTACCGCGCGCCGTACCGCGTGAATGGAAAGCGCCCCCGCCTTACCCTGCTCGACCAGTTTCAGGAGGACTTCCCCAGCGACGTAATCGAAACGGTCACGATTTCCAGCAGAGAAGGAGGCGAGAAGAGGCGAATTGACATACCGATGCACGATTTCAGATACGACGTCGAACAGACGGCTCAATCGCTTCAGTTCCGGGCCGTTGTTGAGGACGGACTGGGGCATCAGCTCATGGTGCGCAAGAACGTGCGCATCACCGACGAATATCACTACGAGGTGAGCCTTGAGTTCGAAAACGCCTCGGCCAGGCCATTCGAATTCTCATACGCCCTCAGGGGGGCGGCGGGCATCGAGAGAGAGATGTTGAAGACCGTCTATCTTGGCACCCGCGTGGCCGTGCGCAGGGGACCGGATGACTACAAAATCGCCAAGCGCTCCGCCGCTAAACTCGGCGCCTCCGACTCCAAGCCGAACAAGAGCGCCAGTATTGCGTGGGCCGGGGTGGTGAACCACTACTTCGCCGCCATAACCCTGTTGGATGACGCAGAATGGGTCGGGCAGGTGCAATCCCTCGGCGTCATAGAAAGGGACGTGGTTCAGGCCAGCGGCCGATGGGACAGTGATATCGTTCGTCACGCGAAGAACCGCAGAGCGCTTGCGAGGAACGCCACGGTCGTAATCCACGCGCTGCCGGTTACGCTCGCCTCCGGGGAGAAGGTGAGCCGGCAATACCGCTTTGTCGCCGCCCCCAAAGAGGCGCAGATCCTCAAGCCCTACGACGCAAAACTGGGGGCGCTGGTGGAACTGGGGTTATTTCCCGGACTCGGCCGCTTCATACTGACCCTTTTGAACCTTCTGTACGCGCTTATCCCTAACTATGGGGTCGCGATTATCCTGCTCACGGTTATGGTCCGGGTGATACTCCACCCGCTGACCCGCAAGAGCCAGATGAGCATGGCCAGGATGCAGAAGCTCCAGCCGCACATACAGGAGCTGCAGAAACAGTTCGGCAACGACAAGGAAAAGATGGCGCAGGCCCAGATGGAACTGTGGCGCAAGTACGGGGCCTCCCCCATCAGTGGATGCGGCCCGATGCTTCTGCAGGTTCCCGTGATGATCGCGCTGTTCATGGCGCTGCGGGCGGCAATCGCGCTGCGCCATGCCCCCTTCCTCTGGATACTCGATCTGAGCCAGCCGGACGCCCTGTTCCGCCTCCCCTTCTTCATCCCCCTGCTGCGAAGCAACGAATTCAACCTGCTGCCGATCCTGATGGCCGCCTCCTGGATACTGAACTCCAGCTTCACCTCCGCCCCGGGCGGCGCCGACCAGGCCCGGCAACAGCAGAAGATGATGAAATGGATGCCCATCCTCTTCCTCTTTATGCTCTACCGCTTCCCCAGCGGGCTTTGCCTGTATCTGACCTTCAGCAGTTCCATAGGGGTGCTTGAACGATGGGCCATCCAGAGGAAATCCGACCAGATCGAGCTTGAACCCGTCGCCGAGAAGCGCAAGAGAAAGGCCAGGAGGAACAACCGTCCGGACAAGAAGAAAAAAATAGGCCTTCTGGACAGATTGCAGAAGTTCGCAGACGATCAGGACCGCAAGGCGGACAAGAAGAAGAGGGGCAAAGCAAAGCCCGATTGATGTCCTATTTTCCCGACGTTCCCCACTGCCGCTTCAGCTCGGTGGTAGCCACGCGTAAACGCTTCTGCGCGCGCCGCTTCTTGCGTACCAGCGCCGCTCCCTTTCCTCACGCTGAAGAAACTCTCGTGTCGCTTGACCCGCCCCCCCTCTAATCGTACAATTATCTGTCTGAGGGGGGTTCGGACGCCAACCCACTCACTTGAAGCATCGCTTCGAAGACCTCCACAGAGCTAAGTAGAGTTTACGTCTCAAGCACGATAGTTGGGCTGCCCGGACCCGGACACGTAGCTCGATGCCCCCGCTTCCCGGTAGGACCGGAGACGCATATTACGAAGCGGACCCGCGCGGCGGCCCACAACGACAAGTATGGAGTCGGCTTTTTGTCAGAGGTAAAACAGAACATACGTCTCAGGTTCAGCAAAGAGGCGGACATACGTTTCATCTCGCATCACGACCTGATGCGAGTGTTCGCCAGGGCGCTGAGGCGCGCGGGACTGCCCGTCGCGATGAGCGAGGGCTACAACCCTCGCCCCAGGATCAGCCTGCCGGCGCCGTTGAGCGTCGGGCACAGGGGGGCAAGTGAGATAGCCGACGTGGGGCTGGCCAGGTGGACAAGGCCGGCCGAGGTGCGCAGTCGGCTTCAGGCGGAGTTGCCCGATGGCATAAGGGTCCAGTCGGCGGAGATCATATCACCCCACCCGAATCGCCAACCGAGGGAGTTCGCCTACCGGATTCCTCTGCTTGCCGGCCATTGCCTGCGCATATCGGGGGTCCGGAGTCTGCTCGCCCGCGAGGAGATCCTCGTGTCGCGTCGCTGCAAGGATGGCGCCCGTGAGGTGGAGATTCGCCCTTTCATCCGGCAGTTGCGCCTGGATGGGGATTCGGTCGTAATGCTGCTGAGCTGTGATAACCGGGGGACAGCGCGTCCCCAGGAGGTGATGCGGGCGCTGGGTTGCAGCGACGGCGCCGATTACTTTGAAAGCGCTATCGAACGAACTAATGTTAGACTCGCTTCTTAGACTGAGCGAAGGAAAAGCAAACTATGGGAAAAGAGAAAGTCATGCTCATCAACGTCGTCGAGGAGCAGGAGGTCCGCATCGCGATCCTCGAGGACGGTAAGCTTCAGGACCTCTACCTGGAACGCACGGATCAGCAGCACATCGTCGGCAACATCTACAAGGGGGTCATAGTCAACGTCGTGCCCAACCTTGAAGCGGCCTTCGTGGAATTCGGCTACCAGAAGCATGGATTCCTTCACGCCTCGGACGTCCTCGGCGCGAGGAGCAACAAGAGCTGGCGCCGAAACGACATCCGAAAGCTGCTCAAGGAACGCCAGGAAATCCTCGTCCAGGTCACAAAAGAAGGCATCGGTGACAAAGGGCCAAGCCTGACGACATACCTGAGTCTGCCGGGGCGCTACCTGGTCCTTATGCCCGGACTGGTGCGGCGTGGAGTCTCACGGCGCATCAAGAGCGACGAGGAACGCGCCCGACTCAGGGACGTGGTCAAGCAGCTGCAAATCCCCGATAAGATGGGCGTGATCGCCCGCACGGCCGGCGAGGGTAGATCAAAGAACGACCTCCAGGGAGACCTCGATTACCTGTTGCGCCTCTGGAAGGCCATAAGCCAGCGCGCAGAACGCTCGCGCACACCAGCCACGGTTTACCAGGAAAGCGATCCGGTGACCCGCGTGATCCGCGACGTGTTCAGCGAAGACATCAGGCGCGTTATTGTTGACAGCCCTGACGTCTATGAGAAAGTCCAGGAGTTTCTCCGTTCCGTCTTGCCTCGCCACGTGCGCAAAGTGAAGCTCCACGACAACGCCGAACCGCTCTTTCACCACTACGGCGTGGAGGAAGAGATAATACAGATACACAACCGCACCGTTCAGCTTAAGAGCGGCGGCAGCATCGTCATGGAACAGACAGAAGCGCTGGTGGCCATTGACGTCAACAGCGGCCACTACAAAGGACGCGGCGACGCGGAGGAAACCGCGTTCCAGATCAACCTGGACGCCGCCCCGGAAATCGCCCGCCAGATCCGCCTGCGCGACCTCGGTGGGGTGGTGATTATTGACTTCATCGACATGAACAAAGACTCCCACCGCAGCAAAATCGAACGCACCCTTTGGAAAGCTCTCAAGAGGGACAGAGCCCGTCTTCGGATGCTCAAGATGTCCCCCTTCTGCATCGTGGAGATGACTCGCCAACGTCAGAAGCAAAGCCTTCGCCAATCCACCTTCGTCGAATGCCCGCACTGCAACGGCACCGGCTACATCAAGAGCCGGCAAACGTTGGCCCTTGAAGTGCTCAGGCAGATTAAGGCGGGCCTGGACGCAAGTAACCTGGACACTGTCGAGATCATAGTCCCGATCGAGGCGGCCAATTACCTCAGCAACGAGATGCGGGGAAGTCTCAACGAGCTGTCCGAGTCCTCCGGCAAGCACATCGAAGTGAAAGCCGATCCAAACCTGCCTGCAGGACACTATGAGGCCAGATTCCTCAATGCCGAAGGGCGAGAGATTACCCCAGGTTGACAACAACGGCAGTCGGCCGGCACGGGCCTTGACAGCCTTACCTCGACGCCGTAGAGTAGCCGGCCCTGGAGCCGGATTGCGACCCGGTAAGAACTTACGACGCTAAGGGACTGATCTGATTACCCGCCAATGACGCCACCCATCGTAGAAGAACTGATTCGCCGCGCCGCCCGGCGTCCCGCCATAGTCGCCTATCCTGAGCCGCAGGACGCGCGCATCCTGCAGGCGGCTGCGCGCGCGGCGGCCATCGGTATCGCGCGTCCCGTGCTAGTGGGCGCGCCTGGCGCGTTGCCGCTAGACGCGGGACCCGCCGTCGAGCGCCGGCCCATTCAGGAAGATGCGAACCTGGACCGACTGGCCGTCGAATACGCGCGCCGCCGCGGGGTGGCCGTCCCCACAGCCCGCAGGCTGGTCCATCGCCCCCTGATCCATGCGGCCACGATGGTCTCTCTCGGTGAAGCTGACTGCATGGTGGCCGGCGCGACTCACACGACGGCCAGCGTCCTGCAAGCAGCGGGACTGGCCATCGGCTACCGTGAAGGCGTGAGCGCCCCATCGAGCTGCTTCATCATCGTTGCCCCGCGCCTGGGGGAACGCCGGGACGTGCCGCTTGTTTTCGCAGATTGCGCCGTCAATGTTGAT
The DNA here is from genome assembly GCA_021161675.1 of Planctomycetota bacterium. GTDB lineage: Bacteria > Planctomycetota > Brocadiia > SM23-32 > SM23-32 > JAGHAF01. Next base: position 17,635 of record JAGHAF010000040.1, on the reverse strand, counting down.
CCCACCGCCGAGGAATTGGCCTCCATTGCTCTATCGGCCGCCGAATCGGCCCGGACCCTGCTGGGGCTCACGCCACGCGTGGCCATGCTCTCGTTCTCCACACATGGCAGCGCCGCCCATCCGAAGGTGGACATTGTGCGGCGAGCCACCGAACTCGTCGGTGACAGTCTGACAGACGGCTTTGTGGACGGTGAACTCCAGTTCGATACCGCCGTGGACCCGGCCGTGGCCGCCGTCAAGACGCCCGGCCCAGGCGAAGTGGCCGGGCGGGCGAACGTGTTGATATTCCCCGACCTGAACGCAGGCAACATCACCTACAAAGCCGTCCAGCGCCTCAGCGGGGCGCTTGCCGTGGGGCCTATCCTTCAGGGCTTCGCCCGCCCCGTCAACGACCTGTCACGTGGCGCCAGCGTTGATGACGTGATCGCCACCACTGCCATCACCGTTCTCCAGGCCCAGGGCAATCCATGAAGATACTGACCTTGAATGTTGGTAGCTCCTCCCTGAAATCCGCGTTATTCGAAATGCCAGAGAAGCTAACTCTCGCCACGGGAGCCGTGGAAAGGCTCAACTCGCACCAACCGCTGCTCAAATACATCACGCACGGGCAATCTGTTAGTAAGCCGTGCAGCGCGACCGACCACGTGCAAGCCATGATGCTACTTCTGGAACGCCTGACGCACTCGACCCACGGTGTGATCACCCATATCGACCAGATCGACGCCGTGGGACACCGCGTGGTGCACGGCGGGGAGCTGTCGGACAGCGCGCTGGTGGACGGAAAAGTGCTGGCTGCCATCGGGCGCGCCTCGTCCCTGGCGCCGTTGCATAATCCGCCCGCCCTGAGGGTGCTTGAGGCGGCGACCCACGCGTTGCGTGCAAAGCCACACGTCGCGGTCTTCGACACGAGTTTCCACAGCTCGATGCCACCGCAAGCCTTCCTTTACGCAATTCCCTACCGCCTTTACGAAGAACACCAGGTGCGCGCGTACGGATTCCATGGCACTTCCCACCGCTACGTGGCCAGTCGGGCCGCCCGGATGTTGGGCAAGGAGCCCGACGAGCCGAACCTTATCACACTACACCTCGACAACGGTGGTTGCTCGGCGGCCGCCGTCAGGGGCGGACAGTCCGTGGACACGAGCATGGGCCTTACCCCGCTGGCTGGCCTCGTTATGGGCACGCGTTGCGGCGACGTGGACCCGGCGCTGTTTCACTTCCTGACGGAGCAACTCGGCATGACGCCAGAGGAGATATACGAGATGCTCAACCACCAGAGCGGCTTGACAGGGCTCAGCGGCATAAGTAATGATGTCAGGGAAATCCTCGACGCCGAGGCGAAGGGCAACGAGCGCGCGCGCATCGCGCTGGACGTCTTCGCCTATCGTGTCAGGAAGTACATCGGCGCCTACTGGGCCGTCCTCGGCCGCCTGGACGCAGTGGTCTTTACGGCGGCCATCGGGGAGAACTCCCCCGACTTGCGCGCCCGTTGCTGCCTGGACATGGAGGGACTGGGCATCGAGTTGGACATCGAGCGGAACCGCGACGCTCTGGGTGTTGAGGCCGTCGTCAGCACAGACGCTTCCCCCGTGAGGGTGCTCGTGATTCCAACGAACGAGGAGCTTCAGATCGCCACTGAAACCTATGAAATCGTGCAGAAGGAACAACAATGAAGATCTTGATGTTTGAGGACGAGCACGTTGACAGGCTTTACCCGCTCACCTATCTGCGCCCCGTCTTCGAGCTGCGCTGCGGGGCACTGAGCCTGCGCCGCAAGGTGGAGGCAAAGTTTCCGGACTGCCAACTCCAGTTCGAGACCCGCCCTACGCTTCAGCGGGTAGCCGCCGAGTCCTACGGCGCCGAAGCCGTCAACAACCCCAGGCGCCTCCAGCCCGACGAGGACCTGCTGCTGATCGGCGCCGGGACGATCCTCACCTCGCCCGCCGCGTCATACACCGGCGCCGAGGCGGTCGCCACGACCCGGGACGGCGACTTCCTATGGGCGCACCTGAAGGCCGACACCGTCAGGCAGATACAGCCCCGTTCGGCGGGCGAGTTGGCCGCTGAGGCCATCCGGCGCCTGCCATCCACGAACACGGACGACTTGCTGGTCGCTTACCCCTGGGACCCGGTCAAGTGGAACGCCTCGCAGATAGTCGCGGACTTCAAGGCCGTGTACGGGCAGCGGATGGAAATGGAGCTAAGCGAGGGCGTCGCCGTGCTCGGGCCCGACTCGAATCTGCACGTAGCCGAGGGTGTCGAGCTCCAGCCTCTGAGCCTCATAGACTGCCGCGAGGGCCCTGTTATCATTGAGCCCGGGTGCGTCGTGAGCGCTCACACCAGCATCCAGGGCCCGGCCTACATTGGCGCCGGCACGAAGCTGTGCGAGGCCCGCATCCGCGAAGGCGCCTCCATCGGGCCGGTTTGCCGCGTGGGAGGCGAGGTCGAGGAGAGCATTATCCATTCCCACTCGAACAAGTATCACACCGGTTTCCTGGGCCACAGCTACGTTGCCGAGTGGGTTAACCTGGGCGCCCTGACCACCAACAGCGATCTGAAGAACGACTACGGCGCAGTCTCCGTCTATGTCGGCGGCCGGCCCGTGAACACCGGTTCGATGAAGGTGGGCGCCTTCATCGGCGATCATACCAAGACCAGCATCGGCACGCTCTTGAACACGGGATCGATGATCGGCATAATGTGCAATCTTGTTGCGGGCCAGAGCGTGCTTCCGAAATCCATCCCGTCCTTCTGCTGGTATCTGAACAACAGAATCAGCAAGGGGCTCGGACTGGACTATGCCCTTAAGACGGCGCGCGCCGCCATGGCTCGCAGGGACGTGAAATTGACCGACGCAATGATCGAACTTATCAAGAACACCGAAGAGCTTACCCGGGGCCGCAAAATGGAAGCCGTCCGCAGGGACAGAAAGAAAGCTTTGCGCTGAGAGCATCCCCCCAAAACGAAAGGAAAGGAAATGGAGCGGGACGAGATAATGGACAGAGTTTGTGACGTAGTGAGCGCCGTGCTCGGGGTCAACGTCGGGGACATCACCCCACAGTCCCGATTCGTCGAGGATCTCGGCGCCGAATCCATACAGAGCATCGAGCTGGTAGCGGGCTTTGAGGAAGAGTTCGAGATCGAAATGGATGAGGAAGCCGCCCTTCAGGTCAAAAGTGTAGATGACGCCGTTGACTTCATCGCCGACGTGATTACAGAACAGCAGGACGAGTAGCCTCGATACAAGCAAGGAGCTACCATGGACGTCTTCATCGTCAAGGACTACGACGCCATAAGCGAGCGCGCCGCCGAGATACTCTCCGGCGCAATCACGCAGAACCCCCGCCTCGTGCTCGGCCTGGCCACGGGCAGCACGCCCGAAGGGCTATACGCCAGATTGATCCAGGCCCATCGCGCCCAGGGCCTGGACTTCTCACAGGTCACTACGTTCAACCTGGACGAATACGTAGGCCTCGGCCCCGAACACGAGCAAAGCTACCGCCGCTTCATGGACGAGAAGCTTTTCGGCGGCGTCAACGTGCGCCCTGATAACACTCACGTCCCCAATGGCCTGGCCGTCCCCCTCCTGCAGGAATGCCGCGACTACGAACGGATGATCCGTGAGGCCGGCGGCATAGACATCCAGGTCCTTGGCATCGGCCGGGACGGACACATAGCGTTCAACGAGCCCGGCACGTCCCTCGGCTCCCGCACGCACGTGGCCGGGCTGACCCGCCAGACCATCGAGGACAACGCCCGCTTCTTCGACAGCCCGGACGACGTCCCCCGCTTCGCCATCTCCATGGGCATCGGCACCATTATGGAGGCCCGCAAATGCCTGATGCTGGCGAGCGGCGCCGGTAAGGCCGAGGCCGTGCGCGCCTGCATCGAGGGACCGATCACTTCTATGATCACCGCTTCAGCGCTCCAGATGCACCCGGACACCGTGGCCATCCTCGACGAGGCCGCCGCGGCCAAACTCGACAGGGCCGATTTCTACCGCTGGCAGGACGAAAGCCGCCATCTCATAGAAGAGCGGCTCTGAGCGCGCTCGCCCCTGGGCCGGCGGATTGCCGGTCGAGCAGACAGTTACAACAGGGATGCGCCCGGTCAGCCTCGGCTCAACCTTACGCGTTTCTCAGCGGGGGTATGCGCCCGGGGTTCGCCTGCCGTGTTGAAAATCGCCCGGCGCAGGCATAATATTGCATGGTGACTTGCGCTCTGCGGGCTGAAGAGACAGGAGTGGCGCACATGCTGGCCCTGGTGGCTGAAGATAACCGGCCGATGGCGGAGTTCTTGGGCACGGGACTTCAGCAAGAGAACTGCACCGTGGGCGTGGTGGAGGACGTCGATGTCATACGGCACTTACGCAGCAGGAAGGTGAACACACCGATCATATCCCTGAGGGCCAGGGAGGGCGTCAAAGACAGCGAAGCCGGTCTCGACCTCGGCGCGGACGAGAGATCGCGAGCCGACTTGTGATAGTTGCTATACACGCACTACCGTGAGGGGATGATGGCACAGCCAGGCTGCGCGGAAACAAACCCGGAGATATCGGTCGTCATACCGGCTCACAACGAAGAAGCGGTTATCGGGGACTGTCTCGATGAACTCGCGACGTGGATGAAGGATAGCGTGCGCAGGCCCTTTGAGGTCGTCGTCGTGGACGACGGCAGCGATGACCTCACCTTCGAGCAGCTTATGCAGAAGAAACGGAACCTGCCCGAGCTGGTCATTGTGCGCCTGGAGGGCCGTTATGGTCAGACAGCGGCCTTCGACGCCGGTTTCCGCTCTGCACGCGGCGACGTGATCGTGACGATGGACGCCGACATGCAGAACCACCCGCGCGACATAGCGGGACTGCTGGACCAGCTCGGGCGCTGGGACGTTGTCTGCGGAGTGCGCCAGAAGAGAAATGATTCCTTCGTGCGGCGGGTCTCCAGCCGGATCGCCAACTGGACCCGCAACAAGCTCACCGGCGAGAATATCCGCGACGTCGGCTGCTCCCTGCGCGCGTTCAAGGCGGAATGCGTCAAGGACCTGAAACTCTACGACGGCATGCACCGCTTCTTGCCCACGCTGCTGAAGCTGGATGGGTGGAGCGTCACTGAACTGCCGGTCACCCACCGCCCTCGCAGAAGAGGGAAAGCTCACTACGGGATTGGCAACCGGCTTTTTCGGGGCCTGCGCGACATCTTCGCCGTGCGCTGGATGCAATCGCGCTGGCTAAAATACAGGATTAAGGAACGCATCGAATGAACCCTCTGCTTGTCATAGCGCAGAACGCGGCGCAGCGGGCCGAATGGTGGCCGGACAGCTGGTTCGGACGTTCCTGGGTGCTCTTTGGCTTCGCAGCCCAGGCTGTCTTCACCGCGCGTTTCCTTGTCCAGTGGATAGCTTCCGAGAAGCGGGGCAAGAGCCACGTTCCCGTGGCTTTCTGGTACTTGAGCCTGGTCGGCGCGGCGATGCTGTTCACATACGCCGCTTTCTGGAAGCACGACCCCGTAGTATCGGTCGGCCAGGCCACGGGCGGGTTCATATACGTGCGCAACCTGATGCTGCTGCAAAAAGAGCGGCGCAGGAGCGCTGATAAGCAGTGACACAAGAAAGGCTGAAGCGACTATCCGTAAGGATCAAAGGCGAGCTCGCTTTCTTTCGGCTCCTGCTGAAGCATCCTGAGACGCCACTGTCGGCGAAGCTGTTGCTGGCGCTGGCAATCGGGTACGTCCTTCTCCCGTTCGACTTGATCCCGGATTGGATTCCGGCGCTGGGATATCTGGACGACCTGGTCATCGTGCCTGCCCTGGTTATGGTAGCGCTGAAACTTACTCCGAAACACGTCATGCAGGATTGCAGAATGCAGGTCAGCGAGATGACGGAAAGGGAGCGCCCAGAAAAGCAAATCAGCTGGTTCCTTCCTTCTGCCGCAATCGTCGCTCTTGTGCTCCTGGTGGGCATCCCTTCCCTATTCACGCGCGACCTGTGGAACCCTGACGAGCCGCGCTACATGGAAGTGGCCCGAGAGATGGTTGCCATGCGCGATTACGTTATCCCTCACCTGAACGGCCAGGTCTACAGCGAAAAGCCTCCCCTGTTCTTCTGGCTCGCGGGTCTGCTGTGGCGAGCGGGCTTCGGTTACAACTCCGGACGCGTTGCGACGCTCCTGGCCGTTTGCGGCACACTTCTGCTCATTTACGCATTCTGTAGGCCGCGAATCGGCCCCAGCGCGAGCCTCCTCGCTCCGGCTATTGCGTTGACGTCACTACTGCTGTTCAGGTTCAGCACGATCGGCGTGCTTGACCCGCTCATAATGTTCCTCACGACCGCTGCGCTCCTGAGTGGCTACTGCGCTTTCCATCGCAAGGGCCGTTCGGCCCTGCTCTGGTGGCTGGGCTGTTACCTCGCTATGGGGCTGGCCACCTTGACCAAGGGCCCCGTCGGGTTCATTATCCCGGGGCTCGTTCTCTTGCCCTACGGGATACTCAACCGAAAGAGCATAAAGGCCGGTGGCGCAGCGCATGCCATCGGCTTCGCTGCCTTCCTCGCAGTGGTGCTTGCATGGTTGATACCGGCGATACTGGCAGGCGGCCCCGAATACACCCGTACCATACTCCTCAAGCAGAACGTGGGCCGCGCAATAACTTCATTCAGCCACCGCAATCCTTTCTACTATTACTTGCTGCGATGGCCCGCCTACTTCTTCCCATGGTCGTTCATCCTCCCCCTGGCAGTCGTTGCCGTCGTGCGACGGTGGCGCGACGTTGATAACGCGCTTCGCTTGTCCGCGTTGTGGCTTTTTGTGCCCTTTGTGTTCTTGTCGTTCATCTCGGGCAAGCGCATGAACTACGTCGTTCCTGCGGTGCCTGCCGCTGGCGTGCTCTGCGCCTGGTACCTTGCCCTGCGTCCCGCAAGCAAGGGGCGGCTCCTGCGCGCGGAGAGGTGGCTCTTTCGCGCTTCATTTGTTTCTGTTGCCGTGATGACCATCCTGCTGATGGCGGCTGTCCTGCTCGGCCCCGCTTTAGTCGCGATGGTATATCCGGAGGGGCAATTCAGCCACGAAATTGCCCAGTTCCTCAGCCCGAGCCGCCAGGCGCTCGCGCTCGCCGCGCTCGCCCTGCCTCTGGTCGTATGTCTCTGGGGGCTGTTCCGAGCCCCGGCGTCCAGCCTGGGCAAAGCGGCCACACTCGTCGCCGCCGTCCTTCTAATTTCCCCGGGGATGGACTTTTTCGCCCTCCCCGCCGTGAATTTGGTAAAGTCCGGCAGGCACTTCGGCGCCACCATCAACAGATATGCGACGCCCGGCAGAGCGCTCTACTTCTACGGCGACGAATTCTCCGGCGTCTACAACCTGTGGACCGGCCGCGTGAGCATCCCTGAACTCAGGAGCAAGCACTCCCTGTACGAGAAGCTGGCTGACGCTGATTCGCTGATAGTGAGCGACCTGAAGCGCTTCCGCAGAGCCCTGAGCCCGGCTCAGCTGGAGCGTTACCGAATCGCCCAGGAGCGTATAGGTCACCGGGTGATGCTCATCCTCGATGCCGGCCGCCCGCCACCTGGCGCCGCCCGCCCGAGCGAAGCTCAAGATGCCCCGGCAGCGAAATAACTATGGATTCAAGCGCCGAACCGGCCGAGATGACGACGCAGGCATCTGAAAAACAGGGACAATCCTCGCGTACGGCGCGAAGGACTGTTGCGCTCTGCGTCAGCACAGGGCTGCTTCTTATCAGCGTCTGCGCCCTTTGGTTTCATGAGAATGCACAGGCCCCCCTTCCATCCTTCCGCCTGCCGGGGAGTGTTTCATGTATATGCACGTTCCTCCCGTCGATCCCCGACCGGGCGAATCGCGCCAAATTGACAAGGGCAGAGACAAGCTGGCCGATATCTTGAGAAAACACGATGTGACGGCGATATTCGCCAGCCATATCCATTCCTACCTGGAAGGGAACGTAGCCGGCATACCCCTCTACATATCCGGCGGCGGCGGGGCAAGGCTCGAGGGACCGGGCGCGGCTCCCCACCACTATCTGCTCTGCAGCGTAGCGACGGACGGCACGCTCAATGTGCAGAGGAAGCAAGTCCACTGTCGGCCCAATAGCGACCTGATCGAGTATACTTTCCGGACCAGGTTCCCCACGTTTCCAATCCTGTTCGCCGGCGTTGCGCTGCTGCTGTTGGGGATATTGATACAGGCAAGATTCCCACGCAAGCGGAATGGATGAGAGGAATCCGACCCTTATTGCCCCCGTTCATCAGCCTCCCCCCGGGGCAAGCGCAAAGTAGCGAATATATACGTAAACGCTTGAAATAAGGAGCGTTACAAACGTAGCCGGCACGCCGTAGAGCGCGAAGCGGCCAAAACTGATGTGATGGCCATGCCTTTCGGCCACTCCGGACATCACCACGTTCGCCGAGGCGCCGATCAGGGTGGCATTGCCGCCCAGGCAGGCCCCGAGCGCAAGCGACCACCACAGTGGCTCGGCCACCAGGTGTTGAATCTGGCTCGGATCCTGAAGACCCATCTGTGCGGCGATCGCGGGCACAAGGTTCCCTATAACCGGGATCATAGCCGCCACAAAGGGTATGTTATCTACCACTGCCGAGATTAGCGCGCTTCCCCACAGCACAAACAGAGCCGTCAAGAACAGGCGCCCTTTGGTCGCGTCGCCGATGCCGCCAGCCACCCACGGGAGCACTCCTTTCTCTTCGAGCCCCCCGACCAGGAGAAACAGCCCCACGAAGAACATCAGCGTGGGCCATTCCACTGCGGAAAACGCCTCGTTCACGTCCTTCTTCGTGACGATAAGACCCAGCATTGCGCCGATCAGGGCCACCACGCTGGGCTGAACTTTCAAAAGGTCGTGCAGGAAGAACCCCACCAGCACGAGCAACATCACGACACCGAGCCGCACGGCGCCACTGCGGTCGGTGATGGCGCCGGCCGGGTCGGATTCCCTGATCCTGGCCCGTACGTCCTCGGAAACTCGCAGCCTGCGACGAAAAAGCAACCAGATTGCCACTGTTATGACAACCAGACAGAGCAGAGCGATCGGCCCCAGATTCAGCAGGAACTGGTTGAAGGAAAGATGCGCGTGCGAACCGATCAGGATGTTCGGCGGGTCGCCGATCAACGTGCCCGTTCCCCCGATGTTAGAGGCAAGCGCCTCCAGGATGAGGAACGGTAGCGGAGGAGCCTCCAACTGGTCGGCGATGAGGATCGTGACAGGAGCCATCAGCACAATTGTCGTCACGTTGTCGAGTAACGCCGACAGCAAGGCAGTCGCGCCGAACAAGGAGAGCAGTATCTTGACAGGATTGCCCCTGGCCGCTTTGGCCAACGCCACCGCCATCCATTGGAAGAAACCGGTCTCGGCCACCAGGTGCACCAGGATCATCATGCCTATCAGCAGGAAGATGACATTGAGGTCAACATGGGCATAGGCGGTTTCCGGCGAGACACCTCCGAGCAGAACGAGCACGGCCCCGCCGAGCACTGCGGCCACCGTCTTGTGGAGCCGGCCACTTGCAATCGCTACGTACGCGAAGAGGAAAATAATGATGGGTACCCACATGCGCAAGCCCTCTCAGATGGAGAGTATCTTGTCGATGACGCTGAAATTATCGATGACTCCCACGAGCTTGCGCCCCTCCGTGACGTAGAGCTTGGAGACCTCCGGATTGCTCAGGCGAGCGATAATCTCAGCTAACGGGGTCTGCGCGGAGATTGCGTGAACCGCCTCGCTAAGAATCTCGGCTACCTGCAGGTGGGCCTTCTCTCGGAAAAAATGCTCAAAAGCATCAAAATCCCGCACGAAGCGTAACGATGGCATGTCCGAAAAATACGGCGGAACACAGGCCGCGAAAAGCCCCTGCGCAGAGACTTCCCCGAGGAGGTCCCCTTCAGCGTCCAACACCGGCAGAACATCGACATGTTCCTGGTGCATCAGGACCGCCACCTCCGCCAGCGCCACGTCCGGCCCGACGGCAATGAACTGCCGCTTCATGATGTCGCCGGCGCTCACGCTTTCCTTGACCTCCAGCTCCGCCCGCTCCAGTGTTTCCCATAAGGCGTCACGATTGGTGGCCGCAATGAGTTCATTGCGCAGCTCTTCGTTCTCCACCAGTTGGGATATGCACGCCATCACTCCCAGCAGCAGACTGTTCTTCTCAGGGGGGACCACGGCCATCAGAATAAGCCTCACCGGGTGTCTGTCCGGCGTGTCGTATTCCACCCCATCAGGGGCCGTGGCAACGGCCATTAGAAAGTCGCCGAAGCCCGCGAGGCGAATATGCGGATACGCGACGCCGTGGCCCACGCCGCTGGAGCCTTTCGCCTCGCGCGCCATCAGCTCCCCCAGCAACAGGTCCGCGTCGAACTGCTCGCCGGCCGTTCTCGCAAGTGTTCCTTGCTCCTCGAGCATCCCCAGGATTTCCCGCATGGCGCCCTCCTTGCGCGTTGCGCGAATCCCGGGGAAGACATTGCTCTTTCTCAGAAGGCTTGTCAGTTTCATTCTCGCCTCCCGACACAAGGTATTAGCACGATCCCGCCAGAAGCGCGTGCGAGCCAATCAGCGCTTTTCCCGCGCCTGCTCGCTTCGGCGGCCCTCACAGGAGCCAGGAGCGAAGTCGAAACGGCTCGTATGCGCTATCATTTTTCGCCGCCGGAGAAAACTGGTACGCCCGGCAGGACTCGAACCTGCGACCTGCGGTTTAGGAAACCGCCGCTCTGTCCGCCTGAGCTACGGGCGCATCCGGCCGGCCTTCTACGTATGACAAAGCCCACAGGGATCATCGTAGATAATGGTGCGGATGGAGGGACTCGAACCCTCATGGACGTTTTATGTCCACCAGGCCCTCAACCTGGCGCGTCTGCCAATTCCGCCACATCCGCCCGGGCGGGAGATCTAAAAGCGTATTATCCATAAAAGCCTCCCGATATGTCAAGCAGACAAACCCAGGCGCGGCGAGGCCCGGCCCCCGCGCAGCCCTCGTCTGGAAACCGCTGATACTTGACTGAAGGGCCTTGCTGGCTTAGGTTTAGTGCCGTAGAGGAAAACGGCGTGCGCATTCTCTGCGGCCACGCTGATTCTCAGGGATAACGTTCCATGGACGAGCAGCAAGAACCTTCCGAAGACAATGCCGGCAGCCCTGAATCCAACGGATCAGCGGAACCTGCCGAATCCACGCAGCCCGATCTCATCGAGACAGAGCCCGCCACCTACGCTCAAACCGTCCGCGAGAAATGGCGCCACACCGCCGCCACTATCGACGACCCGGCGGCAACGCTCAAGAGCGAGAGGCCGACCATCGCCGAGCGTGACATACTGCCCATGGAGGGGTCCGGCCTCGCTCCGCCGATCGAGGAGATGCTGGACTACACGCTGCTGGACGTCATCGGGGAGGGCGGCATGGGGGTGGTCTATCGGGTGCATCAGAAGTCGCTGGATCGCGACGTTGCGCTCAAGAAGATCAAACACTTCAGAAGCAGACAGAAGCAGGAGACGTTTCAGCAGCACTTCATCACGGAGGCTGTGGTTACCGGCAACCTGGACCATCCCAATATCGTGCCCGTCTACTCCCTGGAGCGCGATACCGGTGGCGGCACTTTCTACACTATGAAGCGAGTGGTCGGCCGCCCGTGGAACGAGTGCATGGCTCAGATGTCTCTCCAGGAGAACCTGGACGTACTGCTGCGGGTGTGTGATGCGGTAGCCTACGCCCATTCCCAGGACATTATTCATCGAGACCTGAAGCCCCAGAACGTGATGCTGGGCGACTTCGGCGAAGTGCTGCTTATGGACTGGGGGCTGGCGGCCTCCCTGGGCAGCGCCGGCAAGGCGGAGAACATACGCACCACCGCCCATCTGGGCGGCACCCCCTGCTACATGGCCCCTGAGCAGGCCAGGCACCTCTGCGACCAGATCGGCAAGAGAACAGACGTCTATCTGCTCGGTGGCATCCTGTTCACCATTATCACCGGCGAAATGCCTCACAGCGCCGAGACGGTGATGAAGTGCATCACCAGCGCCGCCGAGAATCGAATCCCGCAGGTCCCAGATGGCGGCGAACTCGCACAGATCGCTTACAAGGCTATGAGCACCGATCCCCAGGACAGGCAGCAGAGCGTGGTGGCCTTCCAGGAGGATGTTCGGCACTACCAGGAGCACATCCACAGCATTGCGCTGGCCCACGACGCGCAGCGCCTCCTGGATGAGGCGGAATCCGATGACGACTATGATCGGTTCGCGCGATCGGTGTTCGCATTCCAGGAGGCACTCACCCTATGGTCGGAAAATGAAGAGGCCGCGCGAGGATTGGCCGCCGCGCGCGAGGCTTACGCCGAGGCCGCCTACCGCGGTGGCGACTACGACCTTGCGCTCTCCGTCCTGGCTCAGGAACCCCCCTCTCAGCTGAAGGACAGGATCAGCATCGCCCTACAGCAGCGGCAGCGCAGGGAGCACATTGTCCGCTCGCTTAAGATCGGCGTCATCGCGCTGTCCCTGCTGGTGATTCTGGGACTGACGGTCGGTTTTTTCTGGATCCGCTCGGAGCGTCAGAAAGCCGAATATCAGCGGGACAAGGCTCTGCAAGAGGGTTACTTCGCTAAAATCCGCCTGGCGGCCGTCAAAATACAGGAACGGCAATTCGACAAGGCGCTGCATCTGCTTGACACGTCCCCCGCAGGCTTGCGCGGCTGGGAGTGGGGCTTCCTGAAGCACCGCTGCAACCTGGACGCGCTGACCTTCCGCGGACACTCCGCGCAGGTTGAGGCGCTCGCCGTTGCGCCCGACGGCAATACTATCGCTTCCGCCGACTGGACAGGCGCGATCAAGCTCTGGAACCCCGATTCCGGCCGAGAGACGCTCAGCATTGCCGCGCACGATGGCATCATCGCAGACCTGGCTTTCTCCCCGGACGGCGCCGCGCTCGCTTCAGCGGGCGACGATGCCAAAGTCAAGCTCTGGAACATCGCCACCGGCGAGCCGATCGCCAGCCTCCAGGGCCACTCAGGCGAGGTCTGGTCGGTCGGCTGGTCCCCCAACGGGAAAATGCTGGCCAGCGCAGGCATGGACGGGCGCCTTATAATACGGGACGCCGCCACTCGTGAAGAGGCTGCCACCATAGTGAGCCCCAGCGGCGGCGTCACGGCCTTCGCATTCGGCCCGGACGGACGTATCGCATTGGCCTACGGCGAGTTGGAGCGACCGGCGTCGGTCTGCGTGTTGAGGCCCCCGGACCTGAGCGAAGAATTCACCGTGGCGCCCCATAAGAAGCACGTCAACTGCCTGGCTTTCTCCCCGGACGGCGCGCTGCTCGCCTCCGGCTCATGGGACGGCGACGTCGCAGTGCTGGACGCAAACACCGGCAAATCGCTCCGCTACCTTCATCACGACGGCCCGGTCTTCGGGTTGGCGTTCTCGCCGGATGGCGCCCGCCTGGCAACCGCCAGCGAGGATCGCAGCGTCAAGCTCTGGAACACGCGGCACTGGCGTCTCTTGAACACATTTGCCGGCCATTCGGGTCCCGTCAGCAGCGTCCGCTTTCTGCCTGACGGAGAGCGCTTTGCCTCCGCCAGCATTGATGGAACGGTAAAGCTCTGGGACCCGCAGCTCATCGCCCAGGACGCCGCGCCGCTGGCCACGCACTCCGCAGTGGTTACCTCCGTGGCCTTTTCGCCGCACGGGGACCTCGTAGCCTCCGCCGACGAAGACGGCCTGGTGTTGCTTACCCGTCCGGATCAGCCGAAAGACGTGGCTGTCCTCGATGCAGGGCACGGAGCCTCCTACTGCGTCGCCTTCTCGTCGGACGGCCTCACGCTCGCCTGCGGGTATGAGGACGGGTCGCTCGCACTCTGGGACGTTGCCTCCCGCATCCCTGCCGTGCGTGTGAGCGCCCACCAGGATGTGATCCGCAGCGTTGCGTTCTCCCCCGACGGCAAGATAATAGCCTCGGGCGGTTGGGACGGCTCGGTGAAGCTCTGGGACGCTGAGCCCGGCGAACCGCCACGGACGCTGAGCGAAGCGGGCGCCAAGGTCCAGTGCGTGGCCTTCTGCCCGGATGGTCGGCGCGTCGCGGTTGCCCGCCGCGACGGACACGTTTACATCTACGACGTGACGGGGGAAGATGGCCCCGTCGTGCTGCCGGGACATTCCGGCTGGGCGCGCGCCGTCGCCTTCTCGCCGGATGGCGGGCTTATCGCCTCGGCAGGCGACGACAACCTTGTAAAGGTCTGGGACGCCCGCAGCTACGCTCTGCTAACAGCGCTCAAAGGACACTCTCAGTGGGTCAAAGCAGTTGCGTTCTCACCCGACGGCGCTCGGCTTGTATCCGCCGACGACGCGGGCGCGCTTAAACTGTGGGACCCCCGCGCCGGAAGGGAGCTGCTAAGCTGGCAGGCTCATTCGGACGTTATCTGGTCGGTGAGCTTCTCGCCTGACGGACTGGCCATTGGGTCGGCTGGAGCGGACCGCCTCGTCCATATCTGGCGCGCCCTGCCGTGGGGCGGTCCCAAGAAGCAATGATTGGAGTTGATAAGTTCGTGCCACGCTGCTATAATCAGCGCTATCCACGCGGTTACTTTCAAAGCCGGTACTGTGCAGACCGGCCTTTGGACGGTTCTTCCCAGCGCCCTTTTTAGGGGGGGAACGTGCGAGTGGTTTTTCGCATTGCTCTGAGAGCCACTCTCGCGCCTATGCTGCTGATGCTGATTGCTTCGGCGGCGTCGGCCGACCAACCCGCCTCCTCCGCTGAAGATACTCGCGCCGGCGCCCTGATCCGCAAGATACGCATCGAGGGCAATTCGGCGCTCTCCGACGAAGATATTGCGCTCATCATTGTGCCCTACGAGGACGAGACGCTCTCGCTCGCGCAGATGCAGGAAGTCGCCGCCGAGTTGCAGCAGCGCTACCACGCCCTCGGATACGCGACCACCCGCGTGGTAGTCCGACCACAGCAGATAAAGGACGGTGTCCTCCGGCTGCGCGTGCTCGAGGGGCGCGTGGGACGCGTCTTCGTGGAGGGCAGCCGCCACTTCAGCCCCGAGCGCAACTACCTGCCATACACGCCGGCCGAAGGGGAACTTCTCAACCTGAACAGCCTGCGAACGGGCCTGCGCTTCCTGAACTCCAACCCCGACATCAACGCCACAGCCATCCTCCAGAGAGGCCGGGAAGCCGGCACAACCGACATCAAGCTCGTTGCGAAAGAGCACGACCCGTTCCATCTCTCACTGAAGTATGACAACGCCGGCACACCGAACACCCCCCTTTCGCGCACCTACGTCACCGCGCAGTACGACAACCTGTTCGACCTGAGCCAGATTCTTTCGTTTCAGTACGGCACGGCGCCCGCCAATCCGAACAAGGTTCAGCAATACGCCCTCAGTTACTACGTGCCCTTCGCGCCCCTCGGGGGCCCGCCGGGCCACTCGATAACGTTTTACGGCGGCCGCAGCAAGAGCGACAGCGACGTGATTCTCGACCTGTTCTCGGTCTCCGGCCAGGGGACCGTCTACGGCGTCAACTACACCCTCCCCCTGCCTGATCTGTGGTCCTGGCAGCAGCAACTCAGCCTTGGGCTTGAGTATCAACGCATCGAGTCCAATCCCGGCTTCGGGCTTGCCAACGTAGCGCACACGCTGCCGCTCCAGGCCGGCTGGGGCGCGAGCAAACGCCACAACAATGGTGTAACCAGTTTGTCCGCCAGCGTCAGATACCAGAAAGACGGCCTGTTCCGCGATTTCGACGCCCAACACTACGCTGCATCTCGCCAGGGGGCGGACACGGACTTCCTGCTCTGCACGCTTGGCGCACAGCGCACGCAGAACATCCACGCGGGCTGGACGGCTTCCGTGGCTGCCGAAGCCCAATTGACCGATGACAGACTCCTGCCGAGCCAGCAATACGGCCTGGGCGGCTATGACAGCGTGCGCGGATATCGCCGCCGCGTCCTGACGGCGGACGAGGCGCTGAATGTGAGGACCGAGCTGCGCGCCCCACTGCTACCCCGCCTTCTTCCGGCCAGGTTGCACGAGCAGATACAGCCGCTGGCCTTTCTCGATTACGCCCGGGCCAGTAACAAGCGCGCTCGCGCCGGCGAACTGGACACCGAGAATATGCTCGGAGCCGGACTGGGGCTCAGGTTTTCACTCCTCGAGGGAGCGATGACGGGACGGCTGGACGCCGGCTGGGCCCTAAAGGACCTGCGCTCTACCCCGGAGCGCGAGAAAGGACAGTGTCTTGTGCACATAGGGGCCGAATGGCGCTATTGACTTCGCGTGAGCAATGACTTACAAAGGTCAGAGAATAGGGAAAACCATGCCGGCCAAACACGGACAACGGGCGCAGCGGCTGTTTTGCGGGACATTGATGGGGGTTCTGTTGTGCCTGTTTGGCGCGACCCCTGTCGCCGCCCTGCCCGGCGGCGAGAACGTAGTGGCCGGCAACGCTTCCTTCCAGCGCACGCCGACCACGCTGGACGTGCTTCAGCAAACCGATAAAGTCATCATTAACTACAATGACTTCTCAATCGGGGCGCAAGAAAGGGTCAGCTTCCTCCAGCCAGGCGCCAGCGCCGTGGCCTTGAACCGCGTCCCATACGGCCCCGTCTCGACTATCGCCGGACAGCTCAACGCCAACGGCCGAATCATACTCGTCAATCCTTCGGGCATCGTTTTCACCGACACGGCCTCCGTCTCGGTGCACGGACTGATCGCCTCCGCATTAGACATGTCCAACGAAGATTTCCTCGCGGGAAAGCGCCTGTTCCAGGGCTCAGGCGCCGAGGGCTCCGTTCTGAACAATGGACTGATCACCGCCGCCCCCGGCGGCGAGGTCTTCCTGATAACGCCCGAAGTCATCAATTCCGGCGTCATCGACGCGCCCGACGGCGCCGTCGGCCTGGAGGCGGCATCCTCCGTCTACCTCACAGATGACCCATACGGCTACGTCGTGGCGCAGGTGGACGGACTGGACGGCGAAGCCTCCAACTCCGGCGCCATCCTGAGCGAAGCCGGCTCGATCGACATCTACGGCGCCGTGGTGAACCAGGACGGACTGACCTCGGCCGATTCCATCACCGGCGCCGCCGGGCAGGTCAGGCTGATCTCCTCCGATTCCACCCGGCTCGGCCCCGCGAGCCTCACCAGCGCGCGCAGCGAACACGATGAAGGCGGCACGGTGCACGTGCTTGGAGACGAGGTGGCGCTGGACGGCGCTACTGTGAGCGCGTCGGGCGCCACCGGCGGCGGAACGGCGCTTATCGGAGGCAACTTCCAGGGCAATGGCGACGTGCTCAATGCCTCGCTCACTTACGTCGGCGAGGATTCCCGGATCGAGGCCGACGCTCTCCAGAGCGGCGACGGCGGCAAGGTGATCGTCTGGTCGGACGAGGCCACGGCCTTTCTAGTGCTACTTTGTCATGTTCACGATTTGCGGTCTAAAACAGTAGGCCTTACTCCGTAAGTGCTCTTTGAAAAGTTCGCCGTTCTGTGGGAGCCAGCATTCCAGGAAGCGCTGTCTGAGGTAATGCCGCAGGGCCATCAAGGTTTGTCGGACGGTGAGCCCTTTTTTTGGCGCCATCGCCCGAGCCGGCCCCGACGCCTCAGCAGCACCAGCAGACTGTAAGCCACAAAGACCAG
>JAGHAF010000011.1 GCA_021161675.1 Planctomycetota bacterium | reverse complement strand
CGGTGGATGAGCGAGGATTACGAGCCCGGGCTGGTCTCGGTCATCATCCCCACCTACAACCGGGCGCAAGGCGTGATAGCGTCCATGGACTCCGTGTTGGCCCAAAGCTACAGGCCACTGGAGTTGGTGGTCGTCGACGACGGATCGACCGACGACACGGTCGCGCGACTGGAGAAGTGGGCCGCCAGGGCGGCTAGAGAGGATCGTTTTGAGTTCCGCTACGTTTCTCAGGACAATCGGGGCGCGCCTGCCGCCCGGAACGTCGGCCTTCACATGAGTAGGGGGGATCTCGTAGTCTTCATAGACGCGGATGACCTGATGGCCCCGGACAGGATCAGCTTGCAGGCCCAGGAGATGAAGCGGGTGAGCGCCGACATGGGGACCTGCTCTTCGCGTAAGCAATCTCCTGGTGGGTGGGTCTATCGGTGTCCCGATGGAGAAGATGATCCTCTGCTCGCTGTGCTGAGCGGGCAGATGACAGGGGTGACGTTCGACTGGATGTTCAGCAGGGATATTCTGATGAGAGTCAACGGATGGGAGGAATCGCTCATCTGTTACCAGGATTACGACCTTGTCCTGCGTTGTCTCGTCTTGCGGCCGCGCGTGGCGTTCTCGCCGGAGGCGTTCAGCATTGTCGCCGTCCCCAGGGAGGTGAGCGTTTGTCACAGCAAGCACACCGCGGCGGGTCTGGCTTCGATTCTAACAGTGCTGTGCCGGGTGGACCGTCTTGTGTCCCGCTGGAGTTCCCGCTCGTTGTATGCTCAAGGCATAGCCGGGCAACTGTTGACGTGGGCCGTGACGGGCCATGCGGACGGTTTGCATGAAGCTGCCGGGAAGCTCGAGCGCGAGGCGTTGCGAATCTTCCCATCGGCTTGCTGGGGCGACTCCGCGCTCAAGAGGATGCTTTACAGGTTCGGCAAGGCCAGGCTCTGCGGCATGGCGATGCGGCTGAAGTGGAAGATTACACGGACCCAATAGGTGGCGGGTGATGTCGGACCTTTTCGCAGCGCTGATTTTCGTCACAATAGCCGCATGTTCCATATACGAGGCGCACCGTTCCAGACTCGATCCGTTTCAGCCCATCTATTACGCAATGCTGGGGTTTGCCGGTGTTTATTGCCTCCAATACGTCGCTGGACGCGAGCGACTGCTCGCCTGGTTTGGCGACGCGACGATGGGCTATGCTATGTGCCTCGCCTTCATGGGGATTGCGCTTTTCGGCGCCGGCTACTACAGCCCTCTCGCTCGGGCTCTGGCCTTGCGCCTCCCCAAGCCCATGAGCAATTGGAGGCCGGGGCGGCTCGCGCCCCTGGCATTGGCGCTGATCGGCATTGGAGTGATGGGACAGCTCTGGTTTATACACCGTAGTGGGGGGGCGCAGACCTACTTCTCCGCCGCCCGAGGTAAGGGCGCCTACGAGTCGAACACTGCATACCTATATGGCCTGAAATGGCTGATAACGCCGGGGATCATCTTCTGGGCCGTCGACTGCGCCAGGAAGAAGGGACTCGCTCGATACGCTTGGCTCCTTGTTGGTCTTCCATGGTTGCTCTATCAGGTGATAATGGGGCAGAGGTCGGGCGTGTTCTCTGTCGGCGTCCTCTTGCTGGCGTGCGCATTCGTGCCGCGCAAGTCGCGGCCACCGATCTGGATGGCCCCCACCGGCGTGATGTTGCTGCTGCTGACCGTTGGTTTTTTGACGATATTCCGGAGTGAGTTCTACGCAGGCTCACATTTCCGCGGTGTCCATCAGTTCGGGCGCCGTCCTGTCTCTGAGCGACTCAGGGAGCTTACGCTCGCCACTTACATGGGGGCTGTCGGTCGGATCAAGTGGGGCTCCGAGCTGACCATGTACGTCAACTACCTGCGCATCTTCCCCGACAAGGTGTCCTTCGATTACGGCATGGAGTATAGTCAGCTTCTTGTAGCCTGGGTCCCCAGGCTGCTCTGGCCAGAACGCCCAGACTGGCGAGAGCCGAAAAGGGCGGCGATTTTCCGCGAGATCGGCACAAGCCACCTGGGTGGACCGACCTGCACGATGCTGGGCATGTACTACACACATTTTGGAATGCTGTCGCTTTTCCTGGGCGCTTTCCTGACGGGGTCACTGTATGGCGGCATTGCGCGGATGCGCGACCTCTGGCCGGATAGCATGGGGGTTGATCTGGTGTTCCTCAGTTTCTTCAACTGCTATGCCCTTTCTCTGGGCAACGGGGTGGTCGCCAGCTTCCGCACGTGGGGCATATGGACACTGATGCCATTGGTCCTGGCGTCAATCTATCTGCGGTTTGTGACGCCTTCACGAAAAGCATTAAAGGCGAAATGGTGAAGAAGCTGGTCTTTATCACTGACAGCCCTCTCAATCAGACGCTGGCGTATGATTACTGCCTTCCCGCGCTGGCCGAGACGGGATGGGAGATAACCGTTGCCGCTGTAGGCGCCAGTGATGGCGCCAGGCTCGGGGTGACGCCCTACCGGTGCGCTACTATCGACCTGCCTGAACGCGGCGCCATGAGCCGCGTGCGCCGCGAACGGGCCCTGGCGGGAAGACTCATGGCGGCGGCGCGGAACGCCACCGTGGTCTATGTGCACGGCCAGACGATGGGCCTGCGCGCCGCCCTTCTTTTGCGTGGTCCCTGGCGGCCTAAGCGATTGGTCTTCCACACTTCCGATTACTATTGCCCCCATACGTATCCGTTCTATTCATCGCTTGAAGGATGTCTTTCGCGGCGGGCGGACCTCTATATCAGTAACGAATATCACCGGGCTTACATGGCAAGGGATCGCTACAGAATCAAGAGTCCCATCCTTGTCGTCCCGCCGAACCTTCCTCGGGCATGGCCGATCCCGCCGCGTTCCGAGTCATTGCGGGTGACAATGTCGGGCGGGACGGATGATGCGTTTGTTCTGATGCAGCATGGCGGGTTCAGCGCGCTGAGGCGGACCCCGGAATTGCTCCTGGCCCTTGCCCGGCTCCCGGGAAACTTCCGCCTGGTGATGACCGGTTGCGATGGGCCTCCCGAACTCGCGCTCCAGCTCGGCATAGCGGAACGCATTCTTTGCCTGCCTCACCTTGCTTTCGGGCATATGCTCCAATACACGGTGAACGCCGACGCCGGCGTCCTCCTTTACGCCAATAACGACTTTGGGAATTTCTTCCAGGGGCCCGGACGTTTCACCGAGTACGTGGCGTGTGGTCTGCCGTTACTGGCCACGAATCACACGGGACTGCAATCTCTGGTGAAAACTTACGACCTCGGCGCTACGGTGGATTCGGCGAGCCCGGAAGGCATCGCCGCTGGCATAAGGGAACTGGCTGAAAATCCGTCAGCGGAACATTCGCCCGCCGCCATTCGGTGTCAATTCGAGGAGCATTTCGCCCTCGAGTTGTGGACGCCGCGTATCGTCGAGGCGTTCGAAAGGCTACTCGATGAATCGCCTGCGCGTCTTGGACAGCCCCCAGCTTTCCCGTGGATGCCAAACCCATGACATCCGGCCGCCAGATCATCGTGGCTCAACTCGGCGCGCGTATGCATTACGCTGTGCCGAGGATTCTGCATGGCGCAGGAATGCTGGAACGCTTCTATACGGATATTTGCGCCCTGAAGGGGTGGCCGCGCCTGCTGCGTGTAGTCCCGTCTGCTCTGCGTCCGGCCGGGCTTGCGCGTTTGCTTGACCGCGTCCCGTGCGGCGTCCCGCCGCAGCGTATCACTGCGTTCACGCGCTTCGGGCGGGAGTATGCTTGCCGCCGTCGGAGAGCCTCCTCACCCACGGAAGCCACCGCAGCGCATCTCTGGGCGGGTGAACGGTTCGGCGAACTCGTCCTGCGGCGCGGCCTGAATGGGGCGGACGTGCTATACGGCTTCAACAGCGCATGTCGAAAGCTGTTTGAAGGGGCCGGGGAATGCGACCTGGCAACCGTAATGGAGCAGACGATCGCTCCTCGCCGGGCTCAACAGCGGATAATGGAGGCCGAGTTCTCCGATGCTCCAGAATGGGAAGGATATGAACGCGATGCTAATGCGCAAGAGCTGGCGCGGCGAGAGCAGGCGGAGTGGGCCCTGGCGGATATGATCGTTTGCGGTTCGGAGTTCGTCCGGCAGCAGATAGGCGAGGAAGGTGGGCCAGTCGAGAAGTGCGTGGTTGCTCCATACGGCGTGGACTTGCCGGATTTCGCCGCCGGCGCGGGGCCCGGCCGAGCGCCGGGCCCGCTTCAGGCGCTGTTCGTGGGTGATGTGAGCCTGCGCAAAGGCATCCGCCATCTTCTGGAGGCCATGCGCCGGCTGGAACGGGCCGACGTGCGTTGCCGTATCGTCGGCGGCTGGAGCGTCAATGCGGACGTGCTGCGCCGCCACACACCACGCAACGTCGAGTTGGTCGGTCACGTGCCACGTTCTGAAATCTCCCGTGAATACGCCCGGGCGGACGTTTTCTGCCTGCCCAGCCTGTGCGAGGGTTCGGCGACCGTCGTATATGAAGCGTTGGCGGCGGGCCTGCCCGTTGTCACCACGCCGAACGCCGGCGCGATTGTGCGCGACGGCGTGGAAGGCTTCATTGTGCCGATCAGAGATGCACAGGCGCTCGCGGATAAGATCGCCAGCCTGGAGGCGGACCACGAGTTACTGAGGCGGATGTCAGGGGCCGCGCTAGAACGGAGCCGCTATGGGTCGCTGCGAGCTTACGGGGAACGGCTCCTTGCTCTCTTGCGTAGTTTGAGGCCGAGTGGGGTCAGGGGTGATGCCTGAGCGCGCCACCAGAGTCGCCGTCCTATGGTCGCGGTTTGGACCGTACCACCTGGCGCGGCTTGAAGCGGCTGGTGCGGCGTTCTCCCGGCGTGGGGGAGAGCTATTTGGGATCGAGATCGCGCGAAAGGATAGCGCCTACGGTTGGGATGTCCTGGAGGGGAGCCGCAGCTTCGATAGGGTCACGTTGTTTGGATGGGAGGATTACTCCGCTGTGCCCGCAGAAGTGATTACGAAGGCGGTGTCGCGTGCGCTCCGGGAGATCCGGCCTTCGGCGGTGGCAGTCAACGGTTGGTCTTCCCCGGAGGCCCGGGCGGCTCTGCGGTGGTGTGTTGCGCATCACGTCCCGGCAGTGCTGATGTCCGACAGTAAGGAAGATGACGCTAACAGGACAGTGCTCAAGGAATCGGCCAAGCGGCTGATTATCGGCGCATTAAGCGCAGCGCTTGTGGGCGGCGGGCCTCACGCCCGGTACCTCGTCAATCTGGGAATGCCGCCCGAGCGGATATTCTGCGGCTACGACGTCGTCGATAACGAGCACTTCCGATTGTCCGCTCAGAAGTTGCGCTGCCGAGAGGAAGCGGAACGGCGCCGGCCGGAGCTGCCGGAACGCTACTTCCTGACTTGCTGCCGCTTTGTCCCGAAGAAGAACTTGTTCCGACTGCTGGACGCTTACGCCTCCTATCGCGCCCACGTCCCGTCTCCATGGGGGTTGGTTATCTGCGGCGGCGGAGAACTGGAAGCCGAACTCAAAGGGCGCGCCGGGGACCTAGGGCTTGACGACGTCCGGTGGCCTGGCTTTGTCCAGTACGACCAGCTGCCGTTCTATTACGGACTGTCCTCCGCTTTCATCCTGCCAAGCACGACCGAGCAATGGGGCCTCGTTGTCAATGAGGCCATGGCGAGCGGCCTTCCTGTGCTGGTCTCGGAGAAGGCGGGATGCCGCTATGACCTCGTGGAGGAAGGCCGGAACGGTTATCTGTTTGATCCGTTCGACGTTGACGATATGGCCGACGCTATGCGCAGAATATCCGCTATGTCGGACGAGGAACGCGGCGCCATCGGGAGGCGCTCCGAAGAGATCATCGCTGATTGGGATCCGCAGCGGTTCGCGAGGGGCCTGTGGCAAGCTGTCCAGGCCGCGCGCTCGGCGCCCGGCCGGAAGCCCGGCTTGATCCGGCGAATCGGTATTCGCTTTCTTACCCATCCTCGCTTGTGCAGGCGAAAGCCAACGTCATGAATGTCACACACTGCGTGAGTGGCTTGAATGCGAACGCTGGCGGTCCCAGCCGTTCCGTTCCGTCTTTGGTTCAAGCCTTGGCACGGAACGGGATGGATGTTTCCATCGCCTATGTATCCAACGGCTCTCTCAGCGAGCCAGCGGCCGCGTCCATGCAGCTTGTGCAAGCGCATGATCCTTCGGGTCTCCGCGTGCTCGGCGCGTCACGGTCTCTGCGTCGAGCCCTTCTGGCGGATGCGGAAGTGGACTTGCTCCATGCGCATGG
>JAGHAF010000016.1 GCA_021161675.1 Planctomycetota bacterium | reverse complement strand
TGTCTACCCAGGGCGGGCGATCCAGCGCGGCCGCCGGGCCGACAATGGCGCCCAGCACGACGAGAGCGGATAGGAGCACGAGGAGTCGCGATGATCTGCGCCCGCCGGACATGGCCATCATTCCTCCTTTACCCGGATATTTCACGAGCCTTTCCCGTCCAGCGGGCGTTTTTGCCCTCAGGACCGCGCCTTCCGCGCTTGTGGTCCTCAGCGTGCCTATTGGCACGCCTCCGGCCACTCACTTGCGCAGGCTTGCCTGAGAGCAAAATCGCCTCGCTGGCTATCAACAGTATGTCGTTCTTTGTTGGGCGCCTCTTGAGCCGCAAGTCTTTTCCCTGTAAAGAGTTGCAGACGAACCCGGAAAATGCCCATGAAATATCCGGGTTCAGTCGCCTATTACCGGGTAGCCATCGCTGGTCGGGAGCGGCTCTTTGGGCTGCGCGGGCTCGGCGTCCTTCTGCGGGGCAGGCCCGGGCTGCTTTTCTTCCTCTTCCATCCCGACGATCTCGAGGCGCACGTTGTCGAAATAGTAGCTGCCGGGGCGCCAGTAGGCGTAGATCTGAACCTGGAGGTATTCGGGTTTCAGCGGTTTCTCGGCGAGCGTGCTCTTCGAGCGCCAGGGGTGGAAGGTGCGGGCGTAACGGCGCCACGTTTCATCGCAGGGGTCCAGGATCATCGGGGCGCGATAGGCGTTGCGCCGGACGATTTGCACGCCCCGGGCTGTCTTCATCTTCTGGTCGAAGAAGCCCTTGATGAACACGCGGGGCTCGTGCGGCTTTCCGGCGGTGTCGGTGCGGGCGTCAATGCTGAAGCGATAGATCGCGCGCGGCTCGATGGGGACGAACTGGCTGCGGTAGTGGACGCCGTGGAGGCCCGCCACGGTATCATAGTACGGCGGGCTGGTGGGGATGCGCTCCGGCACGGGCGGGCGCGGGTCCTGCGGCAGCGCCTGGGCGTCGCCGCCGGCCTGCCGCTCGCCCAACGCGACGGCCCGGCGCACCTCGTCCCAGTGCGATTTCCACTGCGAGTCAAGCACGTCGGTGAATATCCGAAGGCAGCGTTTGCCGTGCGTCCCGCCCGGCGCCCAGAACGTCGTCAGCCCGTCGGTCGCCTGCCAGCCGGCGGGCCAATATCGCCCGCGCTCGAAGCTTCCGTTTTCCAGCAGGTTTCCGCCCAGGGGCGCCATCTGCATGGCGCGCGCGCCATCTTCGGTGGCGTAAATGACACCGTCGCTGGCGCGGATGACACCCGTCGTGGCGCCGATGACAGCGCCCTTCTTTTCGATGGTCTTTCCCTGCTCGGGCGCGGCGGCGCACAGCGTTCCCACCGCCAGGCAAGTCAGCAGGAGCACCATTGTACAAGGCCGAAGAGCTTTCATTGCCTGGGCGTGCCGGCCTCCGAAAGCGCTCGGAAATAGTCGCGCACCATCTGGCGCCAGGCCTCGGGCGCCTCCTCGGTCTGCGCCAGCGACAGCTCGTCGCGGACCCGCTTCGGCAACAGCGCGCCGCGGTCGCGCGCGACCTGTTTTTGCTTCTGCGTAAGCTCTTTCACCTCGCGGAGGCCCGACAGCACGACGCGCTGGTAACTGGCGAAGGCGCTGACCTCGCCCTTCCTGAGGTGGTCTTCCTGGAGCTTCATCAGTTCTATCGTATCGGGCAGCCGCCCTCGGGGGGCGCGGTATTTTTCCAGGCCGTAGTTGATCCGTCGGGCCTTGTCTATGAGCTGGCGCTGCCGCTGCGCCATGCGACTGAGCTTCTGCTGGAGCGGAGGCGGCACGGGCCCCTGAAAGCCCTCGGCGCCCTGGCCGCTGACCTTGCCGCCGCCTGTGGAGCCGGTGGCCGGCTCTTTGCTGGTATCCTCGACGAAGCCGGCCTCGAACGGATCGGGGGTCAGCCGGCTGGGGGTCTTGCGGCCGCCCTTGCCGGTGGCTTTTTTCTCCACGAACTGCCCGCTGGACTTGCCGGTGCGGCCCTCGCCGCTGCGGCCGCCGACCTCCTGTGTGTTGGGCAGGCGGTTGCCCGTCACGCCCTTGGCGGACATGTTGCTGATGGGGCCGTCCATGGTCCCCCAGCCGGCGCCTTTGTCCAGGCTGTCCATCCAACCGCTGGTCACGTCGTCGAACTCCTCGGTCATGTCCTCTTCGCTTTCCACCAGGTCGCCGATCAGGTCCTGCAGCTCGTCCGGCAGCTCGGTCATGGGCACATCATAATCTTCGAGCGGCTCTTCCATGGACCAGAGCTGGTTATCCTTGGTTTCCATGAGCCACTTCTCGATGTTGGTTTCTATCGACTCGGCCAGCTCCAGCCCGGCCTGCTCCTGGGGGACGGCCAGCTCGACCGCCTTGCGCTCGAGCGATTCGGCGGCCTGCTGCACCTCGCTGTAGACTTCCAGGAACTCGTCGGCCTGGACGGGCAGGGAGAAGTCCTGCGGATGCAGCTTCGAGAGGTCGGTGGCCGCCTCCTGGAAGAAGTCCGACAATTCCCGTTCCAACTCGGCGATTTCCTTCAGCTTCTGCTCATCGGCGTCCGTGAAATCATCCACCGGCCTGGCGCCGAGCTGTTTCGAAATCTCCAGGATGCGTTTTTGCGCATCGCCGAAGTCCTTCAACGCGTACAGCAGCTTCTCGACCATCTGCTTGCCCGTCATCGCAGGCTCTTCCGCCTTTACCGTTTCCTTCGACTCTCCCTCCCCGGCGAGCGCCTTCTGGAGGACCGCCTCCGCATCGCTCAGCGCTTGCCCGACGTCCTTACCCGAAGTCTTTGCTGCGCCGTTGGTTACGCGAATGTGATAGATGCGGCTGCGTCCGGCGTTATCCTCCTCTCGCCTCATGCCGTCGTTGGCCCGCATGTAGTAGGCGACGGTCTGCCCCTCTTTGACGCCGAGGTCCGCCAAATCCAGCACCGCGCCCTCGCGCATCTCCCTGGCGCCGGCTTCGCACTGCCAGGAGCGCAGCTTCTGCCAGTCTTTGCCCGCCGCCGTCTGCGCGAGCAGGTGCATCTCCTTGAGGGAGAAATCGTCCTCGGCTTCCGCCAGCAGAGTCACCTTACCGTCCGGCGCGGCGTCAATGTCCCTTCCCGGCTCCAGGAACGTGACGGTCGGGCTGCGGTCCGGCACGGCCTCTATGCGCTTCCACGCGGGCAGGTTCTCAATGCCAACCGAGTCCTCCAGCAGGATCGCGTAGCGTCCTGACTGCTCGACCTTGAGCTGCCCGCGCAGCAGCGTTTCCTCCTCTTCGACGAGGGGGTCGCTCAGGGTCAGCGCTTTCTGGTCGCCGCCGAGGCGCTGCTCCAGGCGCCCGCGCGCGACGGGCCTGTCCACCTGCGCCACGATGTCAACCGACGTCCCTACCGGCGCGAATATGTCGCCGTCGGCGTCATCAATTTCGCGCTCCGCCAGACCGGTGTACTCCGGGTACCTGTAGGTCAGCTTCAGGGAGACGATGGACGGCCTCTTCTGCACGGTCACCTCGTACCACCTCGTAGAGGCGTCTCCGGCCAGAATGCGATAGTTGAAGTCGGCCTGCACGTTGCTGAACTTGTGCGTGAAGCGATCCCCCTCAAAGAGCATCAGCGCGCGGGAGCGCTCCCCGCCGGAGTTTCTGACATAGATCCGCGCCGATTCCGGCAGCACGCCGTCCACCCTGGCCTCCACCGGAAGCGGGGTGCCCTGCAGGATTTTCTTGTCGCCCGGGCTGACCTCCAGGCGGGTATTCGTGATCGGCTGTATAAACCCCCGGGGGTGGATGAATCTCTGCACGGCGTTGGTGAAGTGGGCCGTGAAGAGCAGCGCGTAAAGCCCCCCGAAGACGGCGAGGGCCAGCGCCCAGCGCGCCGGTTTCCACAGGTTCTTCGCCTCAGGCGCGCGCGGCAGCGGGCGTGCGCCCAGCCACTGCGAGGCCTCGGAAATCTGACGCCCGGCCATGCTGTCCACCAGCGGATCGGCGAACCTTTCCCCGCTCAACAGCACCGCGTTGATAAGCCGGTTCTCAAGTTCGGGCAGCCCGCGCTCCAGGCGCGCGGCCACCATCTGGTCCGTTATCAGCCGCAGCGCCGGATAGCCCACCAGGCGGGCCAGCAGGCCGATCGTGCCGGCCGACAGGACGATAAGCGCCGCCAGCCGCACCGCGCCAGGCAGGTGGACGATGTTATCCAGGATCAGCGCCAGCACAAACGCCCCGCCGGCCAGCGCGAACGTCCGGATAAGTCCGCGCAGCGCCTCCACCACCCGCCAGCCGACACGCGCCCGCCCCAGCGTGCCGAAGACCCGGCTCATCGCCACCTCACGCGGCTGGCCCTCGTCAGCCATCGGTCTCTTCCTCCCCTGCGGTTTTCTTGTCCGGACAGATCCCTTCATCCCCGGCCGGGGGCGCGTCCGGGATAGCCGGCTCGCCGGCGCGCTTCAATTCAAGCTTCAACTGCAAATCCGGGCGTTCGGGGCTGATCCTGTGACCTCCCAGACTCGGGCTGACGACGACCTCCAGCCGTTTCAGCCCGTGGCTCTTGCTCAGGTCGCGCCACACGAAGAAGCGCTTGCGTATCTGCCATTCTTTTTCCGGCTTGTGCATCGCCCATACGGCGTAGCGGTGCAGCTCTGCCAGGCCGGACAGCGTAGTGTGGCCGAGGCGCTCCTTCCAGATCAGCGCGAAGGCGCCCTTCTCGTTGCCCGCCGCGTACAGCACCCGCTGCTGGTGGAAGAAGTCCCGCAGCTTATCCACCCAGTCCTGGATTTCGCCGACCTGCTTCTTGTCAAGCCTGGCGGCGCCGGCGTCCCGCTCCCGGCTGAAATAGACGTAAACGGCGCGGTTTGTGACCACCACAAGGTCCCAAACGCCGGCCGCGCATCCCCTGGCCTGGAACTCGCCCGTGACCGGGTTGACCCAGGGCGCCACGCCGTTGAGCTTATCGCGGTTGAACGCAAGCAGAGCCTGAACGCTCTCTCCCCTGGGCACGCTAACCCGGCCGGAAATCGTGCCGCGCACACCCTCCGATTCGCCCTGGAATCGGACCGAGCGCACGTAGGGAAGATCGCTCAGGGACTGGCCGGGCTTTCCTTCCTGCTTGTAGCGCAGGATGAAACGCCTGGTCTGGCCGTCGGCCTTCACGTAGATGGTCCTGGCGATGATGTGTCCGCTCAGTTCCCTGCCGTCGCGGAAGCTGACGCGCGTCTCATAACACCGCACAGGATAGTAGCGGCCGGTGCGGACCTTGTCGTCCAGGCCGCTCTCCCGGAACATCCATTGCTCCTCCATGCCCTGCTCTTCGATCACGTTGCGGAGCCACTCTATTTCGTCCAGCTTCACGGTATAACGCCGCGCGGCGCCCTCGTCGTAAAGGAGCAGCTTGCCCTCCGGCACGGACACCGATCCCGTAATGGAGGCGCCGTCGCTCAGTTCTACCGTGGCCGGCAGCCAGTCAATGGCCGCCGCCTGGGCGGCGAAGCCCGCAAGAGCCGCAAGCAACAATATTGGTATCCGTTCCCGCATCATCGCTGCTTTCATTGTAACCGTTCAGGTAGTTTTCACCACTGAGACACGGAGAACACGGACAAGGCAAGAACGAGAAGAAAAACGAAAGAAAGGCGTTTACCACGAAGCGCACGAAGGACGCGAAGAAGGATAAACGAAAAAACGGCACTATCCGCCAGGTGTTTTTTCGTGCCCCGTTCATTCTTTTGCCTTCAGCCCTAACTTCGTGTTCTTCGTGTCCCTCGTGGTTTGATGTTTCTTGTCGTTCTCCGTGTCCTCCCTGCCTCCGTGGTAAAAGGCGCACGAACGCTTGCCCTCAGCCCATCAGTTCAGGCCGCAGCGTTTCCTCAATATCCACTCGGCGCTGACGCAGGCCAAGAACACTGCGAAAAACCACGGAGCGTTCCACAGGTTGAATTCCTCCCGCCGCATTATCATGCGACGCCTTGCGCGAAGCTCGTCCGGAATCCGCCCGGCGTCCGCCAGTGTGTGGAAGGCGCCGCCTGTGCGGGCCGCCAGGTTGCGCAGCAGCGCCTCGTCCACGTCCACTCGGTCAAACTCACGGTCCGGACGCCCGACGATGAACTCGAAATGATCCTTCCCGATCTCCTCCCCTCCCGCCGCGCCGGACAGTTCGACGCGATAGACGCCTTCCGCAGGCGGCCGCCAGGCGGCCTGATACCGCCCGGGGTTCAGCGGCAAGGCGGTGAAGTTTACGCTCGCCTGTTTCCGGAGAGATTCCTTTCCTCCCGAATTCGCTTGTTTGACCGGGGCGGGCAGCTCGACGCGGGCGCTCAGTTTCGCCTCGCTCATTGGCTCCTTTAGACGGGCCTGGAGGATGACGGTTTCGCCGGGCTCGTACTGCGCCCGCGTCGTCCACCCGCAGACGGGCTTTCCCTTCTGCGTCTCTTCGGGACGCCGTCCCGCCAGCCAGCGGACGGACTGGCGCCAGAGCCGGTAATAGGGGGAATCCATCCCCCGGGCCTCCACCTGGAACTTCCACTTCCAGGTGGTGTCCCCGGTCATGACCATCGCCCGGCCCGAACCGTAGTTCTGGGCTGCCAGCACAGGCATGGGCGCGCCGCCGGCCGTTTTCTCGTCAGGATTGGTCAGCAGGGCTTCCGCAGCCGGTTTGAGCGGGCCCACCCGGTTTGCGCTGTCCAGCGAAAGAGTCCGACCCTGTCCCTCGAAGAACTCCGCGCAGCCAGCCAGCGCCGGATGATTCCTGCCGGCGGGGGTGATCAGCGGCTTGAAAGCAGCGCTCGTCCTTCCTGCGGGGCCCACCCCAATTTCGACGGGCAGCACATCGGCCAGCGCTGTGCCGGCATAGCCGCCGGCGCCGAGTGCGTTCTCGCCGCCGAGCGCCAGAAGCCCGCCGCCCTTTTCGACGAAGTCCGCCAGCATCTCGATCTGCACCCCGGTCATCTCGCGCCTTGCGATATCGCCCAGGACTACGACGTCGAACTTTTCGTAATCCTCCGC
The DNA here is from genome assembly GCA_021161675.1 of Planctomycetota bacterium. GTDB lineage: Bacteria > Planctomycetota > Brocadiia > SM23-32 > SM23-32 > JAGHAF01. The sequence goes on along the minus strand of JAGHAF010000016.1, from coordinate 635 downwards.
CTTCGCCGGCAACCCCCGGCTCAGCTCAGCGCCGCTTTGCACCCCCTGGACGAAGTAGCGGCGCCCGGCCAATTTGACCACCGAGGTGACGTCCAGGTTCGGGTCGCTCTCTAGAATCCGCCGCAGGAACCGATATTCGGCCCTGACCACGCCTTCCACAATCAACACCCGAACGTGGGGGTCAGTGACCTGCGCGGTGAACGTGCGGGAATTGTTCTGCTTGATCGTCTCGCCAGGCAGGTTTGGAATAGTCACCTCCAGGCGGCGGATGCCAGTCTGCTCCGGCGTGAACTCCAGCTCCACGCGGCGCCGTCCCTCGGCCGGCAGCTCCACGAGGCGGCTGGCCAGCAGGCGGTCCCCTTCCTTGAGCTGGAGCTGGATCTTTCTTTCCGACTCGGTCAGCGCCTCCAGCCCCCGCGCCGAAAGCTCGAACTTCAGCCTTGCGCGGTTCTTCACCGCCAGTTCGGGCATGTCCGGCAGCCCGGCGATGCCCACGTCCAGGAACCGCCCCTCGCGCGAGGGCGAGCCACCCAGCGCCACCGGGTAAATAGGCACGCTGAGGCCGTCGGCCGCGGCCTCGGGCGAGATGCCCCGGTTGGAGAGCCCGTCAGTCAGCAGCACTACTGAGGAGACGC
>JAGHAF010000045.1 GCA_021161675.1 Planctomycetota bacterium | reverse complement strand
CCGGAGAAGGTGGCGCAGGCGCCGAAGTCCTATACGGGCCGCGCGCTGGCCCAGCTCCTGGCGGCGGACGCATAATGTCCATTCACTTGAAACATGGCAACCCCTTTCTGTAGAATTGCGCGGGGGTTGGCCCTGGTATTCCACTTGGCACAAGGATTGAAGAACCGGTGACTCTTGAGATAATCGTCTGCGTAAAACAGGTCCCCGACACCGAGAACCTCAGCGGTGAGGCGATGAAGGAAGACGGAACGGTGAACCGCTCCGCGCTGCCCGCCATCGTCAATCCGGAGGACCTGAACGCGCTGGAAATGGCGGTTCAGATAAAAGAAGCGCACGGCGCGCGCGTCACGGCCCTGAGCATGGGACCTCCACGGGCTGCGGAAGCCCTGCGCGAATGCCTCTACCGCGGCGCCGACCGGGCCATCCTGGTGACCGACCGCCGCACGGCGGCATCCGACACGCTTGCCACCTCCTACGTGCTCAGCCGTGCGGTGCGGAAGGCCGGACTTGCCGACCTGGTCCTGTGCGGACGCCAGGCCATTGACGGAGACACGGCGCAGATCGGCCCGCAGCTCGCCGAGAAGCTGGGCCTGCCGCAGTTTACCTACGTGGAGGAAATCCGCAAGATAGACGGGCATTCCCTGGAGGTGAAGCGCTCCCTCGATGGCGGTTATGAAGTTCTGCGTGGGCCTCTGCCTGCCCTGCTGACCGTCACTTCGAGCGCCAATCAACCCCGCCCACCGTCCGCCAAACGCCTCATGCGATACAAGAAAGCGCTTGCCCCCTGCGAGTGTCCGGGTGAGGCGAGCGAAGACGCGCTGCTCGGGCTGCGTGCTCGCGGCCTGCTGATCGACCAGTGGGATGCCGATGATATCGAAGCCGATATCTCGGCGTGTGGAGGGAGCGGATCACCTACCCGCGTGAAGAAAATCGAGTCCGTCAAACTCCAGTCCGAGGGACAAAAGCAAGTGGAGCCCTCTCGCGAAGGACTGGGCGCCCTGGTGGAAGAACTGAGCAAAGAGCACATCTTCGACTGACGCATGGCCCGGGAGCCAACATGGAACAGGAACCGAAAGACGTCTGTGTCTTCGTTGAGAGCGATGGCGCCGCAATAGCGGACGTCAGCCTGGAACTGCTCAGCAAGGCGCAGACGCTGGCCGCTGAACTCGGCGGAGAGGTGGGCGCCTATCTGCTCGGAGCCGAGGTCGAAGCGCTGACGGGCCAGCTCTTCGCCCACGGCTGCAAGCGCGTGTACCTCGCGGAAGACCCCGCCCTGGCCCGCTACACGACCCTGCCCTACGCCGAGGCGCTCACGCGCGCGATCCGCCGGCATCGGCCGGCCGTGCTCCTCTTCGGCGCCACGACGCTGGGGCGTGACCTGGCCCCCCGGGTCGCCTCTGCGCTGAAGGTCGGGCTCACGGCCGACTGCACCGACCTGAAGATCGGCCCGCATCGCGACGCGGCCGGCGGCAAGGAATACCCCGCCTTGCTCTACCAGATTCGCCCGGCCTTCGGTGGCAATATCATCGCCACCATCGTCAATCCGGAAACCCGCCCCCAGATGGCCACCGTGCGTGAAGGCGTGATGAAGATGGGCGCGCCCGATCCGACCCTCACCGGCCAGATCATCCGTGTGGATGGCGCCGTGCCGGAGGAGCTCATGTGCGTGGAACTTGTGGAGAAGTTCCTCGCCGAGAAGGGCGTGGACCTGAAGAAGGCGAACGTAATCGTCAGCGGCGGCGCGGGCGTGGGCAGCAAGGAAAACTTCGCGCTTATCCGCAAGCTGGCCGACGCGCTGGGCGCAGAGGTGGGGGCCTCGCGCGCGGCGGTGGACGCCGGCTTCATAGAGAAAGCCCATCAGGTGGGCCAGACGGGCACGACCGTGCGGCCGAAACTCTACATCGCCTGCGGCATAAGCGGCGCCGTCCAACACAGGGCCGGCATGCAAGAATCCAGCAAGATTATCGCCATTAACTCCGATCCGGAGGCCCCCATCTTCGGGATCGCGCATTATGGGATCGTCGGGGACCTCAATGAAGTCATCCCCACGCTCATTGACGTCTACAAGGAACACGGCAGGTAATGAGAACTGAAGATGGCGAACTTCTTCACCGATAATCAGGACATAGTGGATTTCCTTGACCACGCCGACCTGCGCGACCTGGTCATGCTGCAGGAACGGGCCTATGCCGAGGCCGATACCTGCGGCTACGCCCCCGCCGACTACGACGACGCGATGGACAATTACCGGCGCGTGCTCGAGATGCTCGGGGAACTGGCGGCCGAGGCCATCGCGCCCTGCGCCGCGGACGTGGACAAAGAGGAGGCCAGCTTCGAGGACGGCAAAGTCACTTACGCCGCCGGCACCCGCCAGGCGCTGGACCTGCTCGGCAAAGCAGACCTGATGGGCTTCACCCTCCCGCGCAAGTACGGCGGCCTCAACATGCCCGTCACCATCTATGCCATCGCCATCGAGATGGTGAGCCGGGCGGACGCCAGCCTCATGAACCTGTTCGGCCTGCAGGACATCGCCGAGACCATCAACAATTTCGCCGAGGATGAGGTCAAGGCCGACTTCCTGCCCCGGTTCAGCAGCGGAAAGGTCACCGGCGCCATGGCGCTCACCGAGCCGGACGCCGGGAGCGACCTGACCAACGTGCAGCTCAGGGCCGCCTACGACGAAGGAGAGGACATCTGGCGCCTCAGCGGAGTCAAACGCTTTATCACCAACGGCTGCGCAGATATACTGCTGGTGCTGGCCAGGAGCGAGCCCGACATGGCCGGGGCGCGCGGGCTCTCGCTGTTCCTTTGCGAGTCCGGCCCAGAGATTCGCGTGCGCCGCATCGAGGAGAAACTCGGCATCCACGGCTCTCCTACCTGCGAGCTTGAGTTCAGCGACGCGCCCGCCCTCCTGATCGGCAAGCGCAAGCGCGGGCTCTCCACCTACGTGATGTCGCTGATGAACGGCGCCCGGCTGGGCGTCGCGGCCCAGGGAATCGGCATCGCCCAGGCCGCGCTGAGCGTGGCGCTCGACTACGCGGCCGAGAGGGAGCAGTTCGGCCAGTCCATCCGCCAGTTCCCCGCCGTGCGCCAGATGCTCGGCGAGATGCACATGAAGGTCGAGACTTCCCGGCTGCTCACCTACCAGACAGCCATAGCCGTTGACATGGCGCACAACCTGGAGCGCCTTCAGAAATCGGGCGAATTGAAAGACCTGCCCGGAGGCGAGAAGCTGGCCCATGACCTGCGCCGCTGGCGCACCCTGGCCCGCGCGCTCACCCCGATCGCGAAATACTATGCCACTGAGATGTGCAACGAAGTGGCAAGCACGGCCATCCAGGTGCTGGCCGGCAGCGGATACATGAAAGACTACGAGCTGGAACGGCTCTATCGCGACGCCCGCATCACCACCATCTACGAGGGCACCACTCAAATACAGCACAATGCCGCCATCGGCTACGTGCTCAACGGCACGCTGGAGGGTGAATGCCAGCGGCTGCACGATCATCTCAGCGGACTCGGGCTCGATCCTGCCATGCTTGAAGCGCTGGCCGAGGCCCGTCAGTGGGTGCTGGAAGCGGTCCAATACGCCAACGAGCAGGACTCCGATTTCCGCGATCAGGAGACGGGCAGGCTTGTCGAGGCCGCAACCCTGGTCTACAACGGCTACCTGCTCGGTGAGCCCGCCATGCGCTCCGCGCACAGGCGCGCCCTGGCCGAAAATTACATCGACGAGGTCCTGCCGCAGGTGCGGATGCGGCGCGACCAGGTCCTCAGCGGCAACCGCACCTACCTGGATCGAATGCCGGAGCTGCTGGGCTACGAATGACTCCTGCTTGACAAATGCCACCTCAGAAGGCACTATGGGGATCCTGCAACTGCGGAATCCCGGAGTAAAGAGGAAAACCAATGGGACACGAACAGGAACCGGAAGCCAGAGGCTCATGGGTCAGCTACAGGCCCGACATCAAGATACTCGATTGCACAATCCGTGACGGCGGCCTGGTCTGCGACCATCATTTCAGCGATGAGTTCGTGCGGGCCGTCTACGAAGCGGACGTCGAGGCCGGCGTGGACTACATGGAGTGCGGCTACAAGGCATCCAAGAAAATCTACCCTCCTTCCCAGTACGGGCCGTGGAAACATTGCGACGAGGACGACATGCGGCGCGTGGTGGGAGATAACCCCACCGATCTGAAACTCTCCGTCATGGCCGACGCCGAGCGCACCGACTACAAGGAGGACATCCTCCCGGCCGACGAAAGCGTCTTCGACACCGTTCGCGTGGCGGCCTACATCCACCAGATACCGATCGCGATGGACATGATGATAGACGCCCACGAGAAGGGCTACGAGGTGCTTATGCAGCTTATGGCCGTCTCGGTCGTCAGCGACAAAGACCTGCGCGAGGGGCTAGACGTGCTGGTTCAAAGCCCGGCGAGCGCCATTTACATCGTCGACAGCTTCGGGGCGCTCTACTCGGAGCAGGTGCGGGGCCTGACTCAGGTTTACATGGAAACCGTTGAGGGAACCGGCAAAGACGTCGGCTTCCACGGGCATAACAACCAGCAACTCGCCTACGCCAACACGATCGAGGCCCTCATCCTCGGCGCAAATCGCGTGGACGCGACCATGAACGGCATTGGCAGGGGCGCCGGCAACTGTCCGCTCGAACTGCTTATTGGTTTTCTGAAGAACCCCAAGTTCCGCCTGCGCCCCGTCCTCAAGTGCATCCAGGACCACGTCGTGCCGCTCAAACAGGACATGGAGTGGGGCCCCAAAATCCCGTACAACATCACCGGCCAGCTCAACTGTCATCCCCGGCTCGCCATCGGGATGCGAAGCGGAGACAGCCCGGACGACTACGTCGCTTTCTACGATCAGATGATCGAAGAGGGGTGAATGCGGCGCATCCGCGCAGGGCTCAGGTGTCGCGGATGATATCGCTCATGCTGACCCCGCGCCTCCGCTTATAGCGGCCCGAAAGCGCTCCGTACAGGCCCAGCAGTATCAGCGTCGCCCCGCCCAGAATCCACAGCGCCCCGGGGTGCGGCTCGCCCTCGATCCGGCAGGCCAGCAGCACGCCGAAGAGCAGCCCCAGGTACCAGAATCCGCCCGCCAGCGCCGCCGGCGCCCCCGCAAGGCAGCGCAGCCAGACCGGCATCATGAAGCCCACGGTCACCGCTCCGGCCAGGCAAGCCAGCATCAACTGGCGAGGACCGATCCGGATAATGCCCTCACCCATGCTCAAACACGTTACCAGCAGACAGAGCGCTCCCAGCGCGGTGACCAGCGCGGCGACTGCCAGCGCCGACTCGCTGCGTACGAGCGGGCGCGCTGACACAGAAAAAAGGGCCCAGCATCCCGCCGCCGCCAGCCCGAGAAGCGCGCCTCTGAGGCCGCCGGCCATCTGGCGTCCCGGCCCGACCAGCAGGATGCAGCCCACGAAGCCGAGCGCCAGCCCGAAGAGCGCGCGTCCGTCCGCCTTCTCGCGCGAGAAGGCGCTGAGCGCGCCGATCGCCAGCGGCGCAGTGAGGAAAAGCAGCCGCGCCGTGGAGAAGTCCAGTGCATCCATGGTCAGCGAGCGCAGTATCCAGAAGCCGTATCCCCCGGTGGCGACTAACACCAGGAAATGTGTCTCGCGCCGGTTGAATATCCTCAGCTCCGGCAGTCGCCCCAGCAGGAACATGACGAGCAGCAGCGCGACAGCCCCGCCGAACACGAAGTAAAAGGCCAGCACCGGCGCCGTGGGCGCTCCCTTGCCCTTCAGCAACCGCCGGAACAACATGAACTGGGGGCCCCACAGCAACGCCGCCAGAACCCCGAAGAAATAGGCCGATTTGCGGGCGCCCTGCATGGCAACTCCTCTGCGAAACAGCACGGCAATCCTCTTGTAGTCCATATCCGCGCCGCCGTCAAGCATACCGACACCGGCGCCGTATGGCCCTGGCGTCCGCCGGCTCAGCCGGAGAGCGACTCGAGCCGCCTCTCTATCTGGCGGAGCGCGGAGAGAATCTCCTCGTCCGCCCCGGCATCTTCCGACAGGCCCGCCAGCCGGCGGCACTCCTCCACGACCAATGGTATGTCTACCGGTTTGGGCTTCTGGCCGGCCCAGCGCCGGAAGTTCTCGGTATAGATGTCGCCCAGCGCCTCCACTCCCAGTCCCAACCCGCGCAGGCGGGCGCCTTCGAGACAGTCAACGGTGTCGTCCCTTGCCAGGTAGCGCCGCATTCCCTCGATCCTGTCCCTGGCGCTCTCCATGCGCCTGGTGTCGGGGCTGGAGCGGCCCGTGCTGTTGTCAGTGCCGAACAGGATGCGTTCGTGAAAGCGCTGGAAGAAGGCGCGGGCGGCGTCGTACTGTTTGTCGAAGTTGTAGTACATCTCGTGCCCGGGGGTGATGTCGATCCTCATGCCCGGGTGCTGCTCCAATAGACCCGCCAAACGGTCCAGCATGGTGGAATGGAAGTAGAAGTGCGCCAGCGTCACCTGCAGTCCGGGGAACTCGTCGAGCACGTGCTCCGTCTCGCGGTGAATCTGCTCCTTGCTGGGGAACGTCCCGTCGCCGTAGAACCACCCCACGTTGATGAGTTCCTCGGTCGCCTCCGCCGGGTCCCAGTTCGTTACTGGATCGGCCACGTGCAGCATCAGGGGTATCCCCTCGGCCTCCAGGTAGCGGTAGAACGGCCGGTAGCTCTCCGCGTCCAGCGCCTCCGCCAGCCCTTTCCTCACGTTGGGCTTGCCCTCGGCCATCTTGATGCCGTCGCAGCCGGCGCGGATGAGGCGCCGGGCCTGCTCTTCGTAGCTCAGGGGGTCCACCACGTCACCCGAGCGAGGATGCCGCAGCCCGCCGAACGCGAAGACTTTCTCCGGATGCATGGCCTTGGCCAGCAAGACCAGCACGTTTTGGGGCACATTCTCGTCGCCCCAAAAGGGCACAGCCATCAGGCCGAGGCCGCTCAGCTCGCAGATATCCAGTATCTTCGCCACGTTCGCAATGCCGCCCAACGCCTCGATGTGGAGATGCCCGTCAATGAGCGGCAGGTCGTAAGCCGTCTCCATGTCTCTATTCCTCTGTTTTATTCTTGTTTCCTAAGCGTTTAGGCGCCTCTCAGCCCGCCGCCGCAGCGGACGCGGAGGGCGGGAATGATATAGCAAGAGGAGGCCTTCGCCATCTCTTTTCTGCGTCCTTTGTCGTCTCTGCGTTCTCTGCGAGCTCTGCGGTGTGTTCCTATTCGCCGGCCCGGACGCGGTCTTCCAGCCTGAAAATGCGCGTCGGATTGTCCACCAGGAGCCAATGTGCGATCTCTTTCGCCCTGTCCAGGTCGAACGAACCGTCCGCCACTTTCTGGGCCAGCGCGGCGGCCACGTTGCCTCGCGCAATCTTCTGGTGTCCGTACACGCCGTCCACGAAGCAGTAATCCCCGCCGAACGCGCTTATCTTGTTGGCGGGCACGGCGTCCAGCCATTCCACAAGCGCCCTGCGCGCCGCCTCCGGGCTGATGATGTTGCCCCAGGCCATGTCGATGAACACGTTGCGGAAGTTCTTCGCCAGGTTAGACATCTCCATCATGTATGGATAGCCCATGTGGAAGATGTCAAACCGCACGCCGGGATACTCAATGAACAGGTTGGTCAGCAGAACGGGGTTGGAGTTCTCGATCACGTTGCCCGTGCCCTCGTGGAGGCCCGTGTGGATCTGCACCGGCAGCTCGCGCTCCTCGGCCAGCTCCATCAGGTAGTGCATCATGTAATCCTGATACGCCCGGCCGGGCATGTGCACGGAATGGCAGCCCGGCGCGTTCCAACCGAACATGAACTGGTTGAACTCCTCCTCCGCCTTCGCGTGCGTCGTCTTGGCGAAGTGCAGCGTCCGCTCGTAGGCCAGTCCCATCTTCACAGTGACGAAGGTCTTGCGTTGGGCAGTTTTGTCCAGGCTCAGCCGGAGCGCCTCCTTTACGTCCTCCAGTGTGTGCAGGCGCACGCCCACGTCACGGGCGGCCGAGGCGAGGGTTCCCGCGCCCTGCGGGCGTATGAAGTGATCGAAGCGAAGCGCGGAGACGAAGAAATGCTCGTCGCAGTCCAGCCGCGAGTCCACGATGGAAACCGCGATGCGGCTCTTCTCTTTGAGCACGTACTGGTAATGGCCGCCCTTCTCGCGCGCCGCCAGGAAGGCGTCGTTCAGCGGACCGATGGTGTCGCGATTGACGGACTCGATGCCGTAGAGTCCCCGGGCGGCGATATCCAGGGCGCGCCCGTAGCCCGTCGAGCGGGCCGCCTGCCAGTAGGGCTCCGCCATGTCCCATCGTTTCATCAAGTCGCCGGAGCTGTCGGTCACCTTCCCCAGGTCCTTCGGCGCCAGCCCCGCCGACACCAGGTCGCAAGAGAAGTAATGCGTCAGCCACTCGGTCAGCACATCCGAGTCGGCCGGACGGTCCTTCTCGGCCGGCAGGTGTTCGTGCGTATCCACGATCCAGAGCCCGTCAATGTAGTCTTGCAACTCATCCAGCGCGCTCATCACGCAACCTCCATTCATGATTGGTAACTGTTCCGCCGCATTTCACTACGGCTTGTCCTTCGTAGCTCGTCACGCGCGAGCGGAGTAGGAAGAACGCCTTACGGCAAGGAGTTTTACCACTACGCCACAACGTTTACCAGCCCCGCCGCGGCGAATGAACGTGGCGGCGCGGGGAAATGTTCTGAAGCTGCTCGCAACTACCTTTTTCACAAGAAGATACTACAGAATGGGTTCGTTTTGCAGTCGGCCCGGTTCGACAGCCGTTTCGGGACATGACGGACATAGCGGACCCTGGGGACATGGGGAAAACAATATCGAATGTCGAACATCCAACGTCCAATGCCGAAGGAAAAAGCGGGCGACCAAGGCGCCAACGATGAAGGCAGACGGATGAAGGTATAAGGAATCCTTCCACCCAGACTTCTGCCGTTGCCGCCTGCCCTGATCCCGCGACTGCGGGACGAAGGGTTGCCGTTTGATTCCATAATTCATAATTCACACATAATTCACACTTCATACTTGGCGCTTGGCGCCTCGATTATACTCGTTCTGAAAATATAGTGTGTCCGTAGAGTCCCCTGAGTCCGGTAAAAAAAGCGAGAAGCCACAGATTCCCACTGATTTGCACAGATAAACGGGGAAAAGGAAGAAACGGGACAACCGCGGGGACAGAGAGGGATTCACACGGCTTGCCCTTCGTAATCCTTGGTAGCCCCGCCCACTGGGGCGAAGCAGGACGGAGTAGGGATAAAGACGGATTACCGAGAGAAGCGCGGCAGGGACAGGACGGTAGGTCAGGTAACCGCAGACGAGCAGATGCTATGAGTTCACAGGGATGTCAGCAAGCTGAAAGTCGTTTGTGACCAGGTGAGCAGTTGAACAAGTGACCGCAGACGAGCGCGCTTCTTCATGAACTTTCAAGGGAGCCAGTCAGCGCAGAGTTTTTTTGCCGTTGTTACCTGCTTACCTGTTCTCCTGCTCGCCTGCTCTATTTTGCCCCGCAAGCGGGGCAAAATGCTCCCCCACGTCTTTCCTTAGAAAGTCGGCGCCACGCGCGCCTCACCGCGGACGTCCGCCAGCCAGAGAGCGCCGCTGCGCCGGACAGCGGCCTGTCGTGGGGCGGACATCGCTTGGCGCAGGCTGTCACCGCCGGCGCGCGGGCGACAGATCGCCTTGCTCACACTGTAACGGATTCGGTCGCAGCCCCAGGCGAAGAGGCGGAGGCGTCCGGCCGTTGCGAGTCGCTTGCGAGCGTGAGAGCGGTTGCCCCTTTCGCGCTGGAACGGTAGAATACCTCGCTTTGGACGGGAATGGACTAAGCCTCGTCAGAGGTTGGCGTATAACCAGCGAAGGAGTGTGGACATGGCCGGAGTGCAACTGGCGGTGATCGGCGCCGGTTCGGCGCAGTTCAGCCTGGACATGGTCAGGGATTTCGCGTCCATCGAGAGCCTGCACGGCTCGCACGTGCGCATGATGGACATTAGCCAGGAGCGCCTGGACGTGACCCACGCGCTCGCCGAGCGCTACGCCCGGGACGCCGGCGTGGAGCTGAGCTTCAGCAAGACGTTGGACCGCGAGAAGGCCCTCGACGGCGCCGACTTCGTGCTCTGCTGCGCGCTGGTCGGCGGCTGGCGCGGCCGGAATTACTTGCGTGAGATCGCGCAGAAGCACGGCCTGGGGGACGCGCGGATCGGCTGGGGCGTGCTTGGCTCGTTCAAGCAGCTCGACCTGTTTGTGAGCATCGTCAGGGACATGGAGCGGCTCTGCCCGGATGCCTGGTACATCCAATCCTCCAACCCTATGACGACCGGCATAACGCTGGTGCAGCGGGCGAGTTCCGTCAAGTCAGTCGGCCTCTGCCACGGCATCGGCGACGTGGGCAACATCGCCCGTGTCATCGGGCTGGACCCCGAGAAGGTGACGGCGCGGGCCTACGGCCTGAACCACTTCATCTGGATGAGCGAGTTCTACCATGAGGGCAAGGACGCCTACCCCGCGCTGGACCGTTGGATCGAGGAGAAGGCGGAGGCGTTCTGGCAGAGCGACCAGTGCACGCCCAGCCACTCGCTCGGCCCGAAGGCCATCGCCATGTACCGGATGCTGGGCCTGTTCCCCATTGGCGACACGTGCACGCCGGGGGGCGGCAACTGGCCGGACTGGTTCCGCCGCTCTCCGGAACTGGTCGAGCGCTACAACGAGGATACCGGCGCCTGGATCGAGCGCCACATCCAGCACATGGAGGCCCGCCCTAGCGAGTTCCGCGACGCGCTGGCCGACAAGGACACTCCCCTCACCGAGCGCTACCCTCTGCGCCCGACCGGCGAGGCGAACGTGCCGATTATGGATTCGCTTGCCAATGACAACGGGCGCGTCCTCCAGGTGAACGTCGCGAACAACGGCGCGATCCCGGGCATCCCGGACAACGTGGCCGTGGAGCTGCCCGCCTACGCGTCGGCGGCCGGGCTGGAGAAGATGGCGAGGGATCCATTGCCGGAACCGATCGCATACCTCATAGCGCAGCGCGTGCTGGGCATCCAGGACACAGTGGAGACGTACCTCAGCCGGGACCGCAAGCGTCTGCTGCTCTCGCTGCTGAGCACTGAGCGGATGAGCATCGACCAGGCGCGCGGCGTCATGGAGGATACGTTCGCGCATCCGGGCAACGAGGACATGGCCGCGCACTTCCAGTGATCCGTCGGATAAGACTTTCAGCGAAGGGGAGCAGGACGTCGCGATGAGCGAAAAAGAGTGTTCAATGATGGACGTCGCCCCGACCGTAAGCGCTGTGTTGGGGTTGCCCGCTCCCAGGCAAGCCAAAGGCGCTGCCATTGCAGAGGTGGTCGCCGGCCTCGCCGGCGTGGGGCTTGGCGGATACAGCGGGAGCGAATTGCTGGGACGATTCGCGGACATTCGGGGTGACGCCGGCAACGGCTCAGATGATGACGTGGCCGATGTGATCATGGATATCGCTGACGGTGCGGCGCCGGAGTTTCTGATCGCCCAGCTCGGCAGGGTGGATGATGTTTTTCACCAGAGAGGTCCATCATCTCCGGAGGTCGCGCCTATGTTGAGAGAGACCGATGCGCGCTTGAAGAGGTTGGTCGAGCATCTGAAGCCACTGGAGTATGGCATTATCATACTGGCGGATCATGGACATCACGAGACGCCCCAACCATCTGCGGACGGACTCAAGAGTGACCACGGGACCGACGGCGACAGGGATTGCCTTGTGCCGTGCACGTGGATATGATTTGCTTTTTGCAGCGTTTCGGGCTGCGGGCGGTTGTATGAATTACAGGGAGAATTGAAGGCGTGTCGGAGGGCGTGCGAGCGTGGATTTGATTCGTTTCAAGTGGAAACGCGACCCGGATAACCCCGTCATCCGGCCGGGTTCAGGAGGCGCCTATAACAGCACGGCGTGCATGACCCCCGTCGTCGTGCCCCGGGACGGCGAGTACTGGCTCTACTACGCGGGCGGCGACAGCGAGAACAAGCGACGTGTCTGCCTGGCGATTGCGCCGCAGGATCGGCCGACGGAGTTCAAGCACGTCGGGCCGATTCTGGACGTGGGGGCCCAGGACGAGTTCGACGCCCTGTGGATGGTCTGCCCGCGGCCCTTTCTGGTGGGCGACACCTGGTACATGATTTACACCGGCCTGCCCAGCACCGGGTGGAGCAGAGGATTGTCCCGATCCATCGAGGGACTCGGCATGGCTGTCAGCGACGATGGCTTGAACTGGCGCAAGCTCGGGATGAATCCGACGCTCACAGGCGATCACTTCGAGGAGTATCCGGGAAACACGTCGATCGGCGGCGGCGGGCCGCCGTTGCGCGTGGCAGATGACGACGTAACAGTCACTTACCGGCTCTACTGCTCCCTGCCGGTCGGAAGACCGAGCGATGACCTGCGCGTCAATCAGGAGAAACTCGCCATCGTGGGGCACTCCACTGACGGCCTGCAGTGGACGGATTTCCGGATCGTCATGCGCAGGCGTCCCGAAATCCCTCGGGAGGATTGCGCGGCAAATTACCCGGTGGTCTGGCGCGACGGAGAGCTGTTCCGCTGCCTTCACTGCTGCATCGGCACGCGCTGGGGCGCCTACTCGATTGCCGAGGCCGTCAGCCGGGACGGCTATCACTGGTACCGGGGCGAAGGCGGCGACGACAACCTGTCGATCGCGCCGACGGAGGATGATTCCTGGGAAGGGCGGATGACGTGTTATCCGACGGTCGTGCGCGAGGGCGGACAGTTGCGCGTCTTCTACAACGGCAACGGCTACGGGAGCACCGGCATCGGCACGGCCGTCGCCGACCTGCCCCACTTGTCTGATTGATCCTGAATTGGAGAGGAGGACGGACGCTTATGAGCATTCCCAACCCCGCTTACACGGCCGAAGAGGTGCGCGCTCGTCTGGGCATTTCCACTGTCGTGTTCATTGGCCAGGACCTCCCGTGGCATGACCTCATGCGCCAGATCGCCGACGCCGGCATCGTTACCCTCGAAGTGCTCGACCGGCGCGAGGAATACCAGGAAGAAGACCCGGACACGATGAACTCTATCGTCGAGGCCATCCGCGAGGCGGGTCTCACCGTGACAAGCTTCCACTCGCGCTCGGTGGACTTCCAGCGGCTCGGCCTGGAGGCGGAGATCGAGCGGTCCCGCCGGATGATAGATCACCTGATCGAGCTGGGCGGCGCCGTCTGGGGCACCCACGTGCAGATCGCCGACCCGGCAACCCGCGCCGGCTACGAGGCGCTGGCCCGGCGCTACGAAGGGCAGGGCCTCAGCCTGACCATCGAGAACTTCGGCTTCAGCGGGAGACAGGACATTCGCTCCTGCATTGACTGGATCGACTCGATCGGACACCCGGCCATCGGCCAGATACTGGATGTCGGACACGAGCGCAACGAACAGGGACTCAACCCTATGACGCTGCCCGGTGAGCCGACGCGCATCCTGCGCGAGATCGGCCCGCGGCTGCGGCACGTCCACCTGCACGATTTCCGCGACGGGCGGGACCACCGCCCGCCCTTCGAGGGGGACTTGCAGTGGCGCGAGGTCTTCCGAGGGCTGCGCGAGATTGACTACCAGGGCGCGTTTATGTTCGAGCCCGAGTGTGGTCCCGACTACGCGGAGACCATCTGCAAGGTCGGCGGCGTCCCCGAGCGGATCGAATCCCTGCTGCGGGAGGGCGCAACATGAGCGGAAATGTAAGGCGGTGAAGCAGTTGCTTCGGCAGCGTCGGATATTGTAGATTGAGGGCTCGATATTCCATATTACTTTTCCGAGTTGTGCGGAGGCTGTGGCGATGAAGTTCCTGGCTGCGATAGTCCGGCTTTATACGCTGGCAATTGTCCTGCGCGCCATCTTTTCGTGGCTGCCGGGCCGGCATCAGCAAAACGTCTTCAGCAAGTTCCTTTACGATATAACCGAGCCCGCGCTGCGGCCCGTGCGGCGGATGCTGCCGCGGAGCGGCGGCATTGATTTCTCCCCCATCGTGGTCATCATCTTGCTCCAGATTCTCTTGCAAGTTCTTATGGACGCCCTATAGCTCCTGCGCTGCGCCGCAACTCGGCTCGTGGCCCTCACGCCTCAAGCCTTTCCTTCGTTCTTCCGAGCTACGGGACGGGCAGGCGCGCCAGGGTGCCTTCGATCAACTCGTCGGGGTGGAGGACGGGCTCGAGGCCCGGGCGGGGCGTCGAGATGGCCATGCGGTCTATGATGGCCGTCTCGTCCTCGCGGGAGGGGTAGGGGACGATGAGTTTCAGGAGGAAGCGACCCACCTGGGCCGGGGCGTCGTCGCTCATCGCATCCTCCAAAAGATTATCCAGTGCGCCATGGCCATTATATCGCTGGCGAGTGGTTTTTGAACCTCGGAGCGAACTTGATTATGGCGCCTCCCCTTTGTACATTTAAGGTATAGAAGGATGGCCTTGCCGCGCAGCGTTTGGGGAGGAAAGCGATGAACGGCCTTCTAGCCGCTGAGCAGGCGTGGAAGTTGTGGGGGACGTTCACCGCCGTGGACATCGTGCTTGTATGCTTGCTGCTTATCAGCATGGCGCTGGGGTTCTGGACGGGGTTCCTCTGGCAGGCGCTTCGTATAGTTGGTGTCGTGGTGAGTTTCTGGGTTACCTGGGCCTATTACCCGGTCCTGGCCGATGCCTTCGAGCTGGGGCTTGGCGAATCCACCCGGCGGGTGGTCTCCATGATACTCCTGTTGCTGAGCATGTTGCTCCTCTGCTATTTTGTCTCGTTCTTGCTGCGGGGCGTGGTGGACAGGATCAAGCCCGAATTGCCGGATCGCGTACTGGGGGCGGGATTCGGCCTGCTGAAGGGCGCCCTGCTGGCCGGGGTGTTTGCTTCCCTGGTGCTTCAGTATGCGGGGCAGGGAAGCCAGGTTCGCTGGTACGTTGAGCAGTCAGCGGGGGCGAGGGCTATGTCTGAGTGTGCGCGCAGCTTCCTGTACCTGCTTCCAGCGAAGCTGCGTGGGTCGCTCGACGAGGGCCAGGATACGAGCGGGGAGTGACCCTAAAACGGTCCGTGTTCTGTGCTTCGCGATGTTACACTGTAACTATGCGCGTCACACTTTGGTGTGTTTCGCCCTTCCGCCGTGTCCCGTGACAACTGCACACGCTCTATCTGGTGGGTGTAATCTCACCAGCGCTTTGGCAAGTGTGCGTAAGAACGGCACTTGCGCCAACGCGTGATCGCGCGTGTGTGCGGGTTGTCCGGTTCGCAGACGCGGCCCGCGCCTATGCTTCTGGGGTTTGGCACGGCACTTGCCATAGCGTAGATTGTGATAGTTTTTATTGCGCTTTCATTTATCTGCGCATTGGTGTCATGAGCGCCGAACTTGCAGCAGTGACGAGCTATCGCACGTATGTCCAGTTGCTAGAAGCGATCGGCCACACGGTGGACCGCAGCGCGGTGGCCGCGTTTCTGAGCGATGAGGATGCCCAGAAGCGGCGCCTGGAGCAATTGCTAGATCAGGACGAAACCAATTTTACTCCCGACGCTGACGTCACCAGACGCATGGAGGAACTGGTCCGCAGTCTGCAGGATGAAATCAAGGACTTGATCGAGCCGGAGCAGGATATTGAGGGGGAAATGGCGCAGGCGCTTCTAAAGGAGCTCGGCCGGGTTTCTCAGCGGAAGCTGGACGCGCTGGCGGACGCCGTGGCATCCAACGGGCACGGCAAGTTCACCCGGCCGCGCTACATGAAGGCAGGCGAGTTTCGCCAGGTATTGCAGGAGTGCGAGGAGTCGGGCGGTTGTTTCGCGCTCTTTACGCTGGCGCCTTACCTGCGGCGCAAGCTGAAAAAGAGAGGCTATACGCTCTCGACAGAGCAGATTCTGGGGCTTTTACGCGGGCAGGCGGGGGATCAGAAGGCGCCGTACTGCTTGAAACACCTGCTGCGGGAGCTGAACGGGCGTTTTCGGGCCGGTCTGGTTCCCATCGAGGAGCTTGTGGGCGAGTCGGACGCGGACGAATGGCTGGAAGATGCGCGCCGCAAGCTGCTGCTGCGCAGCCACAGCGCCATGCACAAGGCCATTGCCCAGGTCAGCAGCCTGAAGTACGACTGCATTCACAAGGCGTTGAGCGGAAACAAGAAGGGCAGACGCATACAGGTGGAGATTAAGGACTGCCTGCTCAAGTGGCTCAAAGACCTGGAAGAAGGTCGAGAGCCTGGTATCCCCGAGCAATACCGGGCGGTGTCCGTAAAGGAGACGTGCGCACTGCTGCCGGAGTTGGAGCGGCGTTTCAAAGCGAAGGAAGATATCTATCAGATCATCGCGGCGAAGACCGGCATTAAAGCGGGTTCGGTGCGGCGATATTTTCAGAAGGGCGGGCAACTGAGGTCCGCGCCTCTGGCCGTTTACCTCTGTGCGAAGAAGCTGGTTGAAGGGCGTTCGGAAGCGAAAAAGCGCTCTTACCTGTCCAACGACCGGATCCGGCGCGTGGCCGGCCGCCTCGCCCGGGAGGCTCGCGCCGCCCTGGAGCAATGGCGGCAGGCGGACAACGCTCCGGAGTTGGAGTTGCGATACCGGGAGTTGAGATACAATCTGATAGCGGCGATCAAGGAGGGCTGGCAAAGGATACCGAGCACGCTGCAATAGTCAACAACTCAGCTCCTCCCAGCAGCGGGAGGTCCGCCACTGTCAGCCTCCGGCGGGCCCCCGCTTGCTTTTTCCGTTGCTAAACGCCTAACGTCCCCTCCCGCTGGCGCAGCGGTTCCACCCGATCGGTCCTCTCCCAGGTGAACTCAGGTTCGGCGCGCCCGAAATGTCCCAGCGCAGCAGTCGGCAGGTAGATCGGGCGCAACAGGTCCAGTTCCTCGATAATGGCCCGCGGGCGCAGGTCGAAGCATTCTCGCACGAGTCGCTCTATGCGCTGTTCGGGGATATGGGCCGTGCCTTCGGTGTCCACGTAAATGGAGACCGGATCGGCTATGCCGATGGCGTAGGCGATGTGTATCTCGCAGAGGTCGGCCAGGCCCGCAGCAACGATGTTCTTGGCCACGTAGCGGGCGGCGTAGGCGCCGCTTCTGTCCACCTTGCTGGGGTCCTTGCCGCTGAATGAGCCGCCGCCGTGCCGCGCCCGCCCGCCGTAGGTGTCCACGATTATCTTCCGGCCGCTCAGTCCGCAATCGGCGCTTGGTCCCCCGGTCACGAATCGCCCCGTGGGGTTGACGTGGTAGGTGATGTCATCGGAGGCGAACTCTTCCGGCAGGCAGGGGCGTATGATCTGCTCGATCAGCGTCTCCCGCAGCTCTTCCAGGCCCACGTCGGGATCGTGCTGGAGGCTGAGCACCACGGTGTCAATCCCCACCGGTTTGTGTCCGTCGTAGCGCACGGTCACTTGCGTCTTGCCGTCCGGCCGCAGGAAGGGCACGGCGCCGCTAGCCCGCTGCTCCGCCGCGCGCTTCATTATCCGGTGCGACAGCATAATGGGCAGCGGCATCAGTTCCGGGGTCTCTTTGCAGGCGAAGCCCACCATCATTCCCTGGTCGCCTGCGCCTTGCTGCTTGCCGGCGTCGGGCGCTGCGTTCACGCCCAGTGCGATGTCGGGCGACTGTTCACTGAGGGCGACGTTCACCTCGCAGCTCTCTGCTGAGAAGCCATACTCGGCTTTGGTGTAGCCGATCCGCCGGATCAGCGCCCTGGCGATTTCCTCGTAGTTGACGGTGCTCTCGGACGTAATCTCACCCGCTATGAACACCAGATCGCTCTTGACGAGGCACTCGCAGGCGACCCGAGAGTTCTTGTCTTGCGTGAGCAAGGCGTCCAGGATTGCATCGGTGATCTGGTCTGCTACCTTGTCCGGATGTCCCGGCGAAACGGACTCGGAGGTGAAAAGGCGCTGCGAAGCCATCAGTGGCTGTCCTCCTGTGAGGGTGGAGATAATGTGTGCGCATGGAACTATAGCAAAGGTGGAAGTGGGTTGCAACCGGTCGCGAGAGGGCGCGAGAAACCGTTCATCCGGCCATGCGCACTTGACACAGGAATCGGTGACTGACGCCGGGTGAACTGCTTGCCGCCCGCCCGTTGGGCGTCCAGGAGGAATAGGGTGGAAAGGGCTATTCCTCGGATTCCGCCGTCTCGCCAGCGAGACGCCGCACACGAGAGCCAAGAGATACAGGCCGTACCCGGCCGAGTCGCACCACCGAATTGCGCGGAACAGATGAATCCGCAATATCTGCGCGCTTCCAAAGGCGCGCGACGCCATAGGATACCTTTCAAGCTCTTGCCGCCGCCTCTCCTCCGAGCCGGCGCGCTTCTGCCCCCGACGGCATTGTGTTACTTCTCTGTCTCCTGGCGACCCTTGTCGCCGTCCTGATGCCCCTCGAGGATCACCTGGGCCACCGCGAACTCGTGGTGATGGCTCAGGCTCACGTGCATCCGATCGACCTTCAGCTTTCGGCTCATCTCAAGGGCCTTTCCCGCAAGTGTGATCTTGGGGGCGCCCAGGTGATTGTTTGAGACCTCCACGTCCAGGAATCGCACGCCCCCGCTCCAGCCGGCGCCCAACGCCTTGAGCGCGGCTTCTTTTGCCGCAAAGCGGGTGGCGAAGCGCTGTTCCGGGTGGGAACACCGGCGGCAGTAGCGTGATTCCTGGTCGGTGAAGATTCGCCCCACGAATCGGTCGCCGTAGCGCTCGACGGCCCGGCGTATGCGCGGCACTTCCACTATGTCCACGCCGATTCCCACGATCATCTGTCAGCCTTCGTCATCCACATTCGGTTCTTCTTCGGCCTGTCTGAGGCTGCTGAAAACCTCAAGTTGCCCACGGCGTCTTTCGAGCAGTTCGGGGGCCAGTTTCTCGAAGATGGCGAGTTCTATCTCATCGGCCATCTCGGGGTTGTCCTCCAGGAAACGCCGGCTGTTCTGGTTGCCCTGTCCCAGCCTGGTCGCCCCGTAGGAGAACCAGGCGCCTGACTTCTCGATGATGCTATTTTCGATGCCCAGCTCCAGCAGGTCGCATTCCCGGGAGATGCCTTTGCTGAACAGCAGCTCCACCTCGGCGCGGCGGAAGGGCGGGGCCACTTTGTTCTTGGCCACCTTGATGCGGCAGCGGTTCCCGATGGTTTCCCCTTTCTCTTTGATGCTGCCTATACGGCGCAGTTCGATGCGCACAGAGGTGTAGAACTTCAGCGCTCTGCCACCCGGTGTGGTTTCGGGATTGCCGAACATGACGCCGATTTTCATCCGCAACTGGTTCAGGAAGACAAGTGTCGTGCGGGTCTTGGAGATGATGGAGGCGAGCTTACGGAGCGCCCGGGACATCAGGCGCGCCTGGAGCCCGATCGTCTGGTCCCCCATCTCGCCCTCGATCTCTGCCCGAGGGGTAAGCGCGGCCACCGAGTCCACCACGATGATGTCCAGTGCGCTGCTTCGGACGAGGGCCTCCACGATGTCCAGCGCCTGTTCGCCGGAATCCGGCTGGTTGATAAGCAGCTCTTCCATGTTCACGCCTACGCGCCGGGCATACTGGGGGTCCAGCGCGTGCTCGGCGTCTATGAAGGCCGCGACCCCTCCAAGCTTCTGCGCGGAGGCTATCATCTGGAGGGCAAGCGTTGTCTTGCCGGACCCCTCCGGTCCGAACACCTCCAGGCACCGCCCCCGGGGTATGCCGCCCACGCCCAGCGCGAGGTCCAGCGCTGGGGAGCCGGTGGGGATGGCCGACACGTCCAGCCGAGCCGCCGTGTCGCTGAGTTTCATGATGGCGCCCTTGCCGTATTGCTTCTCGATGTTCTGGAGCGTCCTCTCAAGGGCTTTCGCCCGCGCGTCGTCTTCGTTGCCGTTCGTGCTCATTTGGCTGAACTCTGAAAATGGAAACGGGCTGGAATGTTACGAGTAATGTATTCTATGGGCCGGCGGCGCTTTTTCAAATGTCGTCCCGAGTGTTCTCACTGACCCAGTTCAGGTATTCCTCATTGCCCGCCACGATGGGCACGGCGACCACTTCCGGCACGTCGTAGGAATGCAGCTCCCCCAGGCGGCGCGCGAGCCGGTCGAAAAGGGCTTTGCGGGTCTTCATAAGCAGCAGAGATTCGGATTCCCGGGCGACCGTGCCCTCCCAGCGGAAAAGCGAGCGAACCCGCCCCGCGATGTTCACGCACGCCACCAGCCGTTCTGACAGCAGCGTGCCCGCGATCTCTTCGGCTTCGCGGTTGCTCGGACAGGTGACCATTACAAGAATCACTTCAGTCACGAGTCGGTTTCCTCCCGCCAATGGAAAGCGAGTTTGAAGAGCCGTCGAGCGTAGTGTCCCAGCGTCCCACCCTGCAAGTAGTCCCGCAGGAACTGTTGCGCATCGTGTTCGCCCATGGCCCGTTTCAGGCACGCTGAGAGCTTGCCGAGTTCGCTGCCGCAGACCAGCGCCCCCGCCACGGACGGGAGCCATCCAATCCGGTGAAGGCTCCCCCGGGCCAGCAGTCGCACGTCAATCTCTGCGCTCTGGGCGCGGGCGCTGTCTGCGACGAACACGTTTCGCAGGCGCGGGTCCCCGAGACAGTAGCCCGCGGCGTGGATGCGCCGCAGCGCGCTCGCCAGGCCATGCAGCATTTGCCGCCTTGTGTCCCTCGCATCGTCGCCCCCGTGAGAGCGGAGCCACTGGGAGAGCGGGACAGCCCCGGCGGGCCGCTTGAGCAAGAGTATCTGGTCATGCTTCGATCCGTGGCGCCGCTCCATGTAGCAGACCGGCCGGAGCGCGGGCAGGCCCGGCCGGCTAAGCCTCTGCGCCGCCCGCCATGCGCGACGAACTGCGCCTCTGCTTTCCACTATGAATCTGTCGCCGCCTTCGGCGTCGGGTAGAGTCCCCTCTGTGTCTGCGCGACACAGATAGGTGAAGAACTCCGGGGAACTGTAGGCGGTG
The DNA here is from genome assembly GCA_021161675.1 of Planctomycetota bacterium. Taxonomy (GTDB): domain Bacteria; phylum Planctomycetota; class Brocadiia; order SM23-32; family SM23-32; genus JAGHAF01. The sequence goes on along the minus strand of JAGHAF010000045.1, from coordinate 6,721 downwards.
TCAATGCGTCCCTTCCAGGGACCCAGGCGGAAGGCCCGCGTGAATCCGGCGGGGATAGGTTCTTCGACGGAGCGGTCCGTCCCCTCCCCCGCCAGCGTCTGCCGGGCGGCCCGCAGGACCTGGCCGCCGCTGATGCTGCTCATGCAGACTGGATCCGGGCATCGGCGCCGCGTGCAGGGGCGGCAGGGCGCCCGCCCGGTCACCACCAGGCTGCGGCTGCAATAGGGGCCCGTCTGGATGGGGTCCTTCGGTCCGAACAAGGCCACCACCGGCACGCCCAGCGCGGAGGCCAGGTGCATGGGGCCCGTGTCCGGGGCGATCAGAAGATCGGCCCGGCGCAGCAGGCAGATCAGCTCCGTCAGGTCCCGCGTGGGCGGCGCCAGCGCGCCGCGGCGCTTCATCAGGCTGACGATTTCCTCGGCCAGCGCGCGGTCGTCCGGCCCGTAACTAACAAGCACGTCGGCGCCGTGGCTCTGAACGAGCGAGTCGCCCACGCGGGCGTAGCGAGAGGGTATCCATCGTTTCAGCGCGGCGAATCTGCTTGTGCCCGGGTGAATGAGCACCAGCGGGCCTCCCGTCAGCTTCGGGGGGAGGGCTTCGTCAATCTGCGCGCCTGCCTGCCATGGGCGTGGTGGAGGGGCGGAAGGTAGCAGAGGGGGGGCATACCTGGTGGCGATCCCCAGCGGGGCGAGCAGCGCCAGGTTGCGCTCGATGCGGTGAACGCCTTTGCCGGGGAGCCGGACCAGATGGTTCTGCACGAGGTGATTGAACTCTCTGCTGATCGGGCCGGCGAAGCCGATGCGCAGCGGAGCGCCGGCCGCGGCCACCAGCCAGGCGCTCTTCAGGCTGCTCTGGAAGTCAACGGAGGCGTCGAACTTGCGCCTGCGCAGGCGCTTCCATAGGGCTTTCTGTTCCGAGGCGAGGCCTTGCCAGCGCAGGGGGTTCTTTAGAGCTTCGCCCCAGCGCTTCCGGGGAACGGTTATCAGTTCGTCAATGCAGGGATGCCCCCTGAGGAGTCCGCTGAATCGGTCCTCGACGATCCAGGATATCTCGGCGTTCGGGCGCTCGCGGCGCAAGAGCGTCAGCGCGTTGAGCGTGTGAACCACGTCACCGAGGCCGCTGAGGCGAATGCAGAGAATCCGCCCGCCACTTTGTCGCTGGCAGATTGTCATAGTCGAGTATCGCTTTCCGGCGCGCTCCGTTTACTCTGCCTTCTGAATGCGGCGTGTCCTTTCGGCGAGTCCGGAGATGGTAAGCGCCGATTCCCCGAACACCGCCGTCTCCACCCGGTCGCCGAGGGGCTCGACCCAATGGCCGGGGAGAGCGTCGGCGCCGACAAGGGCGCCCATGACGGAGCCGGCGGTGGCCCCGTTGCAATCGGTATCCCAGCCGGCTTCGACGGCGAGCCCGATGGTGCGGGTGAAGTCGCCCCCGCCCCAGAGCAGCGCCATGGCCACGATGGCCGCATTGTTGATGGTGTGGACGCCGTGATAATGCCCGAACTGGTCAATAATCCGGCCGATGGCTTCCCTGGCGGGGATGTCTTCCTCGCGCCAGCTCCGCACGGCGTTGATCGCTTCGGCCAGACGGCAGTTGCTGGGTATCTCGGTCAGGCTGAGGGCCAGCGCCCTGTCTGCGTCGGGGGCCACAAATGCGGCGGCCAGCATCGCTGCCACCCACATCTCCCCGTAAATACCGTTCTTGACGTGGCTTATCGAGGCATCTTTGAAGGCTAGGCCTGCGGCCTCCTCCAGCCGCCCGGGGCAGGCGTATCCGAACGCGTCGGCGCGTATCTGGGCGCCGATCCATTCGCGGTACGGGTTGCGGTGGGCGGCGCTCTCGGGGGGATGGAAGCCGTTGATGAAATTGCGATAGGCCACGCGCTCGGCGGTATAGGTCTGGTGATACGGCAGATGCGAGAGCCAGAACTGCGCCACCTGTTCGGGTTGGAAGGAGCGCCCGTGCTCTTCCAGGATGCGCAGCCCGATTATGGTGTAGTCCACGTCGTCGTCCCGCAGCGCCCGGGTGATGTTGCCCCGCAGGCAAGGGCCGGCCCAGTCCGGCAGCTTCATTCCGGGGCATTCCGGCACGTAGTCATCGAGCCCCTCCAGCCCGCAGGCGTCCAGGAGGTCCAGGATTCTGTTGTAATCCCAGCCCTCGACCGGTTTTCCGAGCATACAGCCGGCTATCCGGCCGGCCCAGGCGCCGAGCGTCTTGTCATCGAGCTGCGCGTCCGAGAGGGGCACGGCGATGTGGCGCGGACCTTCGGGGCGGAGGGAGCGGATCGGCTCCAGCTCGCTCGGCTCCTCATAGGGGAAGGATGGGGCGGGCCGCAGGCCTGCCAGCGCCTCGCATAGGGACTGCGCCTTGCTGAGCTTGTTTGGCTCGTCGGAGCTCTCAATCTGCGCAGCCTGGCGCTCCAATTCCCACGTATCGCAGCCCTGTTCCTGGAGCTCTTTGAGTTCCTCCCTGGCGTAGTTCAGAAGCTCTTCCGCTTCGTTAGCCATATTGCGGCCCCTCTCCTAAAGGTTTTGATCGAACACTTTCCAATGCAGATAGTCCTATCACATAAAGCGAAGACCTGCAACCAGCGGGAGCAGTTGCAGGTCACAAGGCGCGCATCTACAATGGCCGAAAACGAAGACCTGCCATGTCAATCATGGCGTGTTTCCCCCAAAGCGGAACTTCTTGGACTGAAATAGGAAAGGCCGTGAGATGAAAGGGCACGCCCGCGTTCTTGTCTTGCGGACTTTTCTGTTCACGCTGATCGTTGGGACAGTGGCGGGGGCGGCGCCCTCTGTCGAGAAGCCAGCCGAGCCGTCCGGCAGATTGGTTCTGGAAGACGCGATGCGGCCGGGAATAAAGGTTGATGTGGCCGCCTACCGCGGCAAACCGGTCGTAATTCGCGGCATCTCGCCTGAGTGTCCCAATTGGGGACGCGTCACTTCTGGATGCTTGGTCGAGTATGGCAGGCTCCAGCGCGAATACGCCGACCGGGTCCAGTTCCTGCCGGTGCGTCCGGATTTCGGGCACGGCCAGAACAAGGACTACGCGCAACGCTACGAGGAGGCGCAAGAATGGGCCAGGCGAGTGAAGCTGCAAGGTCCGCTGCTCGTCGATGACGAGCAGTCCGCCTTCATGTACTTCGGCAAAGGCGCAATCCCGAGCTGGGCCGCCGCTCAGGCGGATAAGCCCGGCGACAAGCCAAAATCCTGGGGGATCATGTACATTCTCAACCAGGATGGGAAAATAGTCTTTCAGACCGGCCACGTCTCCGGGTTCTATTACTACACATCTCGCCTGGTTCTCGATCGTCTGCTCGATGCCGAGTTCGACGAAGCTTTCCGCCGGGGCTTTCCCGACAAACCGCGCGCTCTTCCGGTTAAGGAAAAAAGCGGCGGCGCCACGACATATCGCGACGACTTCGAATCGTACAAGGACTCGTATGATTTTGTGCTTCAGCCCCGCTGGGGATTCAAAACCTCCGACAACGTCGAGCAGCGGGGAAGGCTCAAATCCAGGGCGGGACGGGGAGAATCAACGGCGGCCGACCTGCGCGTCTCTTCCCCCCGACATAATCTCGAGCACATCTTTCCCAGGCCTCTGGCCGACGGCAGCCTGCGTTTCTACGTGCGCCGGGGCGTGCCGTACTGGGACAAGCGCGAGCCTGCCACAATCCTTGAGGCGAGTTTCTACGGCCGCACTGACAAGAAGACGGGCGTGCCTGAGAAGGCGGGTGCGCTTAAGGTTGCGGGAGAATGGGGAAAGGAGCTTTTCAGCCTGGCGGACAGGGCGGGCCAGATCAAGCTATCCAAGGACGGGTGGCATGAGATTCGCGTCGAGGTCAAGCCGCAAGCGCCTTCAAGAGTTACCGTAGACGGCAAGCTGTTGGGGGAGTTGTCGCCGGGGCCCCTGACCGGGATCGGACTGAACTGCGGCCTGCATGGCTTTTTCCTGGACGACGTGGAGATTGTCTATCGGCCGACTGCCGGTGAGAATTGAGCGCCGGCGTTGCGGCTTGAGATTGCCCTGCGCACTTGCATCATCATGTCAAATGCGGACATGGGAACGCCTTGATCCGTAACGCATCTTCCCACTGCCCATTAGACAGAACGTAGACTCGTAAACATGCCCTTGAAACGAGCGTCAGTTCCCTCCGGAGATTGACCGTTATGTTGCTGTCTTTTCTGCTCTGCGTGTTGATCCTCTATGCTCCGCTTCCCGATTCGGCGGGGGCAGTTGATCCGTGGGTGACGCTCGGCGGGGTGGCCGGGCTGGCGGCGCTGACTGTGCTTGCCGGGTGGCTTTGCAGCACGCTCGCCGTGTACCTCTTGCGCCGTCGCGACCCTATGGCGGCGCCGGGCAGCGCCCTGCGGGACGTTATGGCCAGTCGGCTTCTCTCGCTGCTCAGCGGGCTCGTGATCGGGTTCACCGCCGCGGACGTCTTCGTTTTCGGATGGCCCATGCTGGTTTACCGCCTGTTGGGCGTATACCGCTGGATGGTGCTTCTGGACGACCTGCTGCTCTTGCTCCCCGCGCTGCTGATGATGCTGGCGGTGATAATGTGGAGATACCGGGTGGAATCCCTCGGGCGTCCGGTCTCGCCGGGGATGCTCCGGTATCTCTGGCTGCGGGTGAGGGTGGAGCTGGGCGTCATCCTGGTCCCCTGGCTGCTCCTGGTGTCTCTGACGGACCTGGCGGAGGCGGTTTTCCACGGCTTTTCTCCCCTGGCCGGCGCAGTGGTGAGCGGCGCGGCGGTGGTCCTGCTGCTGAGCGTCAGCCCCCTGCTGCTGCGGGCGATCTGGGGCACGAGCCGCCTGCCGGACGGCGCCCTGCGGCAAAGGCTGGAAGCGTTCAGCGTCGGGCACGGTTTCCGCTGCAACGACATCCTGCTCTGGCACACCCACAATCACATAGCCAACGCCGGCGTTATCGGCCCGCTGCCCTTCCTGCGCTATGTGCTGCTGACCGACGTGCTGGTCTCCCGCTGCACGGAGGAGGAGGTCGAGGCGGTGTTCGCCCACGAAGTCGGGCATATTCGCCGGCATCATCTTGCCTTCTACTTCCTGTTTGCGGTGGCGTTCTTCTGCTTCTACGTGAACCTGGTGGACCTGGTGGCGCTGAGCGGGCGCGTCGGCCCCCTCACGGACGTGCTCGGCCTGCAGATGACACCGCCCCAGGCGGTCGTTATGCTGCTGTTCGCCGTGGCCTACTGGGCGCTTGTCTTCGGCTTCGTCTCCCGCCGGATGGAACAGCAGGCGGACATGTTCAGTCTTCGTAGCATCGAGCGCCCGGAGGCGCTCCTCTCCGCTCTGGACAAGCTCGGGGCGCTCGGCCACGCCCCCAGGCGCGCCTCCTTCTGGCGGCATTTCAGCATTGACAGGCGCATCGCGTTCCTGCGCCGGATCATGAGCGACCCGGCGAAGGCCCGCGGGTTCGATCTTCGGATCGCCGCCCTGAAGGGCGGGATCATTGCGCTGTCGGCCGCCGGTTTTCTGCGGCTGCTGCTCTACCGCCCCGGGTTGTTCGGACTGTGACACCACGGGCCGGGACGGATATAATGTGAGGTGGAAGTTCTTTGCGAGCAGGAGCATCCCCATGGGAGATGGAAGGCTCGGGCGTCGGGACTTTATGAAGCTCGCCGCGGTGGGCGCAGGATCGGTTCTGGGTCCCCTGGGGGCCTCCTCCTCGGCCGAGCAGGCGCCGTCCGGCCTGAGCGATCACGAGGCCCTGTACTGGGAAGCGTTCGTCGAGAATGGGGTCCAATGCAAGCTTTGCCCCCGGCAGTGCTTCGTGGCGGAGGGGCTGAGGGGACAGTGCGGCGTGCGCGAGAACCAGGGCGGCGTCTACAAGACGCTCGTCTACGCCCGCCCTTGCAGCATGCACGTTGACCCCATCGAGAAGAAGCCCTTGTTCCATTTTCTGCCCGGCGCTCGCGCCTTCTCCATCGCCACGGCCGGCTGCAACGTGGATTGTCAGTTCTGCCAGAACTGGCAGATCAGCCAGGCCATGCCGGAAGACGTGAAGACGCGCTACGTGCCGCCGAAGAAGGTGGTTGAGATGGCGCAGCGACAAGAGTGCCCCGTCATCGCCTGCACCTACTCGGAGCCCACTATCTTCTACGAGTACATGCTGGATACGGCCCGCCAGGCGCGCAAGAACGGGCTGCACTGTGTAAGCATCTCGAACGGCTACATCCAGCCGGAGCCGATGAAAGAGCTTTGCCGGCAGCTCTCGGCGGTGAAGATAGACCTGAAGGCATTCACCGAGGATTTCTACCACCGTTACGTGGGCGCCACGCTCAAACCGGTGCTCCAGACTATCGAGCTGCTGAGCAAAGAGCACATGTACAACGAACTGGTCGTGCTCCTGATACCCGGCCTGAATGACAGTGAGGACGAGATACGGAAGATGAGCCGCTGGGTGGTGGAGCACGTGGGGCCGGACGTGCCCATGCACTTCTCCCGCTTCCATCCGGCCTACAAGATGAAGAACCTCTCTCCCACGCCGCCGCAGACGGTCGTCAGGGCGCGCCAGATAGCGGTGGAGGAAGGCGTCCACTACGCCTACGTGGGCAACCTGCCCGGCAGCGAATACGAGAGCACTTACTGTCACGGCTGCGGCAAGAAGATCATAACCCGCTACGGCTTCTACGTCTCCGAGGTGAAGATCAAGGACGGCAAGTGCGCCTACTGCGGCCAGAAGATCCCCGGCGTGTGGG
>JAGHAF010000096.1 GCA_021161675.1 Planctomycetota bacterium | reverse complement strand
GCCTTCCATGCTCGGCGGCAACCGGAAACCGTCCAAAGAAGCCCTGGCCCTGGCCCGCAAGGTCTGGAAGAAACAAGGTTACACGGGGAAGTAGCTAACCAGAACGACATCCTTCGACTCAGCTCAGGACAAGCAACCAACAGAACGAAAGACAGATAAACCACCAAGGGCACGAAGAGCACGAAGAAGGACAATGGATGTGGCGCGCCAGCGTGTAGCGCGGGCGCCCCGTTCCACAGGCTCAGGGCTTGAGCGAAGTCGAAACGGCTCGCCTGCGGCCGTTTGCCTGATTATAGCCTAAACGCAGCCCGCGAAGCGGACTGCGCATCTCAGGCGAGGGCGCCTGAGCTACACGGTTTGTGTGGAATCTTATGCTTTCTCGTTGTTTTTCTGCCGTTGCCACCTGCGTTGTGTCCGTCGTGTCGTCGTGGTTAGTTGCCTGAGTGGACGCCCGGGGCAGCTATCTGCATCAACCGGAGGGTTATCGTGAGCGACGTTGCAAGCGGCATGACCAAGCGTGAAATGAACCTGCGGGTGTTCCGGGGCGAGCCCCTGCCGCACGTGTTCTTCCAGCCGCGCATGGAACCGTGGTACGACTGGCACGTGCAGATGAACCAGATGCCGCCCGATTACGCCGGCATGTCCCTGAGGGAGCTTTACGATGATCTGGGCATCTCCATGCGCTACGTCCATTACTACACCGGCATGCCCGACCCGATCGAGCGCGCCTACGACGATGAAGTGGAGATCGAGCGGGAGGCAGAGGACGACCGGGCCGTCGTCACCATCCACACGCCCCACGGGGACCTGGTGGAGGTCGAGCGACTGACCGTGGACAAGTCCTGGCGCACCGTGGAGTTCCTCGTGAAGGGCGCGGGCGACCTGGACAAGTTCGCCTGGCTGCTGGAGCGCAGGCGCATCAGCTTCAACGAGGACAAGTTCCGGCAGGGCTCGGCCTACATTGGCGATCGCGGCGAGCCACAGTTCTGGGTGCCCAAAAGCCCCTACCAGGCGCTCTGCCAGCAGTGGATGAGGCTGGAAGACATGATCTACGCCCTCGCCGACGCGCCCGGCGACGTGGAAGCCGTGATGGAACTGATGGATCGGAGCTACGACCGGGTTTACGAACAGATAACGCAGTGTGAGGACGTGCATATCGTGAACTTCGGCGAGAATGTGCACGAGCAGCTCTTCTCGCCCGCTTATTTCGAGCGATACCTTCTGCCCTGGTATGAGAAGCGCTCGAATCAGCTTCGGGACGCGGGGCTGTTCACGCACATCCACATAGACGGATACTTCAACAACATGCTGGGCTACCTGCCCGAGCTGCCATTCGACGGCATAGAGGCCCTCACGCCCACCCCACAGGGCGACATGGAGCTGGAGTCGATTGCGGAGCACATCGGGGATAAGGTGCTGCTGGACGGCATACCGGCTATCCTGTTCCTGCCCAGCTATCCGAGGGAGCGGCTGGCCGAGTGCGTGGACAGGCTCATCGAGCTGTTCCACCCGCGCCTGGTGCTGGGGATAAGCGACGAGGCGCCGCAGGGGGGCGAGCAGGAATGCGTGGAGCGCATCCGCTGGGTCAGCGACTACTGCCGGACTGCGGGCACATGACCCCTGCCCCCTGACTCCTGGTTAGTCCCGCCAGTCGGGGAAGTGTTCTTCGAGTGCGGCGCGGGCGGCCGTTTGCTCCGCGTCTTTCTTGGCGCTGCCCCATCCGGAGCCGCAGGTCTGTCCCGCGATTATGACGACGGCCTGGAACTTACGGTCATGATCGGGGCCTTCAGTGTTAACGATCTCGTAGAGCGGCGGGGGCTGCCCACGGGCCTGGACGCATTCCTGGAGTATGGACTTCCAACCGGCGGCGGAGCGGCTTTCGCGCGCCTGCTTGATCCGCTCGGACAGGGTGTCGAGGACGAACCGGCGGGCCGGTTCAAGCCCGCCGTCCAGAAAGATGCTCCCGACCACGGCCTCGTAGGCGTTTGCGGCAAGGGAGGAGGGAAATGCTTGATGCTGGAGCCCGTTGTCCGTAACGAGCTGTTCATGGAGGCCGAGCTTGTATCCCACCTGCGCCAGGGACTTGCGCGAGACGGCGACGGACTTGATGACGGTCATCTGGCCTTCAGGCGCATCCGGCATGTCGCGGAACAGGTGCGCGGCGACGATCAATCCGACCACCGCATCGCCCAGGAACTCCAGCCGCTCGTTGGACGGCGTGCCCTGAGCGGCGGAGGCATGGCGAAGGGCGCGCCGGAGCAGATTTACGTTCTCGAAGCGGTAGCCGAGGGCAGATTGTAGTTCGTCAAGGTTCCTACTCATCGTTCGGTTATGGTAGAGGCGCCCCGTGAGGCTGTCAAACGCGCCGAGTCCCCCGCCCTTGGAATCTCGCCCGGGCGCCATTTACAATGGCCTCCAGGCGCTGATTAAAAATCTACTTGATGCGGGGCGCGGATGAGATTCTCCTTTGCCCGTCTGCACAGGGCTGTCAGCTACGTCGGCAGTATTCTGCTGATATTCGCCTTTCTCCTGCTCATCCCATTTGCGTTCTCCTTTGTCTTCGCGGAGGGGGGCGCACAGGACGTTCGGTCCGGGACCTACGCCATTCCCATTCTGGTCTCGCTGCTGCTGGGGAGCGTGGCCTGGCGGAACGTGCGAGGTCCCCGGTCGCGCCGGCGGATGGGAACGCCGGAGGCGATGCTGATCTGTGTGTTCAGTTGGGTGGCCATCAGCGCCGTGGGCGCCATCCCCTTCAGCTTTCACCTGGGGCTTTCCTATCTTGACGCATACTTCGAGGCGATGAGCGGGTTCACCACGACGGGCATCACCATGCTGAGGGGGCTGGACGTGATGCCGAAGTCGCTGATTCTCTGGCGGGCCATGGCGCAGTGGATTGGCGGGCTGGGGATTCTGACCTTCTTCCTGGTGGTGCTTCATCAGGGGGGGCTTTCTCGCGTGCTGTTCGCCGCGGAGAGCCACAAGATCCGTGGCGAGCGAATCGCCCCCGGGATGTGGAACACGCTGAAGATCATGTGGCTGATCTACTCCGCCTTCACACTGCTGCTGGCGATCGGGCTTCGCCTGTGCGGCGTAAGCTTCTACGACGTGATCTGCCACGCGTTCACCTGTTTATCCACGGGCGGCTACTCGCCTTACGACGCGAGCATCGCTCACTACGAACAGGCGGGCTACGCGCATCACGTGGCCATAGAGTATCTGCTGATCCTGGGGATGTGGGCCGGCGGCACGAGCTTCCTGGTCCATTACCGGGTGCTCACCGGGCGAATAAAGGCCCTCTGGGAATCGGACGAGATGAAGGCGTGGTGGCTGATCCTGGGGGTTTCGGTGGCGCTGGTGTTCGGCTCCCGTCTCATGGCGACGGGCATGAATTCCGTGGGCGAGAGCTTTCGCCACAGCCTGTTCCAGGTCACCTCGATAGCGACCAGCACCGGTTACGCCACCCGGGACGTCGGCGGACATTACTTCACGCCGCTCGCCAGGCTGGTCTTTCTCACGCTGATGCTGGTCGGCGGATGCGCCGGGTCTACGGCCGGAGGGCTGAAGGTGATCCGAATCGTGATCCTCTGGAAGCTGATGAGACGGCAGGTCCGGCGCTCGCTGGCCCCGCCCGACGAAGTGCAGTTGCTCCTGGTGGACGGCCGGAAGGTCCCCAGGCGGGAGATTTACCGCACTGCCGCCCTTCTTTTCGCCTGGGTGGCGCTGCTGCTTTTCGGTGCGCTGACCACGGCGGCCCTGAGCGGGCACGACGCGCTCAGCAGCGCGTCCGGCATGTTCAGCGCGTTGGGCAACATAGGGCCCTGCTATATCTCCGTGGAGGCGATGATGCAGCTCAGCCCCGTCATCAAACTGGTTTACATAATGGGAATGCTGGCCGGGAGGCTGGAGATTCTGCCGTTGCTGATTCTTTTCAGCCGCCGGTCCTGGCACTGACAGTGTATCCGTGTGTAGCGCGGCCGCCCCCGGCTGCGGAATCTCGGGCGATGGCGGCTGAGCTACACTTCGTAGCCCGCTACGGCGGGCTACGAAGAGCATGTGAGAAACGCTCATGAGATATCCACGTTCGGAGGAAGACAGATGAGAATAGTTATCGCAGGTGTCGGGCTGGTGGGGTGGGGTCTGACCATGAAGCTGACGGCCGGCAAGCACGACGTCGTTGTCGTAGACAAGGATCGGGACGTCTGCGAACGGATCTATTCGCAGCTCGGTGTGACGACCATTCACGGCTCGGCCACCGACATCAACACGCTGGAAGAGGCCGAGCTGGACCGCGCCGACTGTGCCGTGGCGGCCATGCGCCGCGACAGCGACAACCTCTGCTTCACCGTGCTGGCCAAGCACATGGAGGCGCCCAGGGTGATAGTGCGGATGCGCGACCTGCGTTACGCAGATGCGTACAAGCTGGCGGGGGCCGACCGGGTGTTGAACATCGTGGAACTCTACATCAACCAGTTCACCTGGGAGATCGAGGAGCCTGCCATGCAAGAGCTGACCGCGTTGGGGGAGGGGCAGGCGAGCATCGTATTCGTCCGGGTGCCCGAGGAATCGAAGGCGGCCGGGCGCACGGTGGCCCAGATCGCCGATTCCTCCGGTTTCCCCAAGGACTGCGTCATTGCAGGCATATTCCGGCCGAGGGACGCTCAGTTCATCATCCCCCGGGGGCCGGTGACTATCGAGGCCGGCGATCGCGTCTACATGGCGGCCAACGCGGACGACATCCGCCGGGCGGCGCGCTACCTGGGGGTGAGATAAAGGGAGGAGGGGGAACGGGAATACCCAATATCGAATGCTCAATGTCCAATGTCGAAGTATGCTACGAGCGCTCGTTGAACGTTGGGAGTTGAGTGTCCGACATTTGACATCGCTTCTGGACAGATTGCATGGAAGTGCCCGAACTACATAGCTGGGATTGCACGATGGCGGAGGCGCGCCGGATTCAGGAGGCGCTTGCGGGGCGCGTGCGCATCGAGCCTTTGCCGGAGAGAATCGAGCTTGTGGCCGGGGCGGACCTGGCGTTCAGCCGCCGCCGCGGCCTCGCCTTTGTGAGCGTGGCGCTGCTGCGCTTCCCGCAGATGAAGATCGTCGAGGAGGTGGGCCTGCACGTGAAGTGTTCTTTCCCTTACGTGCCGGGCCTGTTGACCTTCCGCGAGGGGCCGGGCCTGGTCGAGGCGTTTCGCCGCCTCAGCGCCAGGCCGGACGTGGTGATCTTTGACGGTCAGGGCTACGCGCATCCGCGCCGGCTGGGGCTGGCCAGTCACATCGGCCTGTGGCTGGGACTGCCGTCGGTGGGCTGCGCCAAGAGCCGCCTGATCGGCACCCACGAGGAGCTCGGCCCCGCGAAGGGCGATTCGGCGCCGCTCTACGACGGCGAGGAGCAGATCGGCACTGTCCTGCGAAGCCGCAGGGGCGTTCGGCCCCTCTTCGTCAGTCCCGGGCACCTGTCGGACTTCGAGACCGCCGAGGAGTTGGTTCTGCGTTGCTGCGTGAAGTATCGCCTGCCGGAACCGACCCGGCTGGCGGATCGGGCGGTCGCCCGCCTGAAAAGAGAATTGCCGGGATGACGCGGGAGTCGCCTCATGTGTCTTCTTCAGCATCGGGGACGCCCAGGAGGCGATCGGTCTTGCGGTGGAGCGCCTCCAGGCTGGCCCATTGGAGGGTCATGCCTCGCTCGTGGGCGATCTCCCGCAGCATGGCGCAGAGGTTGCGGAGCCTGTCCACGTGAGGGTCCTCGTCCTGTCCCCATCCCACTAAGTTGGAGGTGACGAAGTTGATGACCTTCAGCTCAATTTGATCCTCCAGCATACGGGACAGGTGTCGAAGGATCAGGTCCCTGGCGTAGGAATGGAGATCGGGCTCTTCGATGCGCAGGTGGGGGGGCGTGTAGGTCTCATACGGTATGAAAGAAGCGGCCTCGAAGTCGCTGGTCACGGGCGCCTCGAAGAACTCCATGGTCCCCGCCGCGCTGCGATCGAGCGGATCGGTGTGGTGGGGGAAGGGAGGGCATTCAAGCCACCTGGAGCACTGTTCGTCGTCAATCCGGCCGGGCAGCGAGCAACTGCCCTGGCGGAAGCCCTCCATGCACAGCACGTGGTAGGTGTAGTCGTTGGCGCTGAAAAAGCCGGGGCGGAAGGTGGTGGGGACCATCCCCATGCGTTGCGACCACGTGTCCCGATCGAGCGCTACGATTTCTCTCTGCCGCTCGTAGCTGTAGGAGCCGAGATATGTCTGGTAGCCCGAGAGCTGAGGGTGGCAGAGCAGCCCCAGTTCGAAGGCTTCGTCATGCAGGTCATTTGCGATGGATTTGAGTTTGCTGAGCGCTTCAGGCGCGAAGAAGAACGTGGCTTTCAGGCCCGCCTCATCTAGCGCCTTTGCGAAGGCCGCCGGGGCCTTCGCAGCAGCGTCCCAGCGCCGGGGGCCTCTGATGTGTTTGCGGACCCCCGCCGGGAGGCAATTCATTGTGAACACTACGTGCAGCACGCTGTGATCCGGCAATGCGGGTTCTCCTTGCGGTTCAAAGAACCGGCCGCTGTCCGCATGAGAAGACGCGGGAGGGATAAGGCGGCGGGAAAGAACTGGCGGAGAGGGGGGGATTCGAACCCCCGGAGGAGCTTTCGCCCCTCAACGATTTAGCAAACCGTCGCTTTCGACCGCTCAGCCACCTCTCCGTCCGCGTGACGTATGTGACATCATTGAGTGTAGAGAAGAGCGGACGCGCTGTCAAGCGGGCGGGAACTGCTGAGGTGCGTTCGGCGGGGGGCTCCGAACCAAGTGCGCATCGCCGGGGCCGCGCTGGACGCGCTCTCCGAAGGGCCCCCGCCGGCGGGGCATCCGCTGCTTGGGGTGAAGAACTACTTGATCACGCCGCACGTAGCCTGGGCCACGCGTGCGGCCCGGGTGCGCCTGCTCCAGGCCGCCATCGAGAGCGTCGAGACATTCCTGCGAGGCGAGCCGCAGAACGTGGTGAATTGAGCGAGGCGGCGCTATTCAGCGGAATCCGCCTGAAAGTTCGGAGTAAAGCCGGGCAACCGCGACACTTGTTGAAGACCTGCTCTGAGCGTCCCGCCAGATGGTCGCAGCCATGCTGGCACGTCCTCCGGGTTTACGCTCAACGAAGCCGTATCTGTGCCGGCCGCTCCGCCATGCTGTGATGCTAAGTCTCCGGTCTCATGCCAGCGCCTGAGAATCTCCTGCTTTGTCAATACCCAGCAATGTGCGTTGAAAGGCGATATGCCAAGGCAAATCGCAAAATCATAGTTTTACTCACGAAACTGCTGGAACTTGTACGATCCACTTTTCCAAAGTGTGCTGAATTTTATCTCCGTAAGATGCCCTTCGACGCACCTGTCAGACTCGGCGCCTCCAGAACGCGTGACGTTGAAACCCCGCGATGCCAGCCAGCCAGCGACAAGGCGTTCGGCGATGGCTCCTTTCCGGCGTGAAGGATGCTTCATTATCCACGCAAAGGGAGATCCCTTCCATGTATCTTCTACAGCCTTGTAGTCACCTTCCAGTTGCGCGGAAATGGCAGCCAGTATACGAACCTCGGGGTCGCGTATTTCGTGCATTATTGTTCCTCACTCTTGTCAAACAGATTCATCTGGGGATTGGGTTGGGAGGCGGGTTCGTATCCGTGCCACTTCGGACAGGCGAATGCCAGGCGCCGCGCCATCACTTCCATGGCTTCGGGGTTGTTGTCGATGAGAACAGCGCTTCGCTCATTTCTCAGCGCAGCCTCGCCAAGCGTTCCACTCCCGGCGAAGAAGTCCACCAGCGTATCACCAGGGCGGGAATGTGTCTTCACGATGCGCTCGATTATTCCCAACGGTTTTTGGGTAGGATAGCCCGTCCTTTCGCTACCGTTGGTTGCGACGATTGTGTGCCACCACACATCCGTAGGAGTTTTGCCGCGCGCGGCCTTCTCTTTACCCACCAACCCCGGCGCCATGTAAGGTATCCTGTCCATCTCATCGTAGTTGAAGACATAGTCTTCCGGGTTCTTCGCATACCACAGGATGTTATCGTGTTTGGCGGACCATCGGCTCCTGGAGCGGGCCCCGAAGTCATAGGCCCAGATGATCTCATTCAGGAAGCTCTCGCGTCCAAACATCGCGTCTAACAGCACCCTGCAGTAGTGCGCCTCGCGGTAGTCAATGTGCAGGAAAAAACTACCGTTGGGTTTCAGGATTCTGTATGCCTCACGTAGCCTGGGCTCAAGCATCTTGAGGAAATCATCAAACACGTCCTCGAAAGCCATGCTCCCCAGCGTGATCGTCTTGTAGCGTTTCCCCTGGAACCCAACCCGATCGCCGTCTTTGTCTCGGACAGTTTCGATGCGTGTGTGTTTCTGCACTTTACCGGTATTGAACGGCGGGTCGATGTAGACAAGGTCAAAGGACTCATCCGCGAACTGCCGGAGGATGGGCAGATTGTCGCCGAAGTAGATATCCAGTGTCGGGAGCATGGCTCTCCCCGATAAGAATGCGCAGACTGAGTTCCCCAAATGGTGTACATGAGGGGATTTACCCCTTCCCCTCATGGACGGTTAGCCCGCCAGATACTGAACATAGCGCATCTGGCTGTTCTGCCGCATCGGCACGCGCGATGTCATTGTAGGAAGGGGGGTGATATTGTCAAGTTTTTGCCCGGCCATTTGGCGGAAGCTCGCATGAGATGGCTCAGGGCGGCGCGCTTGAGCTACATTCCTCCCGGGTCCCCGGCGGTCTCGTCCCCTTTGGTTTCTTCGTCGGTGATGCCGCGAGCGCGGCGGAGGGCGTCCAGCCGCTGTTTCTGTTTCATCTCGTGGCCCTGCTCGGTGGGACGGTAATAGATCCGCGTGGTGGGGATGTAGTCCTGCTCCACCCAGTGGTCTTTGTATGAATGGGCGTAGCGGTAGCCCTGGCCGTGGCCCAGGCGCTCGGCTCCGGGATAGGCGGAGGACTTCAGGTAGTCGGGCACGGGGAGGGTGCGGCCCTCCTGGACGTCCTTCTCAGCGGCGGCGATGGCCAGGTAGGAGGCGTTGCTCTTGGGCGCGCAGGCGATGTAAGTAACCGCCTGGGCGAGGGGGATCTTCGCCTCCGGCATGCCGACGAATTCGACGGCCTGCTGGGCGGCGGTGGCCAGCACGAGCGCCAGAGGGGCGGCGTTGCCCACATCCTCCGCGGCGCAGATTACGATCCGCCGGGCCACGAAGCCGGGATCCTCCCCGCCTTCCAGCATCTTCGCCATCCAGTAGAGCGCGGCGTCCGGGTCGCTGCCCCTCATGCTCTTGATGAACGCGCTGATCGTGTCGTAGTGCTCATCTTCATCGCGATCGTAGAGGATGGCCTTCTGTTGTATGGAGTCCTGGGCCAGATGGAGGTCGAAGTGGATGCGGCCGTTGGGCCCCGGCTCGGCGCTGAGCGTGCCCACCTCCAGTGCGCTGAGCGCGCGGCGGGCGTCGCCGTCGCTGATCTCGGCCAGGAAGTCAAGCGCTTCCTCTTCCATGTCGACCGGCACGGCCCCCAGGCCCCGCTCTTCGTCGCTGAGCGCGCGCCTGAGCAGGGCGCATATTTGGTTCTTGTCCAGCGGTTTGAACTGGAATATCTGCGAACGAGACAGCAGGGGGGAGTTGATCGAGTGGAAGGGGTTGTGCGTGGTGGCGCCGATGAGGATGACCGTGCCCTTTTCGACGTCGGGCAGCAGCACGTCCTGCTGGGCGCGGTTGAAGCGGTGCAGCTCATCGATGAAAAGCACGGTGCGCCGGCCGGCCCGTCGCTTGCGTTCGGCCGCCCGGGTTATGAGGTCGCGCAATTCGGAGACGTTGGAGGTGGTGGCGTTGACGGGGTCGAAGTGCGCCTCCGTGCGGCCGGCTATGATGTGCGCCAGGGAGGTCTTCCCGGTGCCGGGCGGGCCGTAGAAGATGAGTGAGGCGAGCCGATCGGCCCGGATCATGCGCCACAGGAGCCGTTCCTGGCCGAGGAAGTGGTCCTGCCCCACGAATTCTTCGAGCGTGCGCGGACGCATCCGAAGGGCAAGCGGCGCATCTCCGGCGGCGTGCAGTGCGTTTTCGTCCGGTGGTTCTTGGAAAAGCGACATCGGCCCTAACCCGGGCTAGCGGGCCTCCAGCTCGTGTCTCAGCCTGTCCGTCCACGACGACTGCGGGAACATGTCCTCCATCTGGCGCAGCAGCACTTCGGCCTCGGGGCGACGGTCCTGCTCCAGCATGTAGATGGCGCAGCGGTAGCTGGCGCTGCCGAGCGTGTCCTGGGAGCTGAGAGAGAGGCGCCGGACGGCGGCGGCGTCTGGTGGGTCCATCTTGTCGGTAGGAAGATCGCGCAGGAGGGCCAGGGCGTACCAGGGCGCCCCCCCGTTGGCGAGCCTGCGCGCCCGCTTCAAGTCCGCGTGCGGTCCGGCGGACGCCCCTGGCCACAGCAGGTCCGCGGCCATGCCCCCTGCGATGAGGACGGCCAGGGCCGTAATCCACGTAGATGCGGCGATCCGGCCAAACCGGCGTTTGCGGACAGGTTCTTGCTGGCCGCTCGGCCGGTAGAAGATGGACAGGGAATTGGCCTCCTCCACCAGGGGGGTCCCACGGATGAGATGCTGCTCCGCCAGGGCGAGGTCGCGCGCCAGTGTTTCGGAGTCATAGCGTTCCTGGCGGTCCTTGGCCATCATTTTCTCAAGCATTCGGCAGAGCCAGGCCGGCAGGTCTTCGCTGATATGATCCAGTGGTGTCGCTTCTTGCTCGAGGTTTGCTGTCAGGTAGCCGCCGGGCGCCTCGGCGTTGAAGGGCTTGGCGCCGGTGAGCAACTGGTAGGCTACGATGCCGAGGCTGAAGACGTCGCTTCGCCCGTCCAGAGCGACGTGCGTGATCTGCTCTGGAGATAGGTATTTGGCGGTGCCGGGCACCTGGTGATTGGCCCCCTCGCGGACGATGTCCGACTCGCTCACGTCCTTCGCGATGCCCAGGTCCGTCAGCTTCACGTGAAAGGCGCCGTTCGGGTCCCTGTCGAGGAGGATGTTGCCGGGTTTCACGTCCCGATGGATCACGCCCTTCTGGTGGATTTCCACGAGGGCGTCGGCGCTCTGACGCAGGATGTGCACCTTGTCCAGCAGGGACAACGGCTTGTTGCTGCGTTGCAACTTCAGGAGGCTGTCCTCGACGAACTCCATGGTGTAGTAGAAGCAGTCGCGATACTGTCCGGATTCGAAATAACGGATCACATTCGGATGGCGGATGCTCGCCAGCATCTTCACCTCGCGATCGCGCAGCCTGCGGATACGCTGCGGGGGGCGATCCTGATCGGGTGTGAAGGTCTTCAGGGCAACGATCCGCCCGGTGTCGTTATCCCTGGCGCGGTATACGGTTCCCACACCGCCCTTGCCCATCTTTTGCAGGAGGGTGAATTTGCTCAGCTCCGTCGGCTCCATTTTTCACCCGGCGCTCAAGTAGCGCGCTTGCGCCCTATCAGAAGGAGGTCCGCGATATTGGCGGCGGGGTCCACGACCGGCTCGATCTTGCCTTCCCGGCTGCTCATCAGGGACGTGAGCCCGGGCCCGTGTCCCGCCTGTGTGCATCGGCAGTGGACCACTACGCCGATGCTGATTGCGCCAGGCTGATAGGCGCGGCCGTACGTATTGTCCGCGTCGTCAACGGCCACCAGGTCTCCCAGGCGCAGTTGCTCCAGATTGTATTCTTCAATGATCGGTTGGCTCAGTTGCATGTCGTAGTCCCCGGTGAAGACGTGGGCGCGGCCCAGACCGCTGCCCATCAGAGCGGCGGGGATGCGGTGGGCCACTTTCACCAGGAGAATCTCGCCCCGGCGCTCGGGGGCCATTTTCTCCAGCAGCGCGGGGTCCAGGTTCATCACTTTGATCCGGGGCATGTCGATCAGTTTCAGGCCCAGGCCCCGGGTGCGGATTTGAATCTTGTCACCGATCACCAGCTTGCGCAGCGTCTCGTCGGGGAAGTCCATGATGACGTGTTCGACGCCGCCGTGCTTTCCGGTGACAAGACCTTCATCGCCTTTGGCGTCGCCGGAGACCACCCACCCCCGGTTCCCCACGCAGGCCAGTGTGTTGAGGGCCGTGTTCTTTTTCTCGTCCTCGTTCTTGAGCGAGACCCCCGGCTCTACGTGATCGACGGCCCACTCCAGCGCGCTGTCGCCCACCTTGCAATTATAGGTGATGCCGCCCACGCCGGGCAGCAGTGTCGGCTGGCCCTCAGGGCTGAGGCGCCATCTATTGCCTGCCAGGGGCGCTGAGACCTGGCCCAGGGCAGAAATCTCCGCGAGCCTTGCTTCATTTGTGCTCAAAGTGTCCCTCATGGTGGGCAACTCGCCTATTCCTCTCTGTTTGTGGATTTGATTTCTGAGATTCTGGCGTTCGCACGCCTGGACAGCTCGGCCAAACCGATGCGATCTTGCACCGTGCGGTACAGCTCAATCGCTCCCCGCGGGTCACCGTCGTCCAGGAGGAGTTCCGCCCGGGACGCCACCGTTTCAAAGGCGGCTCCGGCCAGTTTCACGGTGTAGCTCCTGTTGTCCTGTATGATCCGGGCGGCCGCTTTGGGGAGGGGCCGGGCGTCCAGTTCGTCATATGCTTCCAGCGCCGCAGCGTAGTTGCCGCGCCTTTCGGCGAGGAGCACTCGGCTCAAGACGTCCTCTATGGCCTTACCGGCCTTCTGATCGCGCTGGTAGCTGGCGCTGTGAGCGATGACGAGGAGTCCGATGGTAGCCGCGGCGACGACGACGACCACAACGGCGAGCAGCAACGCGTCGGGCTTGCGGGCCGGGGCGGACTCCGCCTCCTGCCGGCCGTCTGCGACTGTCTGCTGGTTGGAGGCGACGATATCCTCCAGGCTGCCGCCGGGCTTTCTGGGGCTGCTCAGTTTGCGGTCGAGTTCGGCCTCCCGGATGGCGACCATCGCCCCGGAATCCCTGGGAAGCTCGTGGACCGTATCGAAACGGAACACCACCGAGGTGAGACGAATGATATCGCCGGGCGTGAGTATTCGTCTGCCGCTGACGGGTTCAGAGTTGACAAGCGTGCCTTCCTTGCTGTCCAGATCGCGGATTGTCCACTCGCCGTCCACGCAGGCGATCTCGCAGTGCTGTCGGCTCACGGAGGGGTCGAGCACCCGTACGCTGTTGCGAGACGAACGCCCCACGGCGGTGACCCGGTTGTCGGGCAGATTGTAAACGGCGCCCGGATCGGGTCCCTGGATCATGATTAGAACTGGTTGTCGCGAGGCTATGGCCGCCGCTCCCTTTTCTGGGACAATTTGCGCGCGGACAGATACGTCAACCGCACAGGAAGATAAGCCAAATTCGCCGGCTCTGCAAGCCCGCGCGCAGCGAACTTACGCCGGATCCTCATGTTCCAGCAGATTCACGAACCTTCGCAAGTCCTCCGGCAGCGGAGCTTCCTGGCTCATGGGCTCCCCTGTGGCCGGATGGGCATAGCGAATAGAGGCGGCGTGGAGGGGGCACCTGTCCAGCGCTGGCCCGTGCTTTGCGCGCGCGCGGCCGCCGACAATCGCGTTCAGCTGCGCGCCGTCGAGCCGGCAGCGCCGTCCATAGAGGTGGTCCACGGCCAGCGGGTAGCCCGTGGCCGCCAGGTGAATTCGTATCTGGTGTTGCCTGCCCGTGTGGGGCCGGGCTCGCATGAGGGTAAAATGCCCGAAGCGTTTTTCGACCCATAGCTGCGTGACTGCCGCCTTGCCCTCGTTCGGATGGGCATTCATCTCCACGACGCTGCCGGATTTGCGCTTGATTGGAAGCTCCACGCTCACGTGTTCGTCCGGGAACACCCCTTCCACTATTGCCAGATAGGTCTTCTCGGTCTGCCGGCGCTGGAACTGCTCGCTGAGCGCACGGCCGGCGGCCACGTTCTTCGCCACCAGGAGGACGCCGGAGGTCTGGGTGTCCAGCCTGTGCACCACATGGGGCCGGCAGTACGGCCCCCCCGGAGGGGCATACCGATTCACGTGGGCCGTCAGCGAGTGAAATAGCTGCGCCTTCTGGCCCAGGCGGCCCGGCAGCACGGGATAATGCGGTGGCTTGTCGATGCACAGGTGCTCGGCGTCCTCGAAAAGAACCGTCAAGTCCAACTCGTGGGCCGGCGGGGGGGCGGCGTCAAGCTCGTCCGGCACGCGAACTCGATCCCCCGCCTGCATCAGGTGGGAGGGAGGCATGGCCCGGCCATTCACGCGGACTTCCCCCCCGGCGATGGAACGGCGCAGTGAGGTCTTGGACTCGTTTATGAACCGGGAACTGAGGAACTCCAGCAATTCTTGCGGGGCTTCCGGGGGGCTTACTTCCAGGACACGGCCGACGGCTATGTGCTCGGCTGGAGATGGCATGATCTGTCAGCTATACGGAATGGGCTTCGCGGAGAGCCGAATCGTGTCCAGGCTCCAGAGACCATCTTGCCGCAAGAAAAGCACTTTCATGTCCAGCATCTCCGGACCGCTTTGCTCGGTGGGAGCCCATCTATATGGCAACTGGTAGCAGACGGCAATCAAACCGGGCGAAAGATACCGGACATCCAGGGGCAATGAGGTGTCCGGCCAGGACATGATATCCATCTTGGACATTATCACCAGGTCGCTGTAGATCGGCATAGACTTGGGTCTCTCAAGCATGCGCGTGAAGAATCCGGCCTTCGGCGGGCGATACCTGCACCTGGCCTTGTCCGGGAGCATATAGTAGACGTCCGCCATGTGGCCCTGTTTCATTGATGTTATCACTGGTATCGTCTGCTCGCGCAGTTGCCTGCGGACCTCTTCCGGGGGATCGAGCCTGTCCCCGGGCAGCGCCGGCGTCATCTCGAAATCGGCGATCCACCACTTATCCCGTTCCCTGAGCGCAGTGATTGGAATGCGGACGCGCTGGCCACGGTAGTTAGTCGCCCGTATGACCAGCCGCGCGCGCCCGTCCCGCATGGCGCCAATTCCCACCTTCGCAACGGCGGCCTCGACATCGGGCTTCAGGCCGGAGTAGCACATAAGCCAGCTGCTTGCCGTCAGTTGGAACTCAAATGTCTCGGCTCGGCCCCCGGGCATGGACGGGACAAGAAGATCGCGCAGACCAGAAGCGCTTTTCTCCTGTATCAGAGCGCAGAATTCGTGAACCACCGCCGCAACCTGCTCCCTGTCCCTCTGCGCTGCGGCCCGCTGCTCGGCGCTGAGTGTCGAGCAGCCGCACAACAAGCCCAAAGCGATCAAGCCGCTCAGTGCGATAGCCCTGGTTCTCACGATCCGGCCTCCCAGGAAAGACGGGTGGAATTAGCATGGTACAGCCCGCGGGACATCGCTGCAAGCGCCACCCCCGCGTATTCCGGCTCGGCGGGCGCCGCCCACAATTCGCAATTCCGTCTTAGCGCACCGACTTCCAGGGGTACTCGGGGTTGTCAATGAACTGGACGGGCAGCCCCGGGAACCGCTCCGCCAGGTAGCCCGCCATGGCTATCATGCCGGGCTTCTCGGCGGTGCAGTGATTGACGATTAGCACGGGGATGTCAACTTCGGCGGCCCAGAGCAGGCGCGCCCATGAATCAATGCCGTCGTCCGTGGCCAGCAGCAGGTCCGCGCCCAGCGCCTGCATCCTGGGCAGAATGGTGATGGCGCCTGTCCCCACGGCCATCCGCGAGACCTCTTTATCCTGGTCCCCGAAGATGAGCACGGTGTCCTGGCCCAGGTCACGGACGCGCTCCAGCACTTGCCGCGCGGCTTGCCGGGCGCTCATCTTCCCCAGCAGGCAAATCCGGTAGAAGGACTCGACCGGCCGCGGCTCCATCTCAAATCCCAGGTGCGCGGCCCAGGCGTCCGGGATGCCCACCTCCGGCATACGGTCCCAGGTGTCGTGGCAGCGCATGACGGTCATTCCGAGTTCGTCCAGCAGCTCTCGTTTGGCCTGCATGATCTGCCGGGTGGACCCCTCTTTGTCGTAGAAGTTTATCTGCATAGGCTCGTGCGTTATGAACAGATTAGCCCCACTGGCCGCGGCCTTTCGGATAACCCTTTCGGTAGGGATCCAGGCGGTGGCTATGCCGGTCAGCTCCAGGTCGGGATCGCCGTGCAGGAACTGGTCGCAGGTATTGCTCCAGTCCACCCAATGGCCCACACTTTGAAAATGCTCCATGACGTCCTTGGCGCGCATGTTCGACCCTCCCTATTCGATGGGTTAAAGTTACGTGACGCCGCAGATTGTCCGCGCTCGCAGCCCCTTTGTCAATCGGCGCTTCGTAAGTCCGGACTGGCGCCCTGCGGTAGCCCGTCCGCTGCGCTTGCCCTCCTGATGGTCAGCTCTGTGACTATGCCTCGTTTGGGCAGGACGGCTCCGTGGTATCCAATCCCCGGGGTCACATACATTGCCGTGTCCCCAAACTGGAACCATCCCTTGTCTGGAAACCGGCCGTATCTTGAGGGCACAAGCAGGGGGCCGACGACGGGCAAACGCAGACGACTGCGGCAAGGCTGGCCACGCATGATGCGAGAAACCAGCCTTTCACGCCGGGCTGCGCCAGGCCCATGATGAACGGGATAGCGAGGGCTGCGCACGCCAGAAGCGCGAGCGCTATTCGAGAAAGTGCGGCCAGCGGCGTTCGCGCATACGAGCCGAAAACCCTGTTACCAAGGTCAAGCAAGAGGCACTCTTCGCCCAGGATGAGCATAACCGCCGGTATCAGAAGATCATTCATTGCGACTCCCCCATCACACATTGCAGGCGCTTTTCACTGCGCGATCATTGTAAGCCCGCGCCCGTTGGGAATCGAAGGCCGACTACATGGAAAGATGGAATCCATTCAGTCCATACCGTTGTGTTCGCTGTTCTTTTCCGTCATACGCGGTAGCGGGACCATGGAGGATCGGAGAGGTCGTGGTTGGGTTTGGGGTTGCTCACAGCATGTTGCCAGCGGGTTTTAGCTATTGACGTGGCGACGGCGATTTGGTATGATGGTATGAGTGAAGAAGTGTCGGGGGAGCCCGTCGAGGCGCTGCTCTTCCGTGTAGGTTCTTAGGCATATCGGCCAGACATGTCGCAGGGACGGGAAGGCGGATGGGTCAGCGGAGGGTATGGGCGCGGATATTGTGGCCAAAGGGGCGGGGGTTAGCCCGGTGGGTTGGCCAGGTTCGAAGAGAAAAGGCAGGGGTACGAATTTGTGAACTTTTTGCCGCTGCGGGCCACTAACGTAGTTTGGGAAGGTGGAAGCGTGGATTGCCTTGGGGGGACGCCCTTCTGATGGCTTACAGCCCCTCAAAACCAGTTTCTTCATCAGATGGAAAGCCGAACAGCCAGTCATGACCGAATCACTAAAAATGACGTACTATGACGTTCTCGACATCAATCGCGATGCGTCCCAGCCGGAGATCAAGAAGGCGTTCCGCAGGCTGGCGAAGAAATATCATCCCGATGCGCACCGGGATCAGGACGTGCGGTTCGCCAAGAAGCTCAAGGAAATCATCGCCGCCTATCGCGTGCTGAGCAACGAGCGCGAACGCGCTCGCTATGATGTGTTGATGCAGTCCAGCCCGGCGGTGGAGGAGGAGGTGCGCCGCAACGAGGTGCGCACCTTCCAGGAATATGCTGAGCAGATATTATCTGACTTGCTGGGCGCGGATGGCCAGAGCGCGCTGCGGGTGTATGACGAACTGAGGCAGAACAAAGATTTCAACCTCGCGGACTATCTGGACGTCAAGGATTACCTGGATTGTATCTTCCTGCTGGCCGAACAGATGGAGCGCGTCGAGCGGTTCCGAGAGGCGGCCGAACTCTATGAAGAACTCTACGAGAGGGAGAAGGACCCCCCCCGGGAGCGATATTTCTTCGAAGAGGTCGAGGCGCGCATCAAGAAGCTCTACAGCCGTAAGTTGCCCCGGGAAGCCAGGGACGCTCAGGAGGAGATCGCCTGTTACCAGCGCATCCTGGGGTTCGGCCTGGACAAGAGCGAGAAGGCCTTCATCCTGAAGAAAATCGCGGAAGTCCACTGCCGAGAGGGAGAAGAAGACGCCGCGCGCACGATCTTCGCCAAGGCGCTGAATCTGAAACCCGGCCTCAAAGGCACCGCCACCATCCGTGAAGAACTCGGCATGGAAGACGTCTGAAGAACTCAATATCGAATGTCGAACTCTCCATTCTCAGTGTCCAATGTTGCCGAATTCCGCTCCCTTTGCCCTTCGACATTGGACATTGAGCGCTCGATGTTGGATATTTGCCGTTTGTCTTTCCCCTTTGCTCTCCCCCTGGTGTGGAAGGTGAGGCGCCTGTGAGCTTCAGCGCAGAGGCCGTTGCGTGCACTTGCGCCCACGTGGCCGACGAACGCAAGGCGGAACAGATCGTTGTGCTCAACGTTGGGCCGCTCGCTTTCTTCACCGATTACTTCGTAATCGCCACGGGGCGCAACAAGAGGCAGATCAACGCGATCGCCGAGGACATACTGCAGCGCCTCAAGGGGCTGGGCCAGCTCCCGCTCGGTGTCGAGGGGGAGGCGGAAGCAGGATGGGTTCTGATTGACCTTGGCGACGCGGTCGTGCATCTTTTTAGCCCGCAGGCGCGGGAGCTCTATGATTTGGAGCTGCTGTGGGGCGAGGCCGAACGCGCCTGCTGGCGTGAAGTGAAGCCGCTGGGCGACGGCGCCTGAGGTCGCCGGCCGGCGTGAAATCTATCGCGGCCGGCATCTGCAAACCGCATTAATTACTCATTGTTTTCAATTCGAAAGGGCTTCCGATGGATTACCTGCAACTCGGTGACTCGGACCTACAGGTGTCCCGGCTCTGCCTGGGAACGTGGAACATGGCGGGACAGGAGGGCTGGGGTCCTGAGAACGACAAGACGAGCATTGATCTGATCCGGCGCGCACAGGACAGCGGCTGCAACTTCTTCGACACCGCCCATGGATATGGAAAGGGGCGCGCCGAAGCGCTTCTCGGCAAAGCGCTGGCCCAGGATGACCGGCGCGAGCGCGCCGTTATCGCCACCAAAGTCATGCAATGTCCCCCGCCGCGCCTTGAAGGACAACTGGACGCCGCCCTGAGGCGGCTCCGCACCGATTACGTGGACCTCTACCTTGTGCATTGGCCGTGGCCGAGGGGTGACCTGCGGGCCTTTATGGACAAGATGTCCGAGATGAAACAGAAGGAAAAGGCCCGGCAGATTGGGGTCAGCAATTTCAACCTGCAGGAGATGGAAGTGGCCGCCGAATACGGCGTGGTCTGCCTGCAGGCGCCATACAACGTGCTCTGGCGGCAGATCGAAGACGACATCCTGCCATTCTGCCGGGAGAACGGCATCGCAGTGACCTCTTACTCGTCGCTGGCACAGGGCTTGCTGACGGGCCGTTTCAGCCGAGGCTCCGAGCAGCGGGCCGGGATTCGCAATAAGAACGTGCTGTTTGACGAGCCGGTTTTCACCAAGGCAAGAGAGGCGGCGGCCGTAGTGGACGCGGTGGCCGACGAGATTGGCTGCACCAGCTCCCAGGCCGCGCTGGCCTGGCTGCTGCAGACCGAGGGGATGGTCGCCCCCATCGTGGGGATCAGCAAGTGGGGCCAGTGGCAGGACAATCTGGGAGCGCTGGACGTGCGGCTCAGCGACGCAGAATACCGGCGGATCTCAGAAGCGGGCATGCAAGTCTGGGAAATGCTGCCGGCGGACGGCAGCATGTGGGGCTGGAAACCGAGGTGACGCACGCGTCAATCCCCGGGATGGAAGCCACCTGGACCAGCAAACCGTCTTCAGTGCGAAAGGTGCGCTCTTGCGCCAGTTGATCGGGCGGAGCCCAACCAAACGGGGCAGTGCGAGTCGGCTGGAAGACATACCTGTCCTCCAGGGCGCAACCTGCAAGGAGCAAGCAAGCGAGGACCGCCAGCAGGCGAGCGGACAGACCAGCGCTGAAACGGACGTTTCGCAACGGAGCAATCCCTCTTTCCATCTGAGGCTTAAGCGCCGCGGCGCCGCCTGGTGTAGGGAAGCAGCCCACCGGCGTTGATGATGGCCTGGAGGGCCGATGAGAAAGGCGGGAAGCTGTAACGCTTTCCCTTCGTCCGGTTGGTGATGGCGCCTTGCGCCAGAGCGACTTCCAGCAGGTCTCCGGTGGCGGCGTCGCCTGCCGCCTCGGGGCATTCGACGATGGGAAGGCCGATGTTTATGGCGTTGCGGAAGAATATCCGGGCGAAGGACTTAGCCACCACGCACTGAATGCCGGCCGCCTTGATCGCTATCGGGGCGTGCTCCCGGGAGGAGCCGCAGCCGAAGTTCTTGTCCGCCACGATGATGTCGCCCGCGCGCGCGGTGGCCGCGAACTCCGGGGCGACGCCCTCCATGCAATGTGCGCCGAGCTCGGCCGCGTCCGTCACGTTCAGGTAGCGGGCGGGTATGATCTCATCGGTATTTACGTCGTCGCCGAATTTCCAGCATTTCCCTTTCATGGTCTATCCTTATCGAGTGTGGCGGCCCGTCCTTTTCCCCGCTGAGATTCCATGTGCTGTTGGGCCTGGTGCACGAAAGCTTCCAGCAGGGTTTCCTCGGCGGTCTGCTCCGTGCCGTCGAAGGCCAGCTTCAGGGATGGCATTGCGCCGTAGTCCCTGCGGAACTTCTCCAAGAGCCCGTCGACCAGGGCGCCTGGCATGCATCCGAACGGCGTGACGTTTACGATGCCGTTCAGGCCGTGATGAGCGTATTCGACGGCGCGGCCTATGCTTAGAATGGCCTCCCCCTTAACGGTAGGATCGAGGTATTCGGCCCCGAGCTTTATCACTTCAGAGACTGGACTTTCCCGTGGCATACAGTCTATTGCTCCGCTAAAGGCGCGGGCGGCGCGCCCTTCGTCCCATCGGGCGACCAGTTCGACAAGCCATTCCTTGCCCAGGCGGAGCAGAGCCCCGTTCTTGAGGTCAATCTGGCGCCTTTCGTGTGCGATGTAGTTGACCCATTCCTGTAAGGTAGGGACGACGACCTGGGCGCCCAGCGCCTCCAGCTTTCGCACCAGGAAGTTGTTGGCGAAATCGTTGCTTCGCACGTATATCTCCCCCACGACGCCGATAATAGGCCGGCCGTTCGTCTGGGCGGTGGGGACGGCCTGCAGGCGGCGGCGAATCTCTCGGGCCTTGGCGAAATAATCTCCCTTGCTCTCAACCACTGCGACCAGTTCCTCCATGCACTGGCTGTAGACGCTGTCGGTCTCGCCCTCGTTTAGTTCATAGGGGCGCTTCTGGCGAACCAGTTTCTGCATGTAATCCACGATTACCAGCAGGTCCCACGACTTGCGGTAGGCGTCGGGCCCGAAGGCCTTGATGTGTTTGGAGAACTGCGTGGTCTGGTCCAGCACGACCATGGGGACCTGCTCGTAACCCAGCTCGTCCAACACCATGCGGTGGAACTTGTGATACTGGCCGAACCGGCAGGGGCCGTTGGCCTGAGGCATGAAGAAGGCGGCCCGGTCGGGGTCGAAGTCGGGGTCGCGCGTCTTTTTCACGATGTCCCCGGTCGTCAGTATGCAGGGGTAGCATTCCTTGCCTGTGGTGAACTGCCGGCCCAGCTCCAGGCTCTCATTGTCCGAGATGGGCAGCGGCTCCGCGTCTATGCCGTTGCTGCGCATCACAGCGGCCATCAGTATGCCGTGGTCGAGCATGTGAGGGATGTATATCTTGAGGGGACGAGGGCTCTTATGCAGGTCGAAGAACAGGTCTTCGCCGTGGGCTTTGCCCCGCCGGGCCGACTGAATGCTCTTGAAGCCGTCAATGAACGCCTCGCACCGCGTGATGGCTCCCACGTCCGCGCTGTGTTGATCCACTTCGATTGTCAGGTAAGGCCTGCCCAGAAGGCGGCTGAAGAACTTCGAGATGAACGAATCGGGCCCGCAGCGGAAGTTCGTGATGTAAAGCGCGTGCAGGTTCGAGCGCCCGGCTATGTACTTCGCCCCGGCCAGGATTTTCTGGCCGTATTTCCAGTACATGTGAGGAAACTGATCTGCCAGCGCTTCCAGATCGAGTGGCAGGAAATCCAGCGGGATTGCCAGCACACCGAGGTCCTTCAGCTTCTCCGGGATAGCCAGGTTTATGCCGGGGTCGCACCCGTTGTAAGGCCGGCTGATAACCACCACCGCCGGTTCGTCATCCGCCAGCCCTTCCAGGATTTGGTGCCCGCGCTCCCGCAGGGCACCCCGGAACTCGTCCAATGCCCGCCAGGCTGCGCGGGTGGCGCGCTCCACGCGCCCCGCCGGCGCGCCGATACGGCGGGCGAGTTTCTTCAGGTCCTTGCCGACGGCGCAGCGGCCCTCCGCGAAGTGGAAGATGGGCGCAAGCAACTCCGGGCCGTCGGGATTTATCTGAAGGGCGCTCTCCAGCAGGTAAGGCAGCCCCTGCGCCAGGGGACACGTGTAAGAGTTGACCGAGCCGCGGGCCTCCTGTTCAAGGTTGATCACGCTGGGGACGAATACATAATCAACGTCCGACTCCAGCATCCGGGCCACGTGGCCGTGTGACGTTATGATCGGCAGGCAGGTTTCCGTGGTCATCAGGCCGGCGCCCGTGTTGACCGTCTCCCTGTTGGTAGGTTCGGACAGGACGACCTGGCAGCCGATTTCCGTGAAGAACGCCTTCCAGAACGGATACAAGTCGAAGAAGGTCATCACCCGCGGGATGCCCACCTTCACGCCGAGCGGCTCCTCCGGGTCCCGGTCGGGATAAGTTCCCAGCAGCGCCTGGCGGCGTTCGGCGAAAAGGTCGGGCAGGCGCAGGCCCTTTTTGTCCTCTTTCGCCTCATCGTACTTGCCGCAGCGGCTGCCGTAATACAGCGGCGCGCGCCCTTCTATGGAGACTTTGTGGATTTCGCAGCGGTTCGAGCAGCCGTGGCATTCGAACGTTTCCAGTTCGTAGCTGACCGAGCGCAGGTCGAAACCCCGGAAGTCCGACTCGCCGTCGCGCTCTTCCCGCGCGATCAACGCGGCCCCGATGGCGCCCAGGATGTCCTGCTGGGGGGGCACGAGGACCTTCCTGCCCAGAACGGCCTCGAAGGCCGCCTTCACCCCCCGGTTGAAAGCCACACCGCCCTGGAAGAATATGACGTCGCCGACTTTGCGGTCCTCGACCACGCGGTTCAGGTAGTTGTAGACGATGGAGTAGCAGAGGCCGGCCACCAGGTCGTCCCGGGGCATCCCTCGCTGCTGGTGGAAGTTCAGGTCGCTTTCCATGAAGACGGTGCATCGCTCTCCGAGCTGGCAGGGGGCGGCGCTGGAGAGCGCCTCGGCGCCGAACTCCTCTTCGATCTTCAGGTCGAGCCGTTCCGCCTGCTCCTCCAGGAAGGAACCGGTGCCCGCCGCGCAGACCTTGTTCATGGCGAAATCCACAACGGCGCCGTTCTCCAGGGATATGTATTTGGCGTCCTGGCCTCCGATTTCGAATATCGTATCCACCCGCGGGTTGATGGCCACTGCGGCTCGCGCGTGAGTCGTTATCTCGTTCTTGATGATGTCGGCGCCTATGAAGGCTCCGGTCAGGTAGCGTCCGCTGCCCGTTGTGGCGCAGCCGCGCACAGTGACGCGATCCCCTATCTGGCGACCCACCTCGTAGAGCCCCTTCTTGACCGCCTCGATCGGCCGGCCCTCCGTCATAAGGTAGCGTCGGGCGAGCACGTGGCCTTCGGCGTCCAGTGCGACCACGTTCGTGCTGATAGAACCGACGTCGACTCCGATGTAAGCGTCTATCTTCTCCTCGGTTTCAGGCATGGGGTAAGTCGAGATATCGGTCTGGTAGCCGTCGTCTTGCAGCCTGGGCAGCCGTTCGGAGTCCACGTGGGGCTGGGTGACATACCGGCGCAGCGGCGCCAGGCTTTTGAGTGAACAGTCGCGCCCGTCCTCAAGCACGTGCAGCACGGCCCCGATGGCGCCCATGCAGTTGAAGTGTTCGGGAATGACCAGCTCATTCTCTTGAAGGTTGAGCACGTCCTTGAAGGCGCGGATTATTCCCGCGTTGGCGGCCACGCCGCCCTGAAACGCGATGGGCGAGATGAATTCCTTGCCCATGCCCACGCTGGCTTTGAAGTTTCGCGCCATCGCATAGCACAGGCCCGCAATGATGTCGTAGTCCGGCGCGCCCTGCTGCTGGAGGTGGATCATGTCACTCTTCGCAAACACAGAGCAACGCCCGGCCACCCGGGGGGGATGCTCGCTTCTCAGCGCGAGCCGGCTGAACTCCTCGATGCTCACCTTCAAGCGGCTGGCCTGCTGGTCGATGAAGGAGCCCGTGCCGGCGGCGCAGGGGGGATTCATCGCAAAATCCGCGATGCGAACGCCGCCGCTTGCGTCTCGCTGGAGGTGAATGAGCTTTGACTCGGAGCCGCCTATCTCAATGATGGTGCGCACCTCGGGATGGAAATGCGCGGTGGCCTTGCTGTGCGCGATGATCTCGTTGACGAACGGCGCCTCAAGCAGCTCGGAGATTGTCTTCGCCCCGCTGCCGGTCACGCACAACTTCGTGGCGGCCTGATAGCGATCGAGCGCATTTTCAAGCTCTTCGAGCGCGACCGCATGTGGCCGCCCCAGCACACGCACGTAACGCGAATCGAGGACGTGTCCGTCCTCGTTCATTACAACTACGTCTACGCTGATAGAACCGACGTCAAGTCCTATGTAGAGCGACATGGTTGTGAACCCCACGACTACTCGTTTTAGCCCTCAAGTTCGTCCGGATGCGTAATTCGCCCCGTTACGGCGCTGGCCGCGGCTACCGCCGGGCCGCACAGGTATACCTCGCTGGTCTGGTGCCCCATTCGGCCTCGGAAGTTGCGGTTCGTCGTGGTCAGAGCCCGTTCGCCGGCGGCCAGCACTCCCATGTGCCCCCCCAGGCAGGGGCCGCAGGTGGGGGTCGAGACGGCGGCTTCTGCCTCAATGAACGTGGCGATCAGCCCCTCGTCCAACGCCTGCCGGTATATCCGCCGCGTGGCCGGCAGCACTATCACTCTTACCGACGGGGCTGCCGTCCGGCCCTCCAGTATGCGCGCCGCCTCCCGCAGGTCGCTGATGCGGCCGTTCGTGCAGGAGCCGATAACCACCTGGTCAATCTCGACTCCCTTGAACTCCTCCACCGGCGCGGCGTTCGATGGCAGGAACGGCGCCGCCACCTGGGGGCTCAGCTCGCTGACGTCCCAGTCGTAAGTTTCAACATATTTGGCGTCCTCGTCGCTTCTTAGGTAGCGGGCCTCTCGTTTCAGGCGACCCTCGCAGTAGTCCCTGGTCACTTCGTCCGGCGGCACGATGCCGCTCATCCCGCCCGCTTCGATCGCCATGTTGCACATCGTCAGGCGCCCGTCCATCGAGAGCGTCTCGATGACCGGGCCGCAGAACTCCATGGCGCGGTAGAGCGCCCCGTCCACGCCGATCCGGCCGATGGTGTAGAGGATCAAGTCCTTGCCGCCGACCCAGCGGGGCAGCCGGCCCCTGAAGGTGAACTTCATGGACTCCGGGCTCCGCAGCCACACCTCCCCCGTGGCGAAACACGCGGCCAGGTCCGTCGAACCCACCCCCGTTGACACGGCGCCCAGCGCGCCGTAGGTGCACGTGTGCGAGTCCGCCCCAACGACCAAGTCCCCCGGTCCGACGAGCCCCTGTTCGGGCAGAAGCGCGTGCTCGATGCCCACCCGGCCCACTTCCCAGTAGTGCTCGATGTCATGCTTTCGGGCGAACCGGCGCAGTTGCTTGCAGAGAGTTGCGGTTTTGATGTCTTTGTTCGGCGTAAAGTGGTCGGGAACGAGTGCGATGCGGCTCCGATCGAAGACTTCCTCAAAGCCCGACTTCTCGAACTGCTCGATGGCGATGGGGGCGGTGATGTCGTTGCCGAGACAGAAATCCACCTTCGCCATCACGTAGGCGCCGGGCGTGACGTCCTGACCCTCGCAGTGCGCAGCCAGGATTTTCTCTGTGATGGTCGCTCCCATGAAGTTCCTTCCTCCTAGTCGCGGCGGGACACCATTGTCAACAGCAGAATGAGTCGCACCAGCATCATGACGGACATGAACGCCGCCGCCAGGTATGTCAGCGCCGCGGCGTCCAGCACTTTCTTCACGTGCGGCCTTTCGCGTTCAGTGATGTATCCGGAACTCTCAAGCATCAACAGCGCCCTTCTGCTGGCATTCAGCTCCACGGGGATCGTTATTACGGTGAAGACCGTGGCCCCCGCGAAAAGGAAGATGCCGGCCTTGGCCAGGGTCATGGCCCACTCGGGCTGGCCCTTCGCAAAAGCCAGTATGAGAATGCCGACGAAGGCCAGCATCGGCCCCAGGTTACTGCCGAAAGAGGCCACCGGCCAGATTCCCTGCCTCAGCTTGAGCGGCACGTAACCCCGGGCGTCCTGCAGGGCGTGTCCGGCCTCGTGGGCGGCCACGCCGAGCGCCGCCAGGCTTGAGGAGTCATGCACGTCCGCGCTGAGGCGCAGCACGCGCTTGCGCGGGTCGTAATGGTCGCTCAAGTGTCCCGACGTGCGCTCGATGCTGACGTTCTGCACGCCGCCGCTGCGCAGGACGCCGCGCGCCGCGTCCGCCCCGGTGATGCCGGAGGCGCTCCGGACCTGCGAGTATTCCGAGAAGGCGGACTTCACCTTCGCGCTGGCGTAAAACGCAAGCAGCATCGGCGGGATCAAGAGCAAGAACGTCGGGTCGAGAAAGTAGAACATCTCTGTAATCTCCTGTCAGTCTGCTGACTATTGAAGCCTTTCTACATGCCCCCGGGCTAAGACGCTCCATTATAGCAGAAAGCCCCGCAGATTCAATCAGTCGTCGAACAGCACCCCCGGGTTGAGGATGCCCGCCGGGTCGAGCGTACGTTTGATGCGGCGCATAGCCTCGATATGCTCCGGAGCGTATTGGACGGCGAGGAACGGCTTCTTTATCCGGCCGATGCCGTGCTCGGCGGCCACGCTTCCCCCCAGCCGCACGGCCTCCCGCGCGAACTCCAGGTAAAGCCGCTCGGCCTGCGCGAGCTCTTCGGCGCTGCGGGGCAGGATGTTGACGTGCAGGTGCCCATTGCCGATGTGGCCGAACGTCACGTTCTCCAGGCCGGATTCCCGGAGGCGCTCCCGATAGATGGACATCATCTGCTTCAGGTGACGGTCGGGAACCGCCATGTCCGTGCCGACCTTGTGCAGTTCGGCCGCCTGCGCCTTTCGCTGCCCGATGATGGTGTTTATCGCCTCGGGGATGGCGTGTCGCAGCCGTTTCATCTGCTGGAGGTCTTTCTCGGAGAACCCCGCCCAGCTATGTTCCGCCTCCAGCCCCAGCGAGCCCAGGATGTTCCGCAGAGCCTGGTATATACGGTCGAGCTGTGGCTCATCCTCGAAGGGAAGTTCCGTGTAGAGCGCCGCCTCGGCCTCAGCGGGGAGCCGGGCGACCTCCATGTAGGCCGGCGTCTGGCGGCCCTTGCTGCGCAGCAGCGCGAGCGCGCGCGGGCCCATGTACTCGAGCGCCAGGGGAGTGAGATCCGGATGCTCCTTGCAGGCGGCGCACAGCTCGGCGGCCGCATCCGGCCCGGGCGCGAACTGTGTGAAGAAAAGCCGCCCGGCGGGCCGCTCCGCAAGCCGCAGCTCGGCCTCCACGATAATGCCCAGCGTGCCCTCGCTGCCCACGAACAGGTCCACGGCGTCCATCCCCGGCCGCAGGTAATAGCCGGCGGTGTGCTTGGTCGGCGGCATGGGAAGGTCGGAAATGTCGAGCCGGGCGACGCGGCCGTCCGCGCGGGCGTAGCGCAGCGCGCCGTCCTGCGCGGCGACCTGCCCGCGCCTCAGGTCCAGGAGACGGCCGTCCGGCGTGACGATGCGCAGCCATTCGACCCAGCGCCGCGTTGGGCCGTAAAACAGGGTGCGCGCTCCGGAGGCGTTGGTGGCGATGGTTCCGCCGAGCTGCGCCGTGGTCTCCGTGGTGTCAACGGGGTAGAAAAGCGCCTGTTCGGGTTTGCCGTCGGGATACTCGCAAAGCCCGTGCGCCAGGGCGTCGCCGAGTTCCTGGAGGGTGAGGCCCGCGCCCACGTGGACGGCCCACTGCCCGTCGTCGAGCTTCCTCACCAGGGGCGTGGACTTCAGCAGCTCGAGCGATATTATCCGCTCGGCGCCGATGGGGACGGCGGCGCCCGTAATGCCGGTGCGGCCGCCGGACACCGCGACGCGGCCGCCGGCCCGGAGGGCGTCCAGCAGTGCGGTGGCGACCTGGCGCGGGTTGGTGGGGAAGTCTATGGCCTCCACTGCGTCCGCCGCCAGCCGCGACTCGTCCTCCAGATACTTGGCGTATCCCTGCCGGACATTGTCGGCGCCGCTTACGGCGCGGTAGTTGCGATCCGGCTCGTCGAGTGGATATGGGCGCAGTTCGTTCACCTTTCCTCCTGACGGAGTCGCCGAATGAGTTGTGGCAGCACGGCCCGGTAGTCGCCGACCACGCCGTAGTCGGCAACCTGGAAGATGGGCGCGTTGGGATCGGTGTTGACGGCTACGATAGTCCCCGAGGACTGCATGCCGGCTCGGTGCTGCAGGGCCCCTGAGATGCCGACGGCCACGTAGAGGTCAGGCTGGACGGTCTTGCCCGTCTGGCCCACCTGGTGGGCGTAGGGGATCCAGCCGGCGTCTACGGCGGCGCGGCTCGCGCCGATCTCTCCGCCGAGGGTCTCCGCCAGCTCCCGAAGCAGCTCGAAGCCAGCCGCCCCGCCCAGACCACGCCCGCCGGCAATCAGCACGTCCGCCTCCGTCAGGTGGACGCGCTCTTCCTCCCGGACTGCGCGGGAGATTACCTGGACCAGATGATCGCTCGTCGGTTCGGGCACGGGCACGCGCCGCAAGGCCGGGACAGCCGTCCCCCGCCTGGAGGGGGGCGTCATGACCCTGGGGCGCACGGTGGCCATCTGGGGGCGGTGGCGCCGCGTCTCGATGGTGGCCATGATATTACCGCCGAAGGCAGGCCGGGTTTGCAGCAGGTTGCCCGTCTGGGCGTCTATATCGAGCCCGGTGCAGTCGGCGGTCAGCCCGGTGCGGCACAGCACCGCAACGCGCGGCATAAGGGAGCGGCCGCGCGCGGTGGCGCCGGCGAGCAGCGCCTCGGGGCGATGCCGCTGCACAAGCGTCGCCAGGGCGCGCGCGTGAGGAGCGTCGCGGTAAGGGCCGAGCGCCTTGTTTTCGGCAACGTAGAGGCTCTGCACGGGCAGCCCTGTCAGTTCAGAGACCATCTGGCCGGACGCCACGCCGGCCGTGGCAACGGACAGGGGGCAGTTGAGCGCGCGGGCAAGCTGCGCTCCTTTTCCAATCAATTCGAATACGACGGGGTGGAAGCGCCCGTCGTCATGTTCCCCGTAGACCCAGACGCCCCGCCATGCGCCGCTCTCGGGCGCTGCGGCGGCCCCCTCTTCGATGGACAGGGCGGCGGCGGGACATGCTTCCACGCAAGCGCCGCAGAGGGTGCACTGCTCGGTTACGCGGATGCGTCCGCCGACCTGTTGAAGCGCGCCGTACGGGCACTTCTCCACGCACAGCCCGCAGAGGGTGCATGTCTCGTGCTCTATCAGGAGGCCCATCAGATAATCCTTCTCTCCTTCAGCGCGCGGACCAGGTCGGCGGCGGCCTGTTCGGGCTCGCCGTCGAAAATGGCGCACTCCCCCCGTGGGGGAGGCGTGAAAACGCGGACCACGTGGGTAGGCGAACCGTCCAGCCCGAACATGCTCCTTTCACCCTCCACGTCGCCGGCCCCCCGGCGCTGTATCTCAGCGCGTCGCGCGGACATGCGACTGACCAGCGATGGCAGGCGGGGGACGTTCAGGTCCTTCAGCGCGGTTACGACAGCCGGCAGCTTCGCTCGTATGGTTTCGTTGCCGTAATCCGTCATACGCTCGACCTCAATTGTTCCGCCGCCGAGCGAGGTGATGCGCCGGGCGTAGGTGAGCTGGGGCCAGCCGAGGTGGGCGGCGATGCCCGGGCCGACCTGTGCGGTGTCCCCGTCAATGGCCTGCTTGCCGCAGAGCACGAGGTCCACATCCCCCATTTGACGGATGGCGCAGGCGAGGGTGTACGAGGTGGACAACGTGTCGGCGCCGGCGAAGGCCGGATCAGTCAGCAGGACGCCCTCATCGCAGCCGTGGGCCAGGGCTTCCCGGAGGGCCTCTTCGGCCTGGGGGGGGCCCATGGTGAGTGCGGTGGTCCGGGCGCTGAGTTCGTCTTTCAGGCGCACCGCCGCCTCCACCGCGTGCGCATCGAGGGGGTTCAGAATGCCGGGCACGCCCTCGCGGATCAATGTGCCGCGCTCCTGGTCAATGCGCACCTCGGCGGTGTCGGGCACGTGTTTTATGCAAACGACGATACGCATGATTCAGCCGCATTTTCAGTTAAGGCCGGGGTTCTGTCACGATGACCGTCCCTGTGGCGCGAGACATATTACGGCTGGCGCAACGACAAATCAAACTGTCGCGTGCGACGACTGACCCGGGCATGGCCCTGAATGGGAGATTTTTCACACTTGCTTTCCGGCCGCCGGAATCCTAAGATTGCAAGCAAGAGGGAAGCGTTCTCGCTGTCTGTGCAAGAAGCTCTTCTTTGTTCAAAGAGGGAGGGACGTAAATGTTGCGTAAATTGGCGGTTGGAGCCTTGCTGTTGGTCGGCGTCGTGCTCACCGGATGCACGTATCCGTCGGGCGCGGTCATTGCGCCGATCATGAATACGAAGAGCGCGGTGGCGGTAGGTGACACTTCAGTGGGGATGAGCAAGGTCGGCGAGGCCACCTGCGAGGGCATCCTCTTCCTTTCCAAAGGCGACGCTTCCATCAAGGCGGCCATGGAAGAGGCCGGGATCACCAGGATTCATCACGTGGATTCCGAGGAGCAGAATATCCTGGGAATCTACTCCACAAAGACCATCCGGGTCTACGGCGAGTAGAAGAGCGGGAAATCCGGCGTCCGTTCGAGGAGGCCGGCCATGCCGGTTCCTTTCTTCAGCCCGAAGTAACGCGTTAGAATAGCGGCGCAAGTCACGTGTTACTGCTGCGGGAGGGCTGGGCATTTTCTGTCTCCACCTCAACGTGCTCTCACTGGCGTTTCTGGGAGCGGCCGCCGTGGCTTTCGGCCGGCGCAGAACGCTCTCCATGCTCGTTTGCGGGGGGGTGTTCGTGCCGGCCGCGGCCGCGGCGACGTTAGTCGTTTACTGGCCGCTGAGCCCCGTTCTGGCGGTGGCGCTGCTCGCTTTTGGCCTGGGGCTGCCGCTTCTGGCGCTGCTGCTCTACGTGATTGACAGGGCCTTCGCGGTGTTCTGCCTGGAGATGACGTATCCGGCGCTTATCTGCTGGATTTTATGGCCGCTGCTGGTGGCGGTGAACTTCGCCGGACTGGCGCTCAGGTAACGGGCAACCTGCCTTGAGAGGGGGGCGGGGATTCGCTATAGTATACGTTTCTTTTTGCAAGGGGTTGAACGCCCGGAGTCCGCGATGGCTGAAACGTCCCTTCGTAAAGAGTTCAGCAAGGGCCTGATCGCGCAGAACGCCATTTTCGTTCTGGTCGTCGGGCTGTGCCCCACGCTGGCGGTCAGCGCCTCGCTGAAGAACGCCGTGGCCATGGGGATGGCCGTGATCGCCGTGCTGGCTTGCGCGAATTGCCTGGTGTCCGTTCTGCGCCGCTTCATACCGGCGCAAGTGCGCATTCCCTGCTTCATCGTGATCATCGGTTCGTTCGTCACCATGGTGGAGATCATCTTCAAGGGCGAGCTTCCGCCGGAGATAAACGCCAGCCTGG
This sequence comes from Planctomycetota bacterium, assembly GCA_021161675.1. Taxonomy (GTDB): domain Bacteria; phylum Planctomycetota; class Brocadiia; order SM23-32; family SM23-32; genus JAGHAF01. The sequence continues at coordinate 40,311 of JAGHAF010000096.1, read as the reverse complement.
GCATATTCATACCTCTGATTGTGGTGAACTGCATCATACTTTACCGGGCCGAGTCCTTTGCCTACAAGAACGGCATCGTGAGGTCCTTGCTCGACGCGCTGGGCGCCGGGTTGGGCTTCGCGCTGGCGATTTGCTTGCTGGCGACCGTGCGGGAGGTGCTTGGCAGCGGGACGATTTGGGGCTATCCCTGGACGCCGACGTCCTGGCCGGTCCGATACGTTCCAGCGGCGATACTGGTCCAGGCCCCGGGCGCATTCCTGGTGCTCGGGCTGCTGATGGGGTTGTTCAAGTGGCTGCGTAGGAAATTAACCACCTAGGCGAGGCGGTAATGGACATAGCGCAACTGTTAACCATAGCGTTCGCCGCTATCTTCGTATCCAACGTGGTGCTGGCGAAGTTCCTGGGGCTGTGCCCCTTCATGGGGGTGACGCAGAAGATCAAGAGCGCCGTGGGCATGGGCGCCGCCGTCACGTTCGTCATGTTTCTGGCCAGTTTCGCGACGTTCCTGCTGTATCGGACACTCCTTGTGCCTTATGACCTGGTTTTGCCGCTGAAGACGCCGATGTTCATCCTGGTGATCGCGGCGCTGGTGCAATTGGTGGAGCTGTTCATGCGGGCCAGGATGCCCAGACTCTACGATGCCCTGGGCATTTACCTGCCCCTGATAACCACCAACTGCGCCGTGATGGGCGTGGCCCTGCTGAACACCGCGGGCGCCTCGGCCCAGATGCAGAGCCTGAGCCTGCTCGCTGGGCTGGTGGCGGCTTCGTGGTGGGGCGTTTGCTCGGGAGTGGGCTTCACCATGGCCATGCTGCTGATGAGCGCAATCCGGGAGAGGCTGGCCCGCGCCGACGTGCCCGAGCCATTGCAGGGCGTCCCGATCGCCCTTATCTGCACGGGCCTGATGGCGATGGCTTTCCTCGGCTTCACGGGAATGGTTTAGGACTGCGCGTGGTGATAATCGGATGACATTCCAAAAGATCGCCTTATGCCTTCTGCTTGTTGCGCCGCTCGGCGCCGGGGCGTCGGCGCAGGTAGTGGCGCGCGTCAACGGCGAGCCGATCGAGCGCGACGAATTCGGCAGCGCCCTGGTGCAATCCCTGGGCAGGGCCGCCTCCGAGAGCCTGATTGATCGCGCCCTGCTCGAGCAGGAGGCGCAGGCCCGCGGCGTCACCGTCACCGAGAAGGAGCTAAAGGAACGCAAACGGCTGGAACTCGAGTTGGGTATGCGCCAGCTCTACCGGGAGAGCCGCCTCAGTGAAGAGCAGTTCCGGCAGATGGCCGAAGGGTACGGATGGAAGATGGACGACCTACGAGAGAAGCTGGCGGCGAACGTCACCGACTCCTCAATCCGTTTCAAAGCGCTGGCGGAAAAACTTCTCCAGCCCCGTTTGGACCTGGGGGAGGATGCGCTGGCGGCGTACTTCCGCCGCACACGCGGCCCTCGTTATTCCGCCGCTCACGTCGTGGTGGAAAGCCGGCAGCGCGCCGAGCAGTTGCTCCAACAGATCAAGGAGAACCCGGACTCGTGGACGACGGCCGTGCTGCGCTACAGCCTCGACCGGGGCAGCGCGCCCTATAAGGGCCGCATCCCACCCGTGCCCGCCGATTCAGAGCTGGGACTGGCCCTGGCGAACATGCAACCGAACGAGGTAAAACTGCGCAAGCTGGACGACGGCTGGAGCCTGCTGCGCCGCCTGGAGTTCATCCCGGCAGCAGGTCGTCCCTTCGAGCAGATCAAGGATCAACTGCGAGCGGAGCTGCTCGCCGTGAAAGCCGACGAGCAGCATTACGACCTGCTGGCGGACCTGTACAGTAACGCGGTGATTGTGATGAACCTGTCCTCCGATCCAGGGGCGCGGCGCTTGCTGGGAAAGGAGGCGGGCGCGTACGTCAACGGCGAACCCCTGCTCGTCTCCGATATGGCCGACGCACTGATCGAGCGGTTCGGGGCGTCCATGATCTGGGTGTACATTGAAAAACTCCTCATTTCCCAGGAAGCCCGCAGGCGCGCCGTAACCATAACTGCGGAGGAGGTGGACGCGCGGTTGGACAGGATCGGCGAGCAGCTCATCGAGGCGCAGGCCGCCCGGCGCGGCATGACGCCGGAGGAATTCGAGAAGTCTCTCGCCGGCAACGGCATTACCACCGAGCGCTACAAGCAGATGCTTGTGGATGAAAGCGTGTGCCGCCAGGACGTGCGGGCCGCGCTGCTGGCGCGGAAAATGGTGGCCGGCGAGATCAAAGTCCCAGAGGAGGAGCTGGGGGCCGCCCTCGGGGCGGAGTTCGGCGAGCGCGTGGTGGCCAAGGAGATGACGGCGGACTCGCTCGCGGAGGCTAAACGCCTCTACCAGAGATTGAAGGAAGGCGCTGACTTCGACCTGGTGCGCCAGGTGAACTCGGCGGCGCCGGGCGCCTGGATTCCAGGCTCATCGCTGGTGACAATTCCACCGTCGCATCCATACTTCCCTTACGTAAAGGACCTACAACCGGGTGAGCTGAGCCCGGTGTTTATGCTCAAAGACAAGTATCACATACTTCAGGTGGTGCGCCACCCCTCTGCCACGGAGCTTCCACCCCTGGAGGCCGTGCGCGACGAGCTGAAGCGCCGGCTGCTCATGCGCAAGGCAAATCAGAGAATCCAGGCCCTGCTGCTCAAACTCAGGGCCGAAGCCGACATAGAAATGGATTTGTAGCAGGGGGAAGGATGAGGATCAGATTTGCCGCTCGGATGGGAGAGCTGCCGGAGTATGTCTTTGGCCGGCTGAACGCGGCCAAGCTCTCGCGGCGCCGCGCCGGGGAAGATATTATTGACCTTGGCATGGGCAATCCGAACGATCCGACGCCCCGGCGTATCATTGACAAACTGATCGAGAAAGTCGAGGACCCCCGCACCCACGGCTACAGCGTAAGCGCCGACGGCCTGATCAGCCTGAAGCGGGAGGTCGCCCGCTGGTACGATCGCCAGTACGGCGTCCGGATTGACCCGGAGCGGGAAGTCGTCTGCACCATCGGGAGCAAAGAGGGCCTCTCGCACCTGTCCCTGGTCATGGTGGAGCCGGGCCAGACGGCTATCGTGCCCACGCCGGCCTTCCCGCCGCACCTGCACAGCATAGCCCTGGCGGGCGGGCAGGCCGTTACACTGCCCCTGTCGAACCGGCCGGAGCTGTTCGACCGCATGGATGAAATGGTGGCCGGGATGGAGAAGAAACCGAAGTTCGCTCTCCTGAACTACCCCCATAACCCGACCACGCTGACGGTCGAGCCGGAGTTCTACGAGCGGGCGGTCCAGTTCGCCCGGGAGCGGCAGATTCCCATCGTCCATGACTTCGCCTACTGCCAGATCACCTACGACGGCTACCGGGCGCCCAGCTTCCTCCAGGCCGAGGGGGCGAAGGAAGTGGGGGTGGAGTTCACCTCCATGTCCAAGAGCTTCAACATGGCCGGCTGGCGGATCGGCTTCTGCGTTGGGAACGAGGAGGTGGTCTCCGGCCTGGCGCGGATAAAGGGCTACTACGACTACGGGCTCTTTATGCCGATCCAGATTGCCAGTATCATTGCCCTGCGGGACTGCATGGACGATGCCCACCGGCAGGCCGCCGTTTACGAGTCGCGCCGCGACGTGCTGTGCGAAGGGCTAGGGCGCATCGGCTGGCCGGTCGAAAAACCGAAAGGCGCCATGTTCGTCTGGGCGCCGCTGCCGGAGCCTTTCCTGGAGATGGGATCGGTGGATTTCGCCTTCATGCTGCTGGAGGAAGCCGGGGTGGCGGTCGCGCCCGGCGCCGCCTTCGGCGAGGGGGGCGACCGCTTCGTGCGCATGGCCCTCGTGGAGAACGAGCAGCGCCTCCGCCAGGCCGTCCGGCAGATCGGACGCGCGCTGAGAAGCAAGAGAGAGGATAAATGACTCCGCAGACAGACACGAAAAGATTCCCCCGAGGCGGCGTCCATCCAAAGGACGATTTCAAGGCCCGCACCAGCGGCAAGCCCCTGGCGCGCATGGCGCCGCCCGCACAGGTGGCCGTCCTTATGGCGCAGCACATCGGCGCGTCGGCCACGCCGGTGGTACAGCGCGGTGACAAGGTGAAGAAGGGCCAGCTCGTGGGAGAGGCCCGGGGCTTCATAAGCGCCAACGTCCACGCGCCCTTCAGCGGCGTGGTCAAGGCCGTCGAACCCCGTATCTTCAGCGTCACCGGCGCTCTCGTGGAGGCCGTCATCATCGAGAGCGACGGCGAGGGCGCCTGGGCCGAGGGGCTGAATCAACCGCAGCGAGTCGAATCCATGGACGCAGCCCAGATGCGCTCGCTGGTCCATGAGTGCGGCGTCGTCGGGCTGGGCGGGGCCACCTTCCCCAGCCACGTCAAGCTCAGCCCTCCGGCCGGCAGCCCAATCAGCGACGTTATTATCAACGGCGCCGAGTGCGAGCCCTACGTCACCGTGGACCACCGCCTGATGCTGGAGCGCACCGATCAGATCATTGACGGCCTCAAGCTCATAATGCGCGTGGTGGACTGCGAGACCGGCTGGGTCGCCATCGAACGCAACAAGCCGGACGCGATCGAAGCCTTTGAGCAGGCGCTGCGCGGCGAGCCGAACATCCGCGTGGCGCCGCTGAGCGTTCGCTATCCGCAGGGCGCCGAACAGCAGCTTATCACCGCCATCACCGGCCGAGAGGTGCCCAGCGGAGGCGGACTGCCCGCCGACGTTGCATGCCTCGTGCATAACGTGGCCACCACGCTGGCGATCCGGGACGCCATCCGCCTGCGCCGCCCGCTGATCGAGAGGGCCGTGACCATAACGGGCGACGGCATCGAGAACGCAGGCAACTTCATCGAGTTGATCGGCACGAACGTCGCAGACCTTCTGGAGCGACAGGGCGTGCGTCCCGGGGCGAACCAGGTCATCCTCGGCGGCCCGATGATGGGCATTGCGCAGGGGACGGTGGACTTGCCACTCGTGAAAGGCAACAATGCCATTATCGTTCGCCGGGACGTGGAGGCGCCTTTGCCCCGGGCTTGCATCCGGTGCGGGCGCTGCGTGGAGGCATGTCCGCTGGGGCTTCTGCCGGCTGAGCTGAGCATCACCTGCGAAGCCGGCGATTGGGAGGCCGCCCGCCGGTTGGATATCCTGGAGTGCAAGGAATGCGGCTGCTGCGCTTACGTCTGCCCGGCGCGCCGCCGCATCGTGCAGTTGATCAAACAGGGCAAGGTGGAACTGCGGCGGCAGAAGAAAAAACTGGAAAAAGAAAAGTAGATTACCGCTGGAAAGGAACAAGCCGGCCATGGAGGGCATGTTATTAGTCAGTCCGTCTCCGCACCTGCGGGCGCGGGATGACATCAATCGCATCATGTGGAGCGTCGCGTGCGCCCTTGCGCCGGCGGTCGCCATCAGTATCTATTTCTTCGGGTCTGGCGCGCTGTGGGTGTATGCCATAAGCATAGGCGCCGCCGAGCTTACGGAGTTAGTGTGCCTGAAGATGCGTGGCTGTCCGCTGGGGCGCGCCGCGGACGGCAGCGCGCTGGTGACCGGCCTGCTGTTGGCGATGGTCCTGCCGGCCGGCTGCGCCTGGTACTGCCCGCTGGTCGGCGCGGTCTTCGCCATAGCGCTGGTGAAACACGCCTTCGGGGGGCTGGGCCATAATATATGGAACCCCGCCCTTGCGGCCCGGGTGTTCCTCCAGTTCGCATACGCAAAACAGATAAGTCTTTCTGAATGGGTTGTGCCGCATAAGCTCTGGGGGCCCGCCGTGGACGCCGTCTCCCGCGCCACCCCGCTCGCCACCGAGCAGGTTGCACGGGGATATCACTACCTGGACCTGCTGTTCGGCAACGGCGTGCCCGGCAGCCTCGGCGAAACCTGCAAGGTGGCCCTGCTGGTCGGCGGGATATATCTGATCGTTCGCCGCATCGTGGACTGGCGCATTCCAGTGTTCTACATTGGGACGGTCTTCGCGCTCACCTATCTGTTGCCGGCGGGCAAGGAGCCCGCCGCCTGGGCACGGGACCCACTTTACCACGTGCTGAGCGGCGGGCTGATTATCGGGGCTTTTTTCATGGCCACTGACATAGTGACCACGCCCATCACGCGCCTGGGACGGATCATCTTCGCCGTCGGATGCGGGATACTGGTCTCTATTATACGCCGCTACGGCGGCTATCCGGAAGGGGTGGCCTACTCGATTGTGCTTATGAACACCTGCACTCCGCTGATAGACCGCTGGGTGCGGCCTCGACTCTACGGGTCGCGGACGCCGAAGGCCGCCGCGCGGGCCTGACCTTGGGAAGGATAAAGTGAATCATGCAAGACAGCGCCGACGAGAAAGCATCAGGTTCTGAATGTGAAGGATGCGGTCTGGCATGCGCCTCGCGCAAGGAAGGCGCCGCTTACGAAAAAGCGCCCGGCGGGCTGCTGAAGGGCGTGCTCGTGCTCACGCTCATCTGCCTGGCAAGCGGATTGGGCGTCGGACTGCTCTACCAACGCATGAAAAACGATATCCAAGCGAACGAGCGCAGCGTCTTCTTGAACACGCTTGCCACCGTCCTGGGCGAAGCGGAGAGCTACGACACGGTGGGCGAATACGAGAGTGATGTTAACCCGCTGGAGAAGGTCTACAAAAGGGATACCCCTTCCGGCGTCCTCTACGCCGCTTCGGGCAGAGCCCGGGGCTACCAGAGCGAGATCATCGTGTTGGTCGCGGTGGAGGTGGGCCGCCCCAACGTCCCGGTGGGCAAGGACCCCACCATTCACAAGATGGCCGTCGTCTCCAGCCTGGAGACGCCGGGCCTGGGCGAGAGAATCAAGGACGTGGAGAAGGACGTCTCCATCTGGGGCGCGCTGGCAGGTGAGAAGAGCACGCCCGGGCGTCCCAGGTTTCAGACGCAGTTCGAGCGGAAACGCCTGAGCGACCTGGTAGTGGTGAAGGAAAGGCAAACTGATAGGATAGCCGCCGTCACCGGGGCGACCATCACCAGCCGGGGCGCCACGATGGCCGTCCGCCGGGCTGTCCAGAGAATCCAGACCCGCACCCAAGAGGTATACGGCGAATGAGCGGTGAACAGCCCTCCGGCAGGGCGCCACGGGCCGATAGGACTCCTTTGAAGCGCGTCGTGGAGGCGTTGCTTTTCAGCGCGGATCGTCCTCTCAGCGCGGGCAGACTGGCCCAGCTATGCGGGGTCGAGGGCTCAGGCCAGGTGCGCGACGCCGTGGCGGAGCTTCAATCGGAGTATGAATCCCGGGGAAACGCCTTCCGCATCGAGAAGATCGCAGGCGGATACCAGGTGCTGACGCTGGGCGAGTTCGCCCCTTACGTCGAGCGGCTCCAGGAGCAGCGCCGGGAGCAGACGCTCAGCAAGGCGGCGCTGGAGACGCTCGCCATCGTCGCCTACCGCCAGCCCATCACGCGGGCCGAGATCGAGGACATCCGGGGGGTGCAGTGCGGGCATATCCTGCGCTCATTGGTGGAGAGGCGCCTGATTCGTATCACCGGCCGAAAGGACGAACTCGGCCGCCCCATGCTCTACGGCACCTCGCGGCAATTCCTGGAGGCGTTCGGCATGGGCGCGCTCAGCGACCTGCCCCGGCGCGAGCAATTCCGGCGGCCGGGCCAGGCGCCCGACGCGCCCCCTGGATAAGCCCGTATCGCTTTGACGTTTCCGGCCCAGCCCTGTATACTCGCCAACGGGCGATCTCTGCCCCGCCTGTGTCCCCTGTAATCTTGCCTCGGAGAACCGTAAATGGACAAAGAACTGAAGCGGAAGATACTGAATCTGCCGACCACGCGCGAGGTAAAGGCCGACCCTTCGGCTTTGGCGCATATCAGCGAGGGGAAACCAGACCTGCTGGAGAGCATTTTCCCCTTCACAGAGGTCCCGCAGGCGGTCATGACGGGGAAGGCCTACGAAGAGATTGACGGAGAGCTGGTGGAGTTTGATTTCGCAAAACGCACGCAAGCGCCGCTGGTCTTGAGCGACACCACGTTCCGTGACGGCCAGCAGGCCAGGCCGCCTTACACGCCGGAGCAAATGGTCGACCTTTACAGGCTGCTGGGCAAGCTTTCAGGGCCGAACAAGGTCATTGACAACACGGAGTTCTTCCTCTACTCCGACAGCGACGTGGATGCCGTCACCCGCTGCCTGGAGATATACAAGGATCATCCGCACTACCCGGAGCCGACGGCGTGGATCAGGGGACTGCAGGGCGACGCCCTCTACCTGAAGCTGATGCAGCACCTGGGCATCAAGGAAACGGGGCTCCTGTCCTCGTGTTCCGATTATCATATATTCCTGAAGCTGAAGAAGAATTGGAAGACGGCCGCCGAGGAGTACCTGACAATGGCCAAGATGGCGGCCGAGCGCGACATCCGGGTGCGGTTCCACCTGGAGGACGTCACCAGGGCCAACATGGACGGCTTCGTGCTGCCGTTCATCAACATGATAGCCCGCTTTGCGGACGAGCTGCCGGAGGAACTGAAACCCAAAGTCAGGCTGTGCGACACGATGGGGTTCGGGCTGCCGTATCCGTCGGTGGCGCTGCCGCGAAGCGTGCCCAAGCTGGTCCACAAGGTCGTGCGTGAAGGCATTCCCTCCAGCAGGCTGGAGTGGCACGGCCACAACGATTTCCACCTGGTTATTGCAAACGCCGTGGCCGCGTGGCTCTACGGCTGCGACATACTGAACGGCACCCTTTTGGGATTCGGCGAACGCACCGGCAACCCGCCCATTGAAGGCGCGATCATCATGTACCGCGCCCTGAAGGGCGCCAACGGCACCAGAACTGAGGCCATCACCGAGATCGCCGAATACTTCAGAGCAATGGGGGTTCTCATTCCGCCGCAACACCCTCTGGTGGGCAGGGACGCCTACAGGACCCGCGCCGGCATTCATGGTCACGGCCTGATGATGGACGAACGCATCTACCAGGTCTTCGACAGCGCCTCCCTGTTGGGCACGCCCCCCAGCATCACCATCACGGATAAATCCGGCCTTCAGGGAATCGTCTTCTGGGTGCAGTGCTACCTGGCCGAGATGGTGCCCGAGCGCAAAGAGGTCTCCGTCAAGAAGACCCGGTTGGTGCAAATCGCCAGGTGGGTGAACTACCAGTATAATGCGCTGGGGCGCACCACTGGCATCTCCGACGACGAAATGGTATCGCAACTGCTGCTGCACGTGCCGGAGGCCGCTGTGCCGGCCTACGTAAACAGAGAGTACGGCCTCAGGGGCGAGGCCTGCGTCAGCGCGGATGATTGCGCCGGCATCGTCGGCGAGATACGCGACGAAAAAGCGCGGCGCGCTGAAGAATCGGCGCGCGAGAAGAGCACGGCCCCGCTCGACGGCATAAGCAAAAAGACCATGACCAGGCTGGTGGCGCTGCACCTGCCCAACGTCGCCGATTAGGGCTGATTTCGGCTTCTCCAAAGGTTGCGGGAGCAAGCCATGAAACGCAAAGAGCGGGTTATGACGGCCCTGAGATGCGGCACGCCGGATCGGGTGCCGCTGACCGAACTTTACATCAACGAGTCCAGCATAGTGCGTCTGGCGCACGCCCTTCGCCCGGATGCCGTGGACGTAGAGGTGGTGGTGGAACGCGTCGGCGAGGAGACCCGGCAGGTCCTGGACCTCTACTGCCTGGTGGTGGACGAGCTGGAGCTGGACGCCACCTGCGGCGTTTTCTCCATCGGGCTGGAGCCGATCTCGCAGGACCGCGCGCGCGATAAGTTCGGTACCATCTTCCGGCTCAGCGAGCACGGAGAACCCTTCCCCATCAAGGGCCCCGTTCAGACGCTCAGCGACCTGGAGGGCTTCGACATGGCCTCCAAAGTGGGGCCGGACGACTTCTCCGGCATCCGCTACGTGTTCGACAAGATGGGCGGCAGGACGGCCAACACGGTTTGCGTCACCGATCCGTTTAAGGTCAGCTGGAGGCGCCGCGGAGGGATGGAGCCATTGCTGATGGACTACATCCAGAACCCGAAGCTGGTGCACGGGCTGGCGCGCGCCGCCACCGAATTCGACAAGGCCGCCGTTGATGTGGCGCTGGACGCCGGCGCCGACGCCTTCTTCATGCCCGGGGACGTGGCGGGCGAGTTCACCACCCTGATGTCGCCCAAGCACTACCGTGAATACATCAAACCTTATCACCGGGAGATCGTCGAGCACGTCCACGATCGCGGCTCGCTGATCGTCAAACACACCGATGGCAATGCCTGGCCCATAATGGACGACATAGTAGAAGTGGGCTTCGACGGGTTCCATCCGGTGCAGCCGCAGTGCATGGACATCGCGGAGGTGAAGCGACACCTGGCCGGCAGGTTATGCGTGCTGGGCAACGTAGACTGCCGGGACCTGCTGGTCAGCGGCAGCGTCGAAGAGGTCGAGCGGACGGTGAAGGAAACCATCGAGCAGGCCGCGCCCGGCGGAGGATACGTTATGATCTCCTCCAACTCCATCCATCCCGGATGCCGGCCCGAGAACTACATCGCCATGGTGCGCACGGCGCACCGCTGGGGCGCATACGACCTCGAATCCGGCTCCGGCGACGCATAAGCGGGCCGGGCGCATTGAAACGTTGAATGGCAGCTTTTCAGCCGGTATACGGCTGTGTGATTCGTTGACCGTTCTGGGAACGGTGCGCCATGAGAATACTCCACACCGCAGACGTGCATTTGCGACAACATGATGATGAGAGGTGGGAGGCCCTTCGCGCCGTGGTGGCGCTCGGCGCGGAGGAGAAAGTCAAAGCGCTGGTGATAAGCGGTGACCTGTTCGACCGGGGGATCAATGCCGAGGACCTGAAGGGCTATGTCAGGCCGCTTTTCTCCGGAACCGGCATGAAAGTGGTGATTCTCCCCGGCAACCACGATGCGGATTCCTACGCGGGCGGCATGTATTTCGGCGAGGACGTGGCAATACTGGACGATGTCCACAGTCCCGTGAGGCTGGGGGACGTGAGCATATTCGGCATCCCGTTTCGGCCGGTGGGAACGGAGGGCGTGCTGGAAACGCTCCACGCGCTCGCGGACGAGATGGAGGCCGACCGAACCAACATCCTGCTTTTCCACGGGGAGCTGCTGGACACCTTCTTCTCCAGAAGTGACTTCGGCGAGGAGGGCCCCAAGAGGTACATGCCGGCCAGACTGGCCTATTTTGAGGAACTCAGCGTCAATTACGTGCTGGCCGGGCATTTTCACTCGAGGTTTGACGTCCGGCGCCTGGGAAACGGCGGCTATTTTGTCTATCCCGGTTCGCCGGTGTCGGTGACGCGAAGGGAGACCGGGCAGAGAAAGGTCAATCTCTTCGAGGTGGGAGGGCCTCCGCAGCCGCACGCGCTGGACACCAGCCATTTCGAGGATATCGCCGTAAGGCTTGACCCGTTTCGTGACGCCGGCCCTCTGGCCATGATCCGTGAGCGCCTCAGCGAAGTCCACCCTCGCGCCCGGATACTTCTGACGGTCTCCGGCTTTGTGAACAGCCAAAAGATGGGCATGACGGAGACCGAACTCGCCGGCCGCATCAGGCAGTTAGCCGGCTCGAGGGCAGTTGATCCTGTCCTCGAGTTCAGCGACATCGGCCGAGTCATGGAAGACGAGCTGTTCAAGAGTTTTGCCCGGCGGCTGGACGAGACCGTGCAGGATGAGGCCAGGAGGGTGAGAATGCGGGAGCTTGCCATCCGCGCCATGATGGAGGCCGCACCGTGAGAGTGACCGAATTCGCCATGACGCGTTACGGCCCGCTGAGGGAAACAGGCGTTGTCAGCCTGGGGGACTTCACGCTGCTTTTCGGGCACAACGAGGACGGCAAAACGCTGACGATAGACGCTTTGGTGAAGCTGCTGCTGGGACAAAAGGCCAGGAGCCGGGATTTTGAGCGTCTCGACCGTGTGGACGAAGCGCCGGAAGGCTACGTGATCATTCGTGACGATGAGGGTGGCGAACTAAAGCTGCCCGAGAAAGGCTCTCTATGTGATTTGACGGATTTGTCCGGGGCGGAGCTGAGGAACATCTTCGTCATACGCGACAGCGATCTGTCAATTGCGGGCGAAAGCGAGTTCTACGTCACTGTGACGGACAAGCTCACGGGACTCAGAACGGATGACCTGAACCGCATCCGGGGGGCCTTGCTGAAACTGGGGGAGGTCACGGAGACCGGGCTGCTCAGCAACACGTCTGAGCATCACAAGATGAGGGATAGGATGGGGCACGCAAAAAAAGCGCTCGCCGATGTACATCAGATAGCGGCAAGAGCGGAAGAGGAAGGCTATGAAGATTTGGAAGAGAAAGCTGTCGCGCAGAGGCGCCTGATTGCGAGGATAGAACACGAACTTGAGAGCCTGGCGGATGCGCGGCGCCGCGAGACGTATGAAAAAGGGCGCGCAGCGCTTAGCACGCTCAAAGACGCCCGCGAGAAGCTAAGAAGGCTGGAAATCTTCAATCAAGAGGACGGGGAACAGTGGCGGCGCCTCCAGGAGGAGATTGTGCGATGCCGGGAAGACGAAGGGCGGCGGAGTTCTGAACTGGACGAGCTCAAAGACCTGCTCGAAAGGCAAAGACAGGAGCTTCAGGAGGCGGAGCGCGAGTTCAGCAAGCTCTCGGAGCGGAAAAAAGTCCTGGATGAACGGCTTAGAGGACAGTTGAGTGACTACAGGGAGAAGGCCGAACGGGTGGCCGGCAGGGTGCCCCTGAGCCGTTCTGTGCGGCGATTCGGCCTGGTTTGCGCCGCCCTGCTGGCGCTGAGCATGATCGGGCTCATTCTCAGTCATTCCTCTCTTTTCTACTTGACGGGGATAGTCTTTCTCCCCTGTTCTCTGGCTGCCGGCTGGTACGGACTTCGCCTGGCGAAAGACCGCTCCGGGCTGCAAAGCGCATTTGAGGCCCTCAGGAACGGTATGTCCGCCATCGCCGTGGAGGGGGGCGAGCTGGGAGCCCTTCTCGGCGCCGTCCGCAATTTCGATGAGGAATACAGTGGGGCGGACGATCGTCGCAACAATGCAAGCGTGAAGGCCCAGGGCACACAGGACAAGGTTGAAGAGCTCCGGGACGAGATAATTCCGCGCCTGCGCCAGGAAAGAAAAGGCGCCCGCGACAAGCTGGACGAGCTTATGCGGAAGTCGAAGGAGGATTCCCTCGAGGGCTACCTGCAGAAACTCCGGGAGAAGGAGAGCCTGGAGGGACAGGTTCAAACCCAGCAAAGCGTGCTCGATAATATTTTCGGGACGGAAGGGGCAGACTTGCAGGAGAGAATCACCTTCTGGAACGCCCGGGTGAGCGAGTTGGAGCAATTCCAGGACGCCGCCCGGCAGACCGAATACAGCGAAACCGCCGTGCGCGAACGGGAGTCCAAGGAGGAGAAACTGAAAAAGGCTCTCGAAGAAATAGAGCAGCGGATGTCCGACTTCAGCAGAGAGTTCAAAGAAATAGAGCGGCGTGCCAGCGAGGTGCTGGGGCCGTACCTGGAGGGGGAAAACCTGCTTTGCGAGAGCACGGTAGACCTTGAAGCGATTCGACGGAGGCTCGAGAGCTTTGTCGCCAGAACGGAAGAGAAGGCACAGGATGCGCTGCAGGTTATTGAATTGATGGACTCCATCGGCGAGGAGGAGAAGGAGAAGGTCTCCATGCTCTTCGGCGCCGACAGCCCAGTTTCCGAACACTTCTCGACTATAACGGGCGGGCGCTACGGCGAGGTGTTATTTGATCAGGGGACGGGCGCCGTCCAGGTCAAGAGGCGTGACGGCGAGGCGCTGGCCGCTCGCAAGCTATCCGGCGGGGCGTGGGACCAGCTCTATTTTTCCATCCGTCTTGCCCTCGGCGAGAAACTTCTACAGGGCGGCAAGGGCTTTTTCATCATGGACGACCCGTTCGTAAAGGCTGACCCGGTAAGACTTAGGGAGCAGCTGGATGTCCTGATGCGGATATGTGAGCAGGGCTGGCAGGTCGTCTACTTCACTGCAAAGGGCGAGGTCAAGGATGCCCTGGCCGGGCCCATCGCGGACGGCGCAGTTGTCTATCGGGAGGTCGGCGGGCTGAGAGTATGAGCAGCTCTCCTGCTCTACCAGCATTTTCGCGGCCCCGAAAATGCTGGTGGGCGAGGGGGGATTCGAACCCCCACGGGCCTTAGCGGCCCACTGGGTTTTAAGCCCAGTGCGTCTGCCGATTCCGCCACTCGCCCTCTGCGGGGCATTGTACTGCGATTCGGCCGCGCGAGAAAGCGAACGCCACGCGCGCCCCCCCTTGCCCCGAGGCGCGGAGCCGCGATATTATTGATTGCCCGATGGCCGGGCCGCGCTGCTTTCCAACTCCGCCCCGCTCAGCGGGGCTATGAAGGACAGACCGTGAGCAGGAGATTCCAAAAGCGGATTGAGGATTTCACCTGCGCCAATTGCGGCAGTGACGTGCGTGGCGGGGGATACACGGACCACTGCCCGCATTGTCTGTGGAGCCGGCACGTGGACGTGATGCCGGGGGACCGCGCTTCGGACTGCGGGGGCATGATGAAGCCGGTGGAGGTCCGCAAGCAGCGCGGCCGCTACGTGATCGTTTACCGGTGCCAGCGGTGCGGGGCCGTCAAGAAGTGCCGGGCGGCTCCCGAGGATTCGCCGGATATGCTTGCCGAAGTGATGCGTCGCTTCGGGCGCTGCCACCCGTAACCCGGCCTGAGAGATGAAGCTACGCGCTTTTGGCGTCTTCAGGCGGAGCGCGGGACGCTCGGGGCGCGCTTTGACGCTCGAATGGCTTTCCCCGGCGTCTGCTCTACTTCATCTCGTCGGGAGTCGAAAAGCAATCGGGGGAGATGACGTCTCCGTGGGCGGCGCGGGCCTCCTCCAGGCGGCGGCGCTGGGCCGCTATGATCTCGTAGAGCTGGGCGGGGGCGTCGGGCGCCTGCTTGCGGTAGATGTTTTCGATGCGCTCCAGCTTCTCCAGGTGCTGCGCCACTCGGGTTGAGAACTGCTGCATGTACTCGGTCCTGGTGTACTCTTTCTTCAGCGCTTCCCGGAACAGCTCGCGCAGCGTCTCGTAGCGCGGGATAAGGCCGGTGGGGGTCTCGATGGCGCGTGCGCTTCCGTGGACGCGCAGCTCCATCCACTTCAACCAAACGCGCTTGTCAGCAGTGGAATTCAGGTAATTGCCGTCCTCGTCCTTCAGGAAATAGTTGACGCCGAACACCAGGGGAGGTTTCTCCAGGTTGCGTCCGAACTCCAGGTTGTTGCGGACGTATCGGCCGAGCGGGATGGCGAGGAAGTCCAGGATGGCCATCAGGTTGAACTTGCGCACGCCCTCGGCGCCCAGCGTGGCGGAGGTGGTCTCCGACTCCAGGCTGGCCCCCTTGGTAATAATGCCGTGCGCCCAGTCCAGGGACTCCTCCACGGGGACCCACGTGTCGCTGTCACGTCCGCCGTAGATGATTCCGGCGACAGGCACGCCCTCGGGGGCCTCCAGTTTCGGATCGCAGTTGCTCAGGGAATCTAACCGGATGGTATAGCGTGCGTTCTTGTGTGAGGGCGTTATCCGGTTGCCGTCCGGATCGGTGTCGCCCGCCCGCCACTGGCCGGAATGATTGCGGCCCGCGTTGGGGCAGCCCTCGTCCATGCCCAGCCAGTGGGGCGCGCCGTCGGGGGCGACCAGAATATTTGTAAAGATAACTTCGCCCGGGGTGTGCAGAGAGTTCCAGATGACAGGATCATTCTGGGAATTGACGTCCCGGATGATGCCGAAGATGCCGTTTTCGACGTTCGCTCCCCAGACGCGCCCACCGCGTCTGCGCAGGTAGGCTATGTCATCGCCCACGATGGTCTCGCCCGGCACCATGGCGGTGGAGGTTTTGCCACAGGCGCTGGGGAAAGCGCCGGCGAAATAGCTGACCCGGCCGCCCGGCCCGTGGACCCCTATGAGCATCATGTGCTCCGCAAGCCAGCCCCCTTCTTTGTCGGCCTTGTTGATCGCCAGGCGGAGGGCCAGTTTCTTCAGCCCCACGGTGTTGCCCGCGTACTGGGTATTGGCGCTGTAGACGAGGTTCTCCTCCAAGTCGATGTAGATGCGGCGCCTGGAGACCTGTTCGCTGGTGTTGCTCTCGGTGAGAGGGCCGGCGCTGTGAATGAACCGGAAGAAGTCCTGCGAATCGCCGATGGCGCGGAAGGTCTCATAGCCCGGACGGTAGAGGATATCTTCGCTGTGGGCCACGTAGGCGGAGTCAGTCACCTGGACACAGGGGATGGCGAACTCGGAGTTGCGCGGCCCCAGGCAGAAGAAGCGAACGAACATCTCCTTGCCTTCCATGCCGCCGCGCAGGTAATCGCGCACCTCGCGCACGCCCTGTTCCTTGTCAATGGTGTTCAGGTGCTCGCCCAGGTCCACGCCGGGGGTCACGAGATAACGGGTGTTCTCCTTGTCGCGGGCCTGGTCGTAGTAGCCATCGTAGTGTACGGTATGTCCTTCGGTGGCGAGGGGCAGCTCTTCGCCCAGCTCGACGGCCCGCCGGCGGGTGTAGGCGACGTCCTCGGCCGAGTCCGTGCCCACAAAGATAGTATCCGGATTGCAAAGCTGGACGTAATCCGCCACGAAGGCGTGGAGTTTGGGGTTCTGAAGGGCAGCGAGTTTCTCGTAGTTCTCGTTGTCGAGCCGCTCCTTGAGGATTTGGTTGTATTCGGACACCATTCTGAGGGCAACTCCGCTCACTATGAAGGCTGCAATGTGTGCCACCGCCGTCTGGCGCATTTATGAAATAGCCAGGCTCGTTGCTGACCGGCGAGTCTGGCAGGAAAACTGGCTGGGAAGCGCTGCCAGTATTGACGAACGCATTCTACCAGCGCCGCTCCCGTTGTCAAGGGCAGCGCGCGGCTGATGCTGTCAAGTAATTCGTGTAAAAAGGTCTGCGCGGGGGGCGGTGGGGCAAGGGCGCCAACCCCATCCAAAGCGAATTTACACACAAAACTTTAGACCATGGAATCCAGTTCTTAGCGCAGAAGGGGACCTCCGCGCTCAGGCGTCCGCCTTCAGTCGTGCGACTCGATCAGGGAGAAGTCGCCCGACCGGGCGGCCTCGAGGATCGGGCGCATGTAGCGATCCACGTCCTCCGGCCGCAAGGGGATGGGCATGCCCTTCAACTTGGAGGCGAGCGCCGGGTCCCCGGCGGCG
Organism: Planctomycetota bacterium; assembly: GCA_021161675.1. Lineage (GTDB taxonomy): Bacteria > Planctomycetota > Brocadiia > SM23-32 > SM23-32 > JAGHAF01. Next base: position 23,192 of record JAGHAF010000096.1, on the reverse strand, counting down.
CGCAGCATCCGCTCGACGTGCTCGTCCCCGAACCCGTCCACATCGTCCAGCCTTGTGGGGAATCCCACGCTCCGCGCGAGCGCGGCCATCCCCCGACCCACCGCCAGACCGAGATCGAACGCGGAAAGCGCGTCTAATTTCACTGCGGGGGGGATATGCCCGTAGCGCTGGTACACTCGACCGGCGCGGAGCAGCCGCCGCGGAATCGCCGGGGCGAAAAAACACGTGTAGTAAGGGGTCAGCAGGGCCGCGGCCTTCCCGTGGTCCATGACGTCCACCAGGGAGAAGCTGTTGAGGTGCGGCCCGTTGGTGGCGCCGATCATGATTGCGTAGCCGCCCAGGTCGGTCCCCAGGGCGATGCTTTCCCGCGCTGGGCCGCTTTGCGGCCGCTCGAGCGCCTCTGGCAGGGCGGCGATTATCAGCTCCAGGCCGACCAGGGCTATCCGTCCCACCAGTTCGCTTTTCGGATGGTCCGGGGGCAGGCCGAAGTAGACTTCCAGCAGGTGACAGATCCCGTCGAATGCCCCCACCTTTGTGAACTCGGCTGGCATTGTCCTGGTGGCGTCGTAGTCGAAAAGGGCGCGCGGCGGCGCCTCGGCGTCGTCGATAAACAGCTTCTTCTGCATGGTGGTAAGATCGGTGAGGTTGGCGTATTTTGTCAGGTGCGCTCCGGAGCCGCTTGCTGTCTGGACGGCGAGGAAGGGGATCAGTTTTAGGCCGGTTTCCTCGAGGCGTTCGCTCACCTTGCCGACGCCGTAGTAGTCCTCGCAGGAGCCGCCCAGCGTGGCCAGCGTGATGGACCCTTTGAGCCCGTCGATCAGGCTGCCGCCGCCAAGTCCGATGACGGCTTCGGGCGAGGCGTCGAGTATCACGTCGCGCACGCGCTCCACGTCCTGGACAGGGGAATTCGGGGCGGCGCCCGGGCACTCGCTCTCTATGGCGAGCCCCTGTCGGGAGAGCGAGCCCCTCAGTCGCTCCAGCATATTGTTGCGGGAGCAAGAGCGCCCGCGGACCAGCAGGAATCGCTGCCCGAGTTCGGCTGCGAGGGAGCCCGCCTTTTCGATGGCGCCCGGGCCGAAGGCGTAGCGGCCGCCTTTGAAAAGGCGGATCAGTTCACGGGCGTCCTCTTTGAGTTGTTCCATGAACAGGGGGGACTCAATGGCTGGGGAAAAAAGTAAGGAGGAGGACGGCGATTATGATGATGATCCCGATCATGACCAGTATCCCCACCAGGGCCACGGGGGACTCGTTGGATTCTGAGAGGGCCGCCAGACGCGTGCTCTTCTCTTCCGGGGGTTCTGCGTAGATTGCCATGTCGGAGCGGTCAAAAGGCGCGATGTAGGTTGTGGCGTTCGCTTTTTCTTGCTTCAGCCCTTCGGTGTGTCCTGGTCTTTCGTCCTCCTCGATCTCGAAAACTGCGCCTTCGCTGAGCCGGTCCAGCAGTTTCAGGAAGTTCGCGTCTTCTTCGGTCGCGGTATAGGTTTCGCGGAAGTCAAGGGCCGCAACGCGGTTGCCGTGAAGGAGGTTCTGCAGGTCTTCCTGGAGAGAATCGTAAGTCTGGTAGCGCCGGCCGGGCGATTTGGCCATCATCTTCGATATGACCTGGGAGAGGGTGGCCGGCAGATCGGGGAGAACCTTGGAGGGTGGAGTCAACGTCTCAGTCAGGTGCTTGCTGATCACGTCCATGGGGGATTCCCCGATGTATGGCGGTCTCCCCGTGACTAGGTGGTAGTAAGTGGCGCCCAGCGAGTAGATGTCCGCCCGTATGTCCAGATGGCGGGGGGAGCGAATCTGTTCCGGGCTCATGTAATTGGGCGTGCCGACCGTGTGCAGTTCCTGCGTCAGTTCCTCAGCCCCCTCGATGCTGAGTTTGGCCAGGCCCAGGTCCGTCACGCGCGCCCGTCCGCCCTTGTCGATGATGATGTTGCTGGGCTTAACGTCCCTGTGGACAATCCCCTTCTCGGAGGCGTGCGCCAGGCCCCTCGCCGTCTGCTGCACTATGTCGGTGGCGTTTCGCCAGTCCAGGCCACCTTCCCGCGCCTCGAGCATCTCTTTGCAGTCCTGCCCGTCCACATAGTCCATGACCATGTAGTGGAAGCCGTTCTGTATTCCGCAATCGATAACCCGGACGATGTTTGGATGCTCCAGGCGGGCGGCGGTTCGGGCCTCTCGCAGGAAGCGTTTGGCATATTCCGGCCGGCGGTTGGACAGGCCCTTGCGCAGCACCTTCAGGGCCACCTGAATCCCCAACTGTTCGTGTTTGGCCAGGTAGACGATGGCGCTGGCGCCCACGCCAATCCTCTTGACCAGCATCCACTTGCCGAATCTGCTGGGAACCTTTGACCCCATCGCCGCCTCCCTCCGTAGGCATGGTATTTTATGGGATGACGCGGGGAAGCACAAGTCAAATGTTGGGCGCGGAGCTGTGGCGCCTGGATGTAGAACCTCCGTGGTGATATCCACCGCCAGACTATACCGGCCGGGGAAGCGCGGGTCAAAGCGATTTGGCGCCTTGCCCCGAAAAGCGCCCCGCCCCCGCCGTTTTTCTACTCCGAAGCCCTGCGCCAGTGATAAGCTATCTTGCAGACCATCCACCTGCGGTAGGCGGGATAATCGTCGTCCTCTTTCATCCACGCGATGCGCATGAGCTGTCCCACGGCTACGTCCCACGTGCTGGGCGGATAGAAGGCGCCCGGAGTGTGGCGCAGTATGTCGGAGATGAGCAGCTGGAACTTAGAGGGGCCGCGGGGCTTGAGGCGCTCTTTCAGGTAAGCGTAGCTGACCTGGCTTTCGCTGAACGTCACGGCTCCCAGCCCGCCCCCGCCGGCGCGCGCCAGCAGGGCGCACCTGGCTTCCTGCTCCCGCGCCGAGGGCTGGTGTGACCTGGTTCTAACTCGCGTCATGGTTCTGAATGTCCCGTAACCTGGCATGTGTATCGGCGATCGGATTCCACCCCCGGCCTTGCGTCGCGGCGGACCGGGGGAAATCCTTCGTTTCGTGCAGAACCCACCCATGATCCGGTCCCACGATATGATTTGCACGTTCCCGTGGACGTCGACCTGCAGGTGGAGACCCTCGTCGGTCAGGTCGCTGACGCGGACGAAAGAGACGTCCTTGACCTCGGGGATCAGCGCGTGGTCCAGTGCGAACGCCTCGACGCCTTCCCTCCCCAGTCGGGCGACAATATCCTCCGCCACCCTTGCGTCAATATCTTCCGCCAGCACGCCCATTCCTTCGGCCACCTGCACCCTGGCCTCCAGGGGAAGGATATCCGTCAGCTCACAGACGACCGACGCCACCGTTTTCGGGTTGGGATGCTTCTCTTCCACGGCGCAGATAACGCATCTGCCGCTTGGCGTCGCCGCGGGCCGGTCCCAGCTCTTGCCGGGGGAAGCAAAGCCAGGCGGCCGGGGTAGCGGCGCGGGGGCCCCTTCGGGAAAGCGACCCGCTTCGGCCAGGTCCTCGTCGTAGGCGTCGGCGCCGCCGATCCTCATTGCGTGCCCGCACACCGGGCATTCTTGTCGGGCGCCCCGCCGGATGCGGGGGACCTTGAACCGCGCTCCGCAGGCGGGACATCGCACCTCCAGGTCGAACTCGGCCATAGATGCCAGGGGTCAGGGGTCAAGGGTCAGGGATCAGCCTAACCGGGCTTGAAGGAGAAATCAAGGCTCCGATTCGCTTGCGCCTGCTCGCCCTGACGGGCTCTGCGGGTCGGCGACGTGTACTTGCGCCTGTGACTTGCGCAGCTTTCCAAGAGCCCTTATTATCCGCATTATTCCCCGCATTACCCGACGTGCGGCGCGCCGGGTGAGAGTTTCACGCTCCAACCCACAGGGAACGTGTATGGATTATAACAAGTTCGTAGAAAAGCAGGTTGAGGATATCCGGGAGGCCGTCGGCGACGGTATTGCCATCAACGCACTCAGCGGCGGCGTGGACAGCTCCGTGGTTACTATGCTGGGCCACAAGGCGCTGGGGGATCGGCTGAAGACTTACTTCGTTGACAATGCGCTGATGCGCAAGGGAGAGCCGGAACACGTGGTCCGGGTTTTCTCCGACGTGGGCATCCCCGTAGAACTGGTCGACGCCCGGGAGGAGTTCCTCTCCGCGCTGAGGGGCGTCACCGACCCCGAGCAGAAACGCCAGGCCATCACGGACACCTTCTACGCCGACGTGTTCGTCAGGCTGGTGAAGGAGTCCGGAGCCCGGTATTTGCTGCACGGCACTATCCTCACTGACATCGAGGAGACCGTGGACGGCATCAAGCGTCAGCATAACATCCTAGAACAGATCGGCATCGATCCCGAGGATGCCTACGGCTACACCGTCGTGGAGCCTTTGAAGACGCTGCGCAAGGATGGCGTGCGGGAGGTGGCGCGCCTTCTCGGCCTGCCGAAGGAGATCAGCGAGCGCATCCCCTTCCCCGGCCCGGCGCTGGCGACACGGATCGTGGGCGAGGTGACCGAGGAGAAGCTGGAACTCGTACGTGAAGCGACAGCAGTTGTGGAGGAGGAGCTGGCCGACAGCGGAGCGTTCCAATACATGGCCGTGCTGCTCGGTGATCGCGCCACGGGCATTCGCGACAATAAACGTGAGTTCGGGCGAATAATCGTGCTGCGCTGCATCGAGAGCGTGGATGCCAGGACCGCGACCGCCACGCAGTTGCCCTGGGATAAGCTGAACCAAATCTGCGAACGGATCACCTCGATCGAGGGTGTCAACCGCTGCCTTTACGACCTGACGCCCAAGCCCCCGGCCACTGTCGAGTACGTCTAAGACACCCCGCACCAGCACCGCACGAGGAGGACGAATGGACGGTTACATTCTGCTATCTGACGGCATGCGACTGGACGGCGCGTTGGAAGGAGCGGCCGAGACGGCAATCGGCTGGATCATCGCCAACACTGCCGTGGTGGGCTTCCAGGAGATGGTCACCGATCCCGCCTACAAGAGCGCCATCCTGACGTTCACTTATCCCGAGATAGGCAGCGTCGGACTGACGGAGGCATTCTCCGAATCGGAGCGTGCGCAGCCGGCGGGCGTCGTGGTGAGGGTGCTCAGTGAGTTCCACAGCCACTATCAGGCGGAGGGTGACTTTGGGGAGATGCTCCGGCGGGCCGCAGTGCCCTGTCTGTCAGGAGTGGACACGCGGGGACTGGCGGTTCACCTCAGAGAATGTGGCGAGATGATGGCGGCGATCGCCCCATCGCATGTCTCGCCGGAGGAACTTCAGGAGCGCCTGAAGGAGGCCGGCCGGCCCGGTTTCGAGCCACCGTCCGAGCATCCCGCCGAAAACGGCGCAGAGGGGCTCAGCGTCGCCGTGCTGAACCTGGGCATGCGACGCTCGCAGCTCGGCCGGCTCAAAGAGCGCTGCGCGCCGATCGTGTTCCACCCCGACGCGACTGCGGAGGACATCCTGGCCTCGGGGGCGGCGGCGCTCTACGTCTCCGACGGGCCGTGCATGAGCGTGCCGCCGGCGCAGGTCGTCGAAACCACGAGCGCGCTTCTCGGAAAGGTGCCGGTGATGGGATGCGGGCTGGGCCACGTCGCCCTGGGGCTGGCCCTTGGGTGCAGATCTGTGTTCCTGCGCCGGGGACACCACGGCGCCAATTACCCGGTGCGCAACGTGAAGACCGGCGCGGTGGCAGTCACGCACCAGCGGCACAGCGTAGCACTAGATCGTAAAAGCGTCGAACAGGCCGACGGCGTGGAGCTTCTCTGGGAGAACATCAACGACGGTTCGGTAGAGGGGATTCGCGCTGCTGAAGTCTCGGCCATCGGCCTGCAGCCGATCTGGAGCGGCCCTTACTGCACAGTGATGAATACGCATCTGGATGAGTTCGTGGCACAGATCTCGGGATAGCCCTACTTACGGAAGGTGAACAGATGCCGAAACGCACGGATATCCGGAAGGTATTGATGATCGGCAGCGGGCCGGTCATCATCGGGCAGGCCTGCGAGTTCGATTACAGTGGCAGCCAGGCGTGCAAAGCTTTGCTGGAAGAGGGCTACGAAGTCGTCCTGATTAACAGCAACCCGGCCACCATCATGACCGATCCCGTGATGGCCCACCGCACTTACGTGGAGCCGATCACGGCGGAGATTATCGAGAAGATCATCGCCCGCGAGCGGCCCGACGCCGTGCTTCCGACCCTCGGCGGCCAGACCGGTTTGAACGTAGCCGTCTTCCTGGCCCGCGAGGGCGTCTACGAGCGCTACGGGGTGGAAGTTCTGGGCTGCGACCCCGAGGCCATATCCACCGCTGAAGACCGTGAGCTATTCAAAGAAGCCATGCTCCAGATCGGGCTCAGCGTGCCGGACAGCGGCATAGCCGAGTCGGTCGAAGAAGGCATGGCGATAATCGATGACATAGGCCTGCCCATCATCATACGGCCGGCGTTCACCCTGGGAGGGACGGGCGGCAGCACCGCATACAACCTCGAGGAAGCGCCCGAGCTGCTGGCCGGCGGCCTGGGCGCTAGCCCCGTTCACCAGGTGCTGGTCGAGCAGAGCGTGCTGGGCTGGAAGGAGATCGAGTATGAGGTCATGCGGGACTGTGAAGACAACGTCATCATGATCACCAGCATGGAGAATGTGGACGCGATGGGGGTTCACACGGGTGACAGCGCGGTGATCGCCCCGGCCCAGACGCTAACAGCCGAGGAATACGGCAGATACGTGGACTACTGCAAACGGATTATCCGCCGCATAGGCGTCAAAGGCGGCGGGGTGAATATCCAGTTGGCCGGCGACCCCCGGAGCGACAAGATAGAGGTGATCGAGGTGAACCCCCGCCTGTCCCGCTCCTCGGCACTGGCCAGCAAGGCCACCGGCTTCCCCATCGCCAGGGTGGCCACCAAGCTGGCCGTCGGCTATACACTGGACGAGGTGCTCAACAACGTAACGGGCAACACCTACACGCTGCAGGAGCCGACCGTTGATTACGTGGTCTACAAGACGGCCCGGTTCGCCTTCGAGAAGTTCCCCCAGGCCGAGCGCGTCATCAACACCAGCATGAAGGCCGTGGGCGAGTCCATGTCCATCGGGCGCAACTTCAAGGAGGCCTTCCAGAAAGGGCTGCGTTCCCTGGAGATCGGCCGCTACGGTTTCGGCGCCGACGGCAAAGACCCGGCCCAACTGCCTGAAGAGGATGAAGTGATCCGGAAGCTCTCCGTGCCCAACGACGAGCGTTTCTTCTACATCCGCTACGCCTTCCAGCGCGGCTTCAGCATCGATCGTATTTACGAGCTGTCTCACGTCGATCGCTGGTTCCTGTTCAACTACAAGCAGCTCGTCGACTTCGAGGACGAGATCCGCGCCGCCGGCAGTATCCGGAGCATAGAGGAAAGGCTCCTCCGGAAGGCGAAGGAATGGGGCTTCAGCGACCGCCAGCTCGCCTTCCTCCTCGGCTGCGACGAGTGGACGGTCAGAAACCGGCGCAAAGAGCTCGGCGTCGTGCCGGTTTACAAACTGGTGGATACCTGCGCCGGGGAGGTGGACTGCGAGAGGCCCTATTTCTACTCCGCCTACGAGCAGCTCGACGAATGCCGCGCCACCGATAAGAAAAAGGTCATCATCCTGGGCGGCGGCCCGAATCGCATCGGTCAGGGCATCGAGTTCGACTACTGCTGCGTCCACGCGGCGCTGGCCGTCCGGGAGGAAGGCTACGAAGCCATCATGATCAATTGCAACCCGGAGACCGTCAGCACGGACTATGACACCACCGACCGCCTCTACTTCGAGCCCATGACGCCCGAGGACGTCCTGAACGTAGTGGAAGTGGAGAAACCCTGGGGCGTTATTCTCCAGTTCGGCGGCCAGACTCCGCTAAACATATCGGCCGAACTTGAGCAGAACGGCGCGCCACTGCTGGGGACCAGCCCGCGCAGCATCGAACTGGCCGAGGATCGCAAGCACTTCCGCGCTCTGCTCGAGGAACTCGGCCTCCGGCAGGCCCCCAGCGGCGCCGCAACCACCTACGAAGAGGCGCTGGAGCTGGCGGTCCAGATCGGCTACCCCGTGCTGGTACGGCCCAGCTTCGTCCTGGGCGGGCGCGCCATGGAGATCGTGTATGACGCCGAGGAGCTGGAACATTTCATGGCCGAGGCCGTCGAAGCCTCCCCTGAGCGGCCCGTCCTCGTCGATAAGTTCTTGGAGGCCGCCATCGAGGTCGACGTGGACGCCATCAGTGACGGGAACGTCACCATCATAGGCGCCATCATGGAGCACATCGAAGAGGCAGGCGTCCACAGTGGCGACAGCGCGTGCGTCATTCCGCCGCAGACCCTCTCCCCCCGGATTCAGGACGAGATACTGCGCCAGACCAGGGCCCTGGCCGCGGCGCTGGAGGTAGTCGGCCTGATGAATGTCCAATACGCCGTGCAGGATGGGGACCTCTATGTGCTGGAGGTCAATCCGCGCGCATCGCGGACCATCCCCTTCGTCTCGAAGGCCACGGGCGTGCCCCTTGCAAAACTGGCCACTAAGGTCATGATGGGCTACTCCCTGCGCGAACTCGGTCTCACCGAGGAAGTCCGGATCGGGCACATCGCTGTCAAAGAGGCAGTCTTCCCATTCGCCCGTTTCCCCGGCGTGGACACCGTGTTAGGGCCGGAAATGAAGTCGACCGGCGAGGTTATGGGCCTGGCGAAGAACTTCGGCATGGCCTTCGCCAAGTCCCAGATCGCGGCCGGCCAGAACCTGCCTCGGGAGGGGACCGTCTTCTTCAGCCTGTGTGATCGGGATAAGACCGATGACGCAGCCCGGGTCGCACGCCAGTTCCACCAGATGGGCTTCCAACTGGTGGCCACACAGGGGACGGCCGACTGGCTGCGCGAAGGCGACGTGCCCTGCGAGCGGATCAACAAGGTTCGGGAAGGAAGGCCGCACGTCGTGGACAGCATCATCAACGGCGAGATCGCCCTGGTGATCAACACCCCCAGCGGCAAGCATCCCAGGAAGGATGAAGTTGCCATCCGGAGCACGTCGTGGGCGCGCCGGGTACCCATTATCACCACCATCCAGGGCGCCATCGCCGTAGTCCAGGCAGTCAGGGAACTGGAGGACAACGAGATGTCCGTCAAGACCCTCCAGGAATACAACATAGAGACCCACGGCTCCGTGCCCGCGCCCATGTTCACCCCGGACTCATGAGCCGCAATACCCGGAGCGGGCGAGGCTGAGCACCATGGCAAAAGCGATCCTGGCCTACGGAGAGACGCTCTGGGACCTGCTGCCTTCCGGCGCGGCGCTGGGCGGCGCGCCGTTCAACTTCGCGTATCGCGCCAGCTCCCTGGGCGATCGTGCGATAACCGTCACCCGCCTGGGCCGCGACGCGCTGGGGCGGGAGGCCTTCCACAGGATAGGGGAACTGGGGATGGACACCCGCTTCGTGCAGTGGGATGAGACGGCGCCCACCGGCACGGTCGAGGTGGACCTGAGCGATCCGAACAGCCCGGACTTCCACATCGTCCCCGGCGTGGCCTACGATAACATCGAACTCACGGAAGAGCTGCTAATCGCCGCGTCTCAGGCCGATTGCCTATGCTTTGGCACGCTTGCGCAGCGCACGGAGCGCGCCCGCCTGACGCTCCAGGCGCTCCTCGCCGAGGCCGGGCGGGCCGTGAAACTGCTGGACGTCAACCTGCGCAAAGAATGCTACACGGCGGGCAGCGTCGCGTCGTCACTTTCGGAAGCGGACGTGCTGAAGCTCAACGACCAAGAGGCCCGCGAGCTGAATGCCATGCTGGAGATACGCGCCGGCGCGATCCCCGCTTTCGCCGACGCGATGATGGACAGGTGGCGCCTCTCTCACTGCGTGGTGACCTTCGGAGAGCGGGGCGCGTTCGCCGCGGCCGCCGATGGCGAGAAGGCATACGACCCCGGCTTCAAAGTTGAGATGGAGGACACCTGCGGCTCGGGCGACGCCTTCACTGCCGGCTTCATCCACAAGCTGCTGCAAGGGGGGAGTTTGGGCGAATGCCTGCGGCTGGGCAACGCGCTGGGCGCGCTGGTCGCCACCCGCGAGGGAGGCACGGCGCCCATTGCGCTCGATGAAATCCGGGCGTTCCTGGAGGGCCGATTCGAGCGCATCGCCCAGCCAGAGCTAAGGCGATTCACGGTGGCGGATGAAGGGTGAAAAAACGGCGCCGTCTTTCAGCTTTCACGCTTGATTTTGTCTCCACGGGACAGGTTCGTCGCTGCCTTTCAGGCTGCTGTAGGCTGTTTCCCGCGTGAAGGGGTTTCTGAGAGGGGAGGGGTCGCCCATGCCGGTTTTGATCAGCTCCTCATACTCGCCGCCGCGCCAGGCCGAGAGGCAGAAGTCGTAGCGCTTCAGGTAGGCGGGCCCACCTTCGAGCGCCGCGTCAATATCCCGCTTTATGGTTGAGTACAGCTCGCCGAGCGTCTTCGCCTCACGGACCTCCGCCAGGTTGGGCCGCAGCGCCAGGCCGATTTGCTCCCTGTCCTGCCCGTCCCGGATGGGACGGACGGCCGCCTCCTGGATCGTGCGGCATCTGCGCAGCGGCTCATCCAACTGCTCCTCCGGGAAGACCTTCTTGCCCGATGGCAGGACGATCACGTGCTTGACGCGCCCCACGATGTAAAGGTCGCCGTCCTCGTCTCGGCGGGCTATGTCACCCGTGCGGATGGCGCCGCCGACCATCAGTCGCGCGGTGCTCTCGGGATCGTTGTGGTAGCCTCGCATGACGTGCGGCCCGCTGACCAGCATCTCTCCCCATTGCTCCAGGTCGAACGAGAGGTCTTCCACGCTGCTCTGCGTGAAAGTGATCGTGGCGCCGTCCAGCGGCTTTCCGATGGAGCCCGCCTTGCGCTCGTAGTGGCGGGTCAGGTAGAACCGGAGCGGGCTGAACGCCTGGGCCGTCCCCACCGGCGATATCTCGCTCATGCCCCACCCTTGAAGGACCGGAATGCCCAGCAGGAAAAACTCCCGCAGTGTGCGCGGCGATATCCGGGCGCCACCACTCATGCAGAACCGTAGCTGCCGGCCACCGAACAACTCCGCATGCAGCCGCCGCAGCAGTAGCTTGCCCGTGTTCAGGCCGAGCAGCTTCTTGAGCGCTGCGCAGGTCCAACGGGCCCGGCGAAGCTGCCCGCCCCGCCCGGCGCGCTGCGCTGCGCGGCGGATGCCGTCCAGCATCGCATCGAAGACGCGCGGAACGCCCACAAATACCGTGGGCCGGCACTTGCGAAGAAGCGTCTTCGAACGCTGCGTCCGCACGTCCCCGACGGCGTTCGGCACGCCCGCGCAGGCGGGAAGGATGATCGTGGTGGTCAGCGGATAAGCGTGGTGATAGGGCAGCAGCGCGGGCAGGCAGTCGTCTCTTCTCACGTCCATCCGCTTGCAGCAGGCCCTGACGTTGGAGATCAGGTTGCGATGGGTCAGTTCCACCCCTTTCTTCGGACCGGTGGCGCCTGAGGTGTAGAGTATCTGCGCCAGGTCGTCCGGCTCGACCTCAGGCTGGCTGGGAGGGGTCCCCCGCGGCTCGGCCCGCGCGGAGACAATGCCCGCCGACGTAAGCTCCGCGACGCGCCGCGCGTCCTCCGGCTCGCAGACGACCACGTGCGCATCGCAGTTCGCAAGGGCGAACTCGATGCGTTCCGGCTCCGTGTCCAGGACGGCGTACTCGAGCGGCGCCGCCACGGCCCCAAGCCGGAACACCGACCAGTAAGCCACTATCCAGCGCGCGGAGTTCGGCATCAGGAGGGCTACCGTCCTGCCGGGCCCCACGCCCCGGCGGCGCAGGTGGGCGGCGAAGGCGTCGACCTGTTCCGCCAGTTCGTGGAACGTAATCCGGTCCAGCTCGTCGTCCCCGTTCAGTTCCATGAGGGCCGTGTGCGAGGGATTCTCTCTGCTCCAGAAGGGAAGAGCGTCGGCGAGGGTCCGTATTTCCTCGGGGACTACACCATCCATTCTGTCCCTGATCCGCCTGTCACATGGGATAAAGATGGTCCACCAGCGGCAGTGAAATGTGGCTGCCGGTCAGCACGCTGAGGCGGGCCGCGTCCATGACCTGCTGGGCGTCCAGGCTGTTCTCCGGGCTGCAAACGCCCTCGACGGGCTCTCCGGCGCGGATACAGTGGACGAAGTACTGGAGGCTGTTCCTGCGGGGAGCTTCCAGCGCCGGGGGCTGATGAACCTGGTCGTCATCATCGCCCTTGCGGCGGGTAATGACGTTGTCCCCTCCGGCGACGAGGACGCCCTCCGTGCCGTACACGATAAGATCGTGCGGCGGATGATCCGGCACTGCCTCCGTCCAGGTGCATTCGATCACGGCGTTCGCGTGGGCGTATTCGAGCGCCACGATCGCGTTGTCATCCACGGGGATGTAGTCTTTGACCAGTCGGCCGGCGATTGCGGTGACCCGATTGGGCAGGCCGATGAAGAGGCGCGCCAGGCTGGCCCCGTATCCCAGGTAGTCGAACAGGGCGCCCGCGCCGTTCTCCTGCGGGTCGAACAGCCAGTCGCAGAAATACTTACTACAGCCGAGTTCCCGTGGGCCGCCGTGTCCGCCGCGCCATTTGAGCTGCCAGGGCCGGCCGATCCGCCCTTCCCGCACGAGCCGGTATGCGTGCTGGATGGACGGCGACCAGGCGATGGGCCAGTTGACCATCAGGATAACGCCCGCCTTGCGGGCGGCGACGAGCATGCGATCGGCCACTTCCAGGCTGCTGGCCATCGGTTTCTCGGTCATGACGTGCAGGCCGCGCTCGGCCGCCATCTCGACGAGCTCCGCCGTGCTGCGATTTGTTCCGTAGGCCAGCACGGCGTCGAGCTGTTCGCGATCCAGCAATTCCTCGTAGTCGCGATACACCTTGTCGCAGCCGCTTTGCGCCTGGAACTTCTCCAGGAGCGGCTGGTTGGGATCAGCCGCTCCGACCAGTTCCACTCCCTCCACTTCGGCAAAGTGGGGCATGGCGCCCCAGATGTGGTCATGCACGAGTCCCAGCACTGCTATGCGAACGGTATCGGTCATTTTCCTCTCCTGTAAGAGTGGTCTAAGCACTTCTACATGAATCTTTTCCGGTCTTGGGAAACGTCACCTCGCTGAGGCGGGGACGCCTCAGCTACCCCATGGGCCGGTAGGCGCGGCATCCCCGCCGCGCCACTTACCTGGAAACAGGAGTGCGTTAATTCAAAATCGCTTATCCGAGACCTTCTCACCCGTGCAAGGGTGGGATGGTTGTTTTCGTGGTCAGAGGAGGGTGGTGCTGAAGTAACGTTCGGCCCGGTCCGGCAGCACTGTGGCGACGTTGCCGCCCAGGGATATGACTACCTTGCGGGCGGCCCACACGTTGGCCCCGGAGGAGATGCCGACCAGCAGGCCGAAGTCTCGGCCCAGTTGCCGGGTGGTCTCTATGGCGTCCTCGTCGGTGACTTCCACCACGTCGTCCACGAGCGAAACGTCCAGCACCCCGGGGACGAACCCGTCTCCGATGCCCTGTATCTGGTGCAGTCCCGGCTCGTGCCCCAGCAGGGCGGAGACGTTCTTCGGCTCTACGGCGATCACCCGCACGTCTGGTTTGCGCTCTTTCATATAAGCGCCGACGCCCTGAAGCGTTCCGCCGCTGCCGACGCCCGCCACGAAGGCCGAGATGTCGCCGCCCATTTGTCGCCATATCTCTCTGGCGGTTCCCTCGTAGTGGACGCGCGGGTTATCGGGGTTCTCAAACTGCTGGGGCATGAACACCCGCGGGTCTTGGGCGCATATCTCTTCGGCCCGGGCGACCGCGCCGGCAATGCCCTCTTCATCCGGCGTGAGGACAAGCTCCGCCCCCAGCATGGAGATCAGTTTCTTGCGCTCGTCGCTCATGCCTTCCGGCATCACGACGCGCACCTTGTAGCCCTTCAGACGCCCCACCAGGGCCAGACCGATGCCAGTGTTGCCGGAACTCGGCTCGACGATGATTGAATCCTTGTTCAGTTTGCCGTCCCGCTCCGCCCCTTCCAGCATGGCGAGCGCGACGCGATCCTTGATGCTTCCGCCGGGGTTCAGGAATTCGGCTTTGGCATATACGTCTTCGCCTTCCAGCTTTAGAAGGGGAGTATTGCCGATCAGGTCCAGTATGCTGTCTGTAAGCATTGGCGATCTCCGGGGGAAGGATAAGTGCAACGCTATGCCCCGTTAGATTACCACCAACGGCTCTGAGGCGCAACGAACCTTCGTTGTTGCAAACGGGCCGCCGTTTCCGGCATAATCCGCTTCACGGGGTGTCTGCCCGTGAATGGGCGTTGTCCGTCCCTCAACAACTGGCGGAGAATGAGCGAATCCATCGCACTGACCGTGGACCTGGAGCCGGACTGGGGCATCGAGGGCGCCCGCGCATACCGGGAGGTCACGCCCAAGTTCCTGCGGTTCATCGAGGACCGCGGAATAACAGCGACCTTCTTTATAGTCAGTGATTTGCTGGACACGGCGCGGGAACCGGTCGCCGCCATCGCGGAGCGCAACGAAGTGGCGTCGCACGGCTGCAGCCATCGGCTCCTCTCGCGCCTGGGCGCGGGAGAGGCGCTTGAGGAGCTGCGCCGCTCCCGGCTCCGACTCCAGGAGTTCGGCAAACCTGTCCGTGGGTTCCGGGCGCCCTTCTTCGCCCGCGCGCCCGGGCACTTCGCCTTGCTGCGCAAGGCCGGCTATTGCTATGATGCCTCGATGGGAAGTGTGCTGCCGGGGCCGCATAACGGGCGGTTGAGCATGTTGGACTCGCCCTGCAGGCGGGAGGGCGTGTATGAGTTTTCGACCTGCGCCGCGTGTTGCGGCCTGGCGCCCTTTTCGCTGACGTATCTGCGCTTGCTGGCCCCTGTGGCGGCGAAATGCCTCTCGGACTCGCCGTCGCTGTTGTACTTGCACTTGCATGAGTTTCTGCCGCCTCAGACGGCCGCCTGTCTGCCGCTGCCACTGAGGCGAGTCCTGACGCGCAACTGCGGGCGCAAAGCATGGGACATACTGGATCGAACGTTGACAGCGCTGGGCGGGAAGTTTAGAAGTTGCGGCGAGATACTGGATGACGCGCGCCAGAAAGACCGAGGGAACTGACAGAATGAATGCAGATTGTCCGATTGTGATCGCCGGCGCGGGAATCGCCGGCGTTTCGGCCGCTTACCGGCTCCAGGGCGCGGGGGAGGCGCCTTTCGTCGTCTTCGAGAAGGAATCCTATATCGGCGGGTATTCCCGTACGATCCGGAGAGGTGATTTTCGGTTCGACCTGGGCGGGCACCGTTTCTATACGAAGAAGCCCCACGTCGAAGAAGTCGTGCGACGAGTGGTGGGGGATGACCTGCTGGAAGTGGATCGGACGAGCCGCATCCTGTTCGGCGGACGGCTGATTAATTACCCGCTCCGTCCGCTCAATGCGCTCCGCTCGCTGGGCCTGCGCGGGGCGGGCAAGGCGGTTCTCGACTACGGGGCCATGAAGCTGGGCAACCTGCTTTCCGGCGACGCGGCGGAAGAGACATTCGAGCGGTGGGCGCTGAATCGGTTCGGCAGACACCTCTACGAGATATACTTCAAGGGCTACACGGAGAAGACGTGGGGCATCCCATGCGCCCGGCTGTCCGCCGATTTCGCCGAGCAACGCATAAAGGGGCTCTCGTTTCGGGAGGCCGTCAAGGACGCGATTTTCAAGAAGGGGCAGGATGAATCCCTCGTGCGGCGGTTCCTCTACCCGCGCTACGGCTTCGGCCAGATACCGGACGGGATGGCCGCCTCGATCCGGGAGCCGAACCGAATTCTCACCCGGCGGCCCGTGGTCGGCGTCGAACACGATGGCAAGCGCATCCGCGGCGTGGTCACGGAATCCCCGGACGGACGCGAGGAGCGTCAGCCCTGCTGCGAGTTCATCAGCTCCATTCCCATCAGCGCGCTGGCGGGCATGTTGCGTCCGGCCCCGCCCTCCGAGGCGCTCCAGGCGGCGAAGGACTTGCGCTATCGCGACATGGTCGTGCTGACGCTTTTCCTGGACGCTGCGCAGGTGACTCCGGATCAGTGGATCTACGTGCCAAGTCAAAAGATCGGGTTCTGTCGCTTCCACGAGCCCAAGAACTGGAGCCCCGAGATGGCTCCTCCTGACAGGACGGCCCTGGTGGTGGAATACTTCTGCCAGCAGGGAGACGAAACATGGAGCGCAAGCGACGCCGAGCTCGCCTCCAGGGCCGTCGAGGACCTGGCCGCCACCGGATTCATCGAACGCGACTGGCTCCACGACTACATGACTTTCCACATGCCGAAGGCCTATCCCGTCTATGAGATCGGCTATCGCCAGTCCCTTCAGACGCTTGAGGATTACCTGGCGCGTTTCGAGAACCTCTACAACGTGGGTCGCAATGCGACGTTCCTTTACACGAGTTCGGACCATTACATCGACATGGGACTCAAGGCGGCGGAGAACGTCCTGGGCCATGAGCATGACCTGCGCCTGATCGGACGGGAGTCGGGCTACGCCGAGACCCTGTCGAAGGAGGAGTGATGCGCGCCTTTTGCCGGCTTTGGGACAGACGGCGAGCGCGGTTCGCCTTGCTGGCGCTGATACTGGTTTCGGGCGTCTTCGTTGTTGCCACGGGGACGGAGCGCGCCCTGCGGGGCTCCTCCGAGTTCAGGGGCTTTCGCAAGATCGTCCAGGTCAGTCTCATCCAGGGCAAGAACCCTTACCGTGACATTCATCACGTCCGCGCGTATCCTCCCACTTTCTCGCTTTTCTGGGCGCCTTTCGGCCTGTTTCCTCGCGGGGCGCTGGCCGATAAGGATAACATGCTGGCGCAGACCACCCCGAAGCGACAGTGGCAGGCGGGCCTGAGCGCTGCCGCCGCGCTCATCCTGATGACCATGATGACCTTCTGGTCTGTCAAGTGCCTTGCCGCTTCCTGCCGACGTGACTCCGGCTGGCCGTCTTGCTTTACGGTGTTGCTGTGGCTGCTGACGGGAGGGTTGATGCTGAACTCGGTGGTTCGCTGCGAGACGGACATGATCGTTCTCATGCTGGTGGCGGGGGGGATGGCCCTCCTGCTGGCGCGGGATCGGCCCTGGGAAGGCGGCTTCCTCATCGGCCTGGCGGCGATCTTCAAGCTGACCCCCGCGCTGTTCGGCCTCTACTTTCTCTGCCGGCGTCAGTGGCGCGCCGCGGCCGGCATGCTCATCGCCGGCGTGCTGGGGGCCGTTGTGCTGCCCGTGTTCGTCTGGGGCGTGGACGGGGCCTTCGACCTCTACCATACCTGGGTGAACGACGTGGTTCTAAAGGTGGCCGCGGGAGGAACCGAAACGTTCATCGGCCGCCCCTACCGGGCCACCAACCAGTCGCTGACCGCCGCGGCGGTTCGCTTCCTCTCCCACTGCAACGCCGGCAGGCGCAGCAAGCCCGTATATGTCAACGTGGCCGACCTTACGCCCGCCCGGGCGAAGCAGGTGGCCTCCGCTCTCAAACTCGTTGTCCTGGTTGCGCTCATGGCGGTCTGGATTGCCGCGGCGAGGCAATGCTCCCCGGAGCGCGAACGCATACTGTTCGCTCTCGTGCCGCCCGCCATGTTGCTGATCTCAGATATCTCCGTCGGGGGGCACTATGCCATCCTGGCCGTGCCGGTGGGGGTGCTGGCCGCTTATTGGTTCGAGGGCTCGCGGGAGCGCGCCGGCGCGCTAAGCTGGGGCCTGCCGGTGGCGTTGGCGCTCGTTTACGGCCTGGTCTCGGACACCTTGCGGGCGCTGTCCGTCCCCGTGGCGGGCGCACTTGCCATATTGGGCCTTTGCATGTATCTTGCTGTCAAGTTACAGCGGGAGCGCGCCAAAGAGAATCCTCTCCCCTCCTCGGGCGGCGCATAGCGGAAGCGGCGCCGACCCCCCTTTGATGCATGGAGCGCTTGATGGAAACGTACGTTGACTGCATCACGTGTTTCGCGGGCCAGGCCATTGAAGCGGTGCGTGTGGCGACGGATGACGTCCAGCAGCAGCAGGAACTGGTCAAGCAGATAATGGCCGCCGTGGCGCAGTTCGACTTTTCCCAGCCTCCGCCCACCATGGCGCGGGATATGCACCGCATGGTCCGGCAGAAAACCGGGTATTCGGACCCTTATCTCGCGGCGAAACGGCGCTCGAACGCCCTGGCGTTGAGGCTGCGTCCCTCCTTCCGCCGGAAGGCCCTGGCCGCCGAAGACCCCTTCGGCGCCGCCCTATCACTCGCTATCGCCGCCAACGTGATTGATCTCGGCATCAAGATACACCATGAGGTGGACCTCGATTCAATCGGAGACGTGTTGGAGGAGGCCCTGCGGGCGCCCCTCCCGCATGATGCCGTCAACGCGCTCCGACGCAGTGCGCAAGAGGCCGAGGACATACTTTATCTCGCCGATAACGCGGGCGAAATCGTCTTCGACCGCCTGCTGATCGAGCAGCTCCCGCCCGGCCGCGTGACGGTGGTCGTGCGCGGCGGCCCGATCATCAACGACGCCCTCATGGAAGACGCCCGGCAGGCAGGCATAGATGAGGTGGCGGGGCTGATGTCCAGTGGTTCGGACGCGCCCGGCGTGTTGTTGGACGATTGCTCGGACGAATTCCTGCGCCGCTTCGAAGAGGCCGACATGGTAATCGCCAAGGGCCAGGGCAACTACGAGACGCTAAGCGCCGCGCCGCGCGGCATCTTCTTCCTGCTGCGCATCAAATGTCCCGTGGTGGCCGCGGACACCGGCCTGCCGCTGGGCGGGCCGGCGATCATTCCTCCGGCGCGGCGCCCTGCGATTCCTTACTGATCCGGCCAGATGTCCCCGCCGAAGCGCCGCTTGTAATCCTCGATCGGGCCCTCCTGGTCCCGCCGGATGTCCTCGGGCCGCAAGGAGTAGCGATAGTTCTCCATCAATTCCTGAAGCAGGCGGTAGGCGCTCTGGATTTCTTTGAAGCGTTCCGCAGCATCGGCCCTCTCTTCGAGGGCATGTCTGTCGGGATGATGCCGCGCGGCCAGGGTGCGGTATGCGGAGCGCAACTCTCGCCGCGTTATGGTCTCCCCCAACCCGAGCGCGTCGGCCGCGTGGCGGACCGCATCCGCCGTTATCGGGGGTTTGCTACTTCCGCCGGGATGCCGGTTTTCCATGGATGCAAGCGCCTGTGAAAGTTTCAGTACAGAAGACGGGCAAGCTTCTTGCGATAGGTCCGCGCCAGGTCGCCCTGCGGGCCCGCCAGCGAGAAGACGCTCAGCATCGCCCTGCGTGCGGCCTGATCCTTGAAATCCCTTTCGAGCGTCAGGACGCGCAGGAACTCATCGAGCGCGGGCCCGTAGTCCCCGCCCGCCGCGTAGCAGCAGCCCAGGTTGTAGTGCGCCTCGGCGTTGTCCGGCTCCTCTTCGGCCCTACGGCGGCAGTCCTGCGCTCCGCCCTGGGCCTGGCAGGTTTCCGCGAACTCTATGCGCGCCAGGCCGGCCTGCGCGGATTCGTGTTCGGGGGCGTCCGCCTCGATTTTGCCGAGCAGATTCTGCGCTTCCGCCGCATCGCCCTTTTCCAGGGCCAGCAGTCCCAATCGCAGCAGTGCGCCGCTGTGTGCGGGCTTTTCCTCCAGCGCGCTGCGCAGGCGCTGCTCGGCGGCGCGCATATCTCGCTTTGCCAGCAGTTCGTCCGCTTCGGCGACCATCTCATCGGCGTGGGAGGGAATCGCCCGCGCCAGGATGCGTTCGACCTCGGCGCGCGGCAGTGCGCCCACGAATTCCGAGACTATCTCACCTCTGAAGAACACCTTCACCGCCGGGATGCCGCGCACGCTATACTGCACGGCGGCCTGCTGGTGCTGGTCCACGTTGACTTTCGCAAGGGCGGCCCTCCCGCCGTAGGAACGCACCACTGCTTCGAGCACGGGCGTGAGCGAGCGGCAGGGCGCGCACCATTCGGCCCAGAAATCGACCACCACCGGACGGCTGGCCGAAGCCCGTATGACCTGCCCTTCAAACTGGCCCGGCTCCACGTCGTAGACTACATCCTGGGGTTGCATTTGCTCTCGCCCTCACACAATTGAGACTACGATGACCGATTCTTCCAAAAGGGGGTGGCCTAACGTTGTTGGGGGAAGTGGCGCATGATTTTGACGACGATCTTCTTGAGGATGGCTTCCCTCTTCGGCGAGAGGCTCTGCCCGCTGGCGCCTCCCACCACGGCTCCTGCGACGCCCGCTACTTTCTTGCCGCGGTTGCTGCCGCCCATCTTCCAGCCCAGCGCGCCCCCGGCGGCGGCCCCGGCGGCAGTGAATATCGTCTCTCCCGTCTGTCCGTCGCCGGAGCCCATCCATATTATGTCTCCGGTCTCCACGTCCAGCAGCTTGGTCGTGAGCGCGACCTGCTGGCTGCTGTAAACGGCCACGTTGACCAGCAGGATGGCGTCCACGTTCCTGATCTGCCCCACGCGGGCGACGCCCTGGGGCGAGGTGAAATCAGTGGATTGGAACTCCTGCTCCCCCAGCACGCTCTTGATCTGGCGCCGTTCCAGCGGCTGGTAGCCTTTGGACAGGAGCTGTGCGCTGAACAGGTCGGCGATGTAGTTGCGGACCCCTTCGTCGCCCAGGGGGCCCTTCACGTCGACCACGGCCACCCGCTGGATGGCGCTGAAATCAACGTTCCGGCTCAGGCTGCTCGTGGCGCTGGCGCACCCGGCGGTTACGATCAGCCCGAGGGCGCAGGACAGAAAGAATGCGCGTTTCATTGTGGTTTCTCCTCAGCCTTAAGCAGGTTTACCAGGCAATATCGCAGCGCCTTGCGCACGCCGGTCTTGCCGGCGGCTCGCAGGGCCGTGTCTCGGCCGGAGGACGCGTGCCGTTGCAAGGCGGTCGCGCTCGCGAGAATCTCTCCGGTGGAGGCGTCCAGAATTCGCACGGCGGCCTCCGCGCTGCCTTTCTCGATCTTAATATCATAAATCGTCCGTGTCCTCTCTCCCGAAACCTCGCGCACCAGCACGGTGATAAGCCAGCCTGCGCCGGCCCGGCGCGCCTCGCGCAGCAGTGGGGGGCTCTGGGCTATCGCGCCGCTCTTTACCTCGCGCACGGCGATGTTTGCCCGCAGCAGCAGGCTCTCAAGCCAGGTCAGGTCGCCGCCCAGCGCTGCCATGGGGCCCTCCGCTTCGACTACTACCAGCGCGGAGGCGCCGGAGAAGTCGGGCATTTCACCCGCGATCTCGTCCATTTTCTGCCGCACGCGTGGCTGCTCCTCGGGCGTCGCCCGCTCCAGGGCCGCTCCCAGGACGTCGTCCGCCTTGGTGAGCAGGCCCGCCGCCCGGTAGGCGTCGGCCAGAACGAGGTTGGCGGAGACGGGCGCATCCGGGAAATCGTTCAACAGCGCCTCCAGCAGTTCGGCGGCGGCGCGGGGCCGGCCCTGGTCTATCAACTCGTGCGCGCGCCGCTGGTCCTGCCCAAGGCGGACGTATTTTTCGATCTTCCGCTCATACTCAGCCCGCGGGTACCCGGCGAGGATCGCATACTTGTAGCGCGTAAAGGCGCGCGAGAACAGGCCGGGATCAATGCGCCATTTCTCCCAGTAGTTTCCGTCCAGTCGCACGCCATGGACCTGCTGCTTGACGCGCGTGTGGACGCGGCGGACGTATTCGGCCCTCTGGACTTTGTCCTGCCCCAGGTGAGCCGCGCCGCGTTCCTTCAGGTAATCGGCGCTCTCGGTCCAGATGCGCGTGGCGATGCGGGAGGCGATCTGGGCGCGGGCGTCCTCCATGGCGCGAGAGCGCATCAGGCGCTCGTCCAGGATATTATCCCCCACTGCGCGGCCGACGAAGCGCAACTCCTGCTCCGTATCCGCTGGGGGCTGCAAGCTCCACGACGGTGCGGCGCCCGAAGCGCCTACCATCTTCTCCGACGCGCAGGAAGCAGCCACCAGACAGCAGAGAACGGCCGCACACACGGGCATTCCTCGCAGCATCGCCTTCACTCCGCCTTGGGCGTCAACATCTCGTCAGCTATCTGCCCGGCCACCGTTTGCTGTAGCTTTTCATACTGGTCCCTGGGCATGTATGCCAGCACGTAGTACTTGTACTTCGTGTAGCCCGGCTTGAAGAAGCTGGTCTTCTGCTTCCACTTCTCCCAGTAGAAGGCTTTCAGCTCGACCCCGGACATTGCCTGTCGGGCTTTGATGCGCGCCTCCGCGTAGTAGGCGCTCTTGTCCACGTCCTGCCCGAGGTGGGCGGCGCCTCTCTCCTGGACGATGTCGGTGGCTTCTTTCACAACGAGGGTCTCGATGGACTGCGCGATCTGGGTGCGCACGTCCTCCATGGCTCGCTGGCGGGCGTTGCGCTCGTCGAGGATGTTATCCGCCAGGGCGATGCCGACGAAGACCTTGGATTGCGCCGAATCCTCGGGCATCTGCGCCACCCAGGGCGGCGGGCCCGGCTGGCTGGTCTGGATCCTTTGTTCATAGGCGCAGCCTGCCACGCCGACCGCCAGCAGGGCCAGCAGGCTCATCACCAGGTTCCGTTTCATAGCACTTCTCCTTCCTCTGCCCGAATGTGCGACTGAAAAGCGCGAACAGCTTCATAGCATTTTGTACCACGGCGGCGCCCCAGTTTCAAATATCCGGGCCAGGCGTTCTCTGAGAAATCGGCTCTCGGACCGAGAGCGAGCGAATGCAGCCGCTCGAATCCCAGTCCGGTTTTTCAGACAGAGCCTGAAAGCGCTTGACCCGTCGCTAAGTTAAGGGAGGCCGGCGTTTTCTCTACGTCCCTTGCGGTCTCTGCCTTCCCTGTCCCGCTGAGCGGGGACGGCGAAACTTATGATTTTGTTTTGTCAGAGAGCCCCAAATAGGCAATTATGCGCATTAGAAGCTTTATAAGCCGTTTTTGAACTTGACACTGCACGATTCACCACAATACACGTATACACGGTTGGCCCGCAAAAAGCAAGTGCCGATAGGCACAGATGAAGGACGGAAGGATGAACCGGGGCAAACAGCAAGGCAGACACGGATACACACGGATAAAGACGGATGACCGACAGAAGCGCAGCAGGGACAGGACGGTAGGGCGCCACGACCAGCACGAGGACTTCGGGGTAATGGCTATAATCGTCCTGTACAGCAGGGAGTGAGGTAGGCCCCGGAGTTTCTTTGACTTCGCGCCCCTGCGGCTGTAGGCTCTACATCAGCTTGTTTGAGATACTACACACACATGGCACAAGGAATGGTTCGCGATGCATAAGATAGCCGTTATCCCCGGTGATGGG
>JAGHAF010000086.1 GCA_021161675.1 Planctomycetota bacterium | reverse complement strand
GCTGAACTGGGCGGTGGCCGCGCCCGCCGCCACCGCCCAGTTCAGCGCCCTGGTCGCCTGTTGCTCGCCGGCAGCCAGGTCCCCTGCGCTGAACTGCTCGCCACGGAGCCATCCGGCCAGGAAAGCGTCGCCGCAGCCTACGTTGTTGCGGAGTTCTTCATCCGCCAGCGGGCAGCGCCGGCCGATGGTGAATTGCTCGGTGACCAGGTATGCCCCGTGCGCGCCGAGGGTCAGCAGGATCGCCTTCGCATGTTCGAGCAGGCGGCCGGCCGCTTCGACGGCCCTGCCAGCCGGGATATCCTCGTCGAGGAGCTGGCCGAGTTCCAGCAGGTTCGGCTTGAGCGCCTCCACCAGGCCGGTCTCGGCGGCGGCCCGCAGCGCGGCTCCGCTGCTGTCCACCACGATGTGCGCTCCTGCTTCGGAGCAGGAAGTGATCAGTTCCGCCAGGCGCTCCGGCTCGAAACCGGGCGGCAGGCTTCCGGCGAACACGACCGTCGCCCCGGACCTGACCGCCAGCAATCCAAGCAGCGTGCTCCGCAAGGCGCGGCGGTCGGCGGCCGTCACCCCGAAGCCCCGCTCTCGCAGGTGCGTGGTGGTGCGCCGCTGGGGGTCGAGCACTGTGGTATTGGTCCGGGTGACGCCGTCCACGCTGCAGAAGGCGGTTTGGACGCCGTCGGCCTCGAGGCTGCTGGCGAACATCTGGCGCTCCCCGCGTCCGATGAAGCCGCAGGCAGTCGCCTCGCCCCCCAGCCGCGCGATGCCCCGGGCCACGTTATTGCCCTTGCCGGCGGGCAGCAGCGCCTTGAGGCGCGCGCGGACGTGCCCGCCTACCTGGAAGCCCGGCGCATCGAGCGTCCTGTCAATGGCGGGGTTGAGTGTAACGGTCAGTATCATTTCCGCTGCTCGAGGGGAAAACGATGTATCACGCTGTAGACGGCGCCGCCTGGACTCAAGTCGCTCTTCATCAGCACGATGGAATGGACATTGACGGCCCCGAAGCCCTCGCTGCGTCCCGCCGATTTCAGACCCTCCAGCCCCGGATAGGCGCCGAGTTCCTTTACCCTTCCGAGGGTCACGTGGGGGATGTAGCGGCGTTTCTCGGGGGCGATTCCCAGATTGTCGGCCAGCGCCCGGTTCACGGCGTCATGGAGCCGTTCCAGTTCCCCCGTCAGCTCCTGCACGCGGACGTGAATAACGCGAGGCGCGCCGCGGGAGGGGAAGCTGGAAAGCTCAGTCAGTTCCATGGTAAAGGGGCCTGCCTGCCGCGTCGCTTCCTCGAGGGAGCGCACGGCCAGGGGCAGGTCGGGTTCCCGAAGCTCGCCGATGAACTTCAGCGTCAGGTGCAGGGCGTTCGGCCTGACCCATCGGACGCCGCCCGCCGCGACGCGCAGGGCTTGCTGCGCGTCGAGCAGTGCGTTCCTGGTCCTTTCGTTCAGCTCGATGGCCACGAAGGTTCGCAAACCGTCTCAACCTTCCTGCTGCTCGGGAAGTTCCATCTTCTCGAAGAGGATCTCCGGCTCGCCGAGTTCTCTGCCCTCGGGCAAGGGCTCGGCGGCGGCGGACCAGCGCATCTCATCCTCACCGGCGCGCAGCATAGCCGCCGCCTTCCGGGCGGCGAAGGGCAGGAAGGGCGCCATCACCACGGCCAGCGTCTTGACCGTGTTCAGACACACGTTGATCACGCTCCCGCAGGTCTCCATATCCACTTTGCGGAGCGCCCAGGGCTGGCGGTGGTCGAAGTACTTGTTGCTGAGGCGGGCGGCCGCCATCACTTCGTGCAGCGCATCTTTGAAGCGGTAATCTTCCATCAGGCAGCCCACTTTCTGCGGCAGCCCGGCGATCATGTCGAGCTGCTCCTTGTCCTGCTGGGAAAGGTCGCCCCGCCGGGGCGCTCGTCCGTCGAAGTATCGGTCGGCGAACGTCATGTTGCGATGCACGAAGTTGCCCAGCGCTGCCACGAGTTCCTCGTTGTTGCGCCGCGCCAGGTCCTCGAAATTGAAAGCGGTCCGCTGGCGCTCCGGCGCAACCATCGTCAGGTAATATCGCAGCGGGTCGGGCTGGTAGCGCTCCAGGTAGTCCTTGATCCAGATGGCCGTGCCCCGGCTGGTGGACATCTTCTCTTCCTCTTTGCCGGGGAACTGGATGTTGAGGAAGCAGTTGGCCGGGATGTTGTCGGGCAACTGGAAAGTGCCTTCCCCCATCAGCACCGCAGGCCAGACGACGGCGTGGAAGACAACGTTGTCCTCCCCGATGAAGTGGATGATTTTGGAGTCCGGGTCCTTCCACCAGCGCGTGTAGTCCTCGGCCTCTCCGCCCTGCTCCCTGCACCATTGGGCCGTGAAGGATACGTAACCGATGGGCGCGTCGAACCATACGTAGAGGACCTTGCCCTCGGCGTCCGGATCGTCCGGCAGGGGCACCGGCACGCCCCACTGGAGGTCACGGGTGATGGCGCGCGCGGGCAGGTCCTGCTCCAGCAGTCCGAGGCTGAAGTTGCGGACCATCGGCCGCCACTCGTCGTGGCTTTCTATCCACTCCCGCAGGCGATCCTTGAATTCAGACAGCTTGAAGTGCCAGTGGACGGTCCGGCGCATCTCAGGCTCTGCGCCGGTGATGACGCTCAGCGGCCGGATGAGCAGGCGCGGTTCCAGCAGCTTCCCGCAGGCCTCGCATTGATCGCCGCGCGCCCCGCCGGTGTCGCAGAACGGGCAGATGCCCTCCACGTAGCGATCGGGCAGGAACATCTGCGCCTCCGGGTCATAAAGCTGCTCGCAGCTCCTTTTCTCCAGGAAGCCGTTCTCCAGGAGGCTGAGGAATATCTGCTGGCTCCGTTCGGTGTGCAGTTCGGTGGCGCTGGTGCCGCTGTAGATGTCGAACTCGATGCCCAGCCCGTCGAAATCCCTTTTCTGTTCCGCGCGGTAGAAGTCGGCCACCTCGCGCGGCGTTCGACCTTCTTTGCGGGCGGTCAGGGAGACGGGCACGCCGTAGTCGTCGCTGCCGCAGATGAAAGCCACCTCTTCCCCACGGGAGCGCAGGTAGCGCACGAAAGTGTCGGCCGGCAGATAGCATCCCGCCATGTGGCCGACGTGGAGGCGTCCGTTCGAGTAGGGCAAGGCGGCTGTAACGGTGAATCGTCCGGTCATAAGTGGCTCTCGGAATCTCAGTTCGGATGCGCGGAATCAAGCGTGACCAATATAACAAGGCACGTTGAAGCGCGCAAGCGGGCGGCGCGCTCCGCGATGCAAAGTCACGTGCGGCGGAACTTCTTGTCCAGTTCGCGGTGGCTCAGCCGGATGGTCGTGGGGCGGCCGTGGGGACAGGTGTCGGTGGGGCCGGCCTCAGACCGCTGCTGCATGATGTGTCGGATCTGCTCCGGGCTCAGGCGCTGGCCGGCCTTGACGGCGGAATGGCAGGCCATCATTCGGATGAGTTTGTCCAGCCGGCCGTCCACCTTGCGCGCCCCCTCGGGGCCTGCCAGTTCGTCCAACAGGTCCTCGAAGAAGGTTTTCCCGTCGAACTTGCCCAAAATCTGCGGGAAGGCGCGCACAAGGATGGTCTGCTCGCCGAAGTCTTCGATCTGCATCCCGAACTGAGCGAGTTCTTCCCTCAGGTCCAGAATCGCGTAAAACTCCTGCTTTGGCAGCTCGACCACCTCCGGGACGAGGAGCTGCTGGCTGTCCAGCCTGCCTTTCTCCAGGCGCCCCTTGATCCGGTTGTAGAGGATCCGCTCGTGGAGGGCGTGCTGATCGATGATGCAGATTCCGTCTTCGTCTTCCTCGATGATGAAGCTGTCCAGCATCTGGACGCAGTTGCCGTACTGGACGGCCGGTCGGCGCGGCTGCACAACCGGCGCGGGCCCACTTCCGGCGCCTCCCCCCCGGGACAGGCCGGTCGGCGCGTCCTCACCGGAGCGTCGAGTGAAGAAGTCCCCGATCGCCCGGCGGATTCCTTCTTGCCTCTCGCCGGTTTCTTCATCCGCCGCCAGGGCCACCTGTGGCGTGATCTTAGCCTCCCGCAGCGCATCTCTTATGCCCATCACGACCTGCTGGTGCACGTCGCTGCCGCGCCGGAAGCGCACCTCCAACTTGGTGGGATGGACGTTGACGTCCACCTGCCGGGGGTCCATCCTAATGAAGATGAAGCAAATCGGCCGGCGCCCTCCCGGCATCAGCTTCTCATAGCCCTGGGAGATGGCGTGCAGCAGCGTCTTGTTGCGCACGTAGCGGCCGTTGACGTAGGTATATTGCATCCGCGTGTTGCGGCGGTCAACGCCGGGCGGCAGCACGTAGCCTTCCAACTCCAGCTCGGGGCTTCTCCGCTCGACGGGGATGAGATTGTCGGCGATCTGCCGCCCGAAGAACTCTCCTATGCGCTGCGCTCGGTCCGCGGCCGGCGGCAGGTTGAACACCTTGCGCTCTTCGTGGGTGAGGATGAAATGGATATCCGGGCGGGCGAGCGCCTGTCGCGTGACCGCCTCGGTGATGTGGGCCATCTCCGTGGCGGCGGTCTTGAGGAACTTCCTGCGAACCGGGACGTTGACGAAAAGGTTGCGCACCTCCACCTGCGTGCCGACCGGCGCCCCACATGCCTTCAGGCTGCCCAGCTCCCCCGTTCTCATCTCGATCTCGTGTCCGGAGTCGCTCCCCGGCGGGCGCGATACGATGCGTGCGTGGGAGACGGCCCCGATGCTGGCCAACGCCTCCCCCCGGAAGCCCATCGAGTCGATGCAGAACAGATCGTCTTCCACCTCGAGCTTGCTGGTGGCGTGGCCCTCGAAGGCCAGGGCCAGGTCGTCGGCGTCCATGCCGCGGCCGTCATCCACGACGCGGATCAGGCTGGCGCCGGCGTCTTCCAGCTCAATCTCGATGCGCGTCGCGCCGGCGTCAATGCTGTTCTCCAGCAGTTCCTTCACGATGGAACCGGGCCGCTCGATAACCTCCCCGGCGGCTATCTTGTTGGCCAGCCTGGCGGGGAGAATCCGGATAGCCATGGTTCACATACTTTCCAGATAAGCGTTCACCGCAGAGTTCGCAGAGAACGCAGAGAAAACATCGGGGGGATCACCTTTCCACCATAATCTTTGCCGTTCTCCGTGCTCTCTGCCTGCTCTGAGCCTAGTCGAAGGGTATCTCAGTGGTGAAAGGGGCGTGAACGGTTTCCTTTGTCTTACCTGCTTAATCTGTTTTTCTGGTTCTTAATCTCCGTTCAAGCGCGTTTATCTGCGGATAGTGTCGTTTTTCGTTTTCCCTTTATCCTTCGTCCTTCATCCTTGTCTGCGCTCCCTCGGTGGCCTGCAACTCCGGCGGGTTGAGCTTGGGCCGAAGGGTCTGTTCGGACAGCGCCCCCTTGAGCACCCTGGCCTGGGTCCGGGCAGGCAGCCCGTGCAGCGCGATGAAGCCCAAAGATGCCTGGTGGTCGAACTGGTCCCCCTCGTCGTAGGTTGCCAGCGCCTTGCTGTAGAGCCCGAGCGGGCTGCTGACGCCCGCCCTGGTGGCCCGGCCTTTCAGCAGCTTCATCCGCACCGCGCCGCTCACCACCTGCTGGCTGCTCAACACGTAAGCGGCCAGGTCCTGGTGGAACCGGCTGAACCATAGGCCGTCGTAAACCACGTCCGCATAGGCGGTACTGACAGATTCCTTGAACCGCATCGCGGGCCGCGTCAGCGTTATGCTCTCCAACTCCCGGTGGGCGGCGTGGAGCAGAACGGCGGCGGGCGCCTCATATATCTCGCGGCTCTTGATGCCCACTACGCGGTTCTCGATATGGTCTATCCGGCCGACGCCGTGGCGTCCCGCCCGCCGGTTCAACTCCTGGATCAGCTCGGGGCCTTTCATCTCCTTGCCATCCAGAGCGGTTGGAATGCCGCGCTCGAACTCGATCTCCACGTATTCCGGCTCGTCCGGCGCCTGCCCCGGGCTCACGGTCCAGGCGTACGCGTCTTCCGGGGGTTCCGTCCAGGGGTCTTCCAGCGCGCCGCACTCGATGCTGCGGCCCCACAGGTTCTCGTCCGTCGAGTAAGGGCTTTTCCTGGTGACGTCTATCTCAATGTTATTGCGGGCCGCGTACTCTATTTCCTCATCGCGGGTCATGTCCCACTCCCGGGCGGGCGCGATAATGCGCAGTTCGGGCGCGAGCGTCTTTATGCCCACGTCGAAGCGCACCTGGTCGTTGCCTTTGCCCGTACAGCCGTGCGCCACCGCCGCGGCGCCGTGCCGGCGGGCGGTGTCCACCAGGAGCTTCGCGACAAGCGGACGCCCCAGGGCGGTAGCCAGCGGATAGGCGCCCTCGTAAAGCGCGCCGGCCCGCAGGGCGGGCCAGATGAAGTAATCCACGAACACGTCCGTCGCGTCCACCACCAGCGCCTTGATCGCGCCCACCTGAAGGGCGCGCCGCCGGATGGTCTCCAGGTCCTCGTGCGTCCCCATGTCTATAGTGAGGGTGACGACGTCCATATCGTAAGTCTGCTGGATCCAGCGCACTGCCACGCAGGTATCCAGCCCACCGGAGTATGCGAGGACCACTTTTTGCTTCTCAGTCATTATTCTCTCCTCGACAGTCTGTCAGTCGCTGTATTCCGACCCCGGAAACACAGCCGGCGCAGCGGTGGTTGGATTGGGTATCGCAGATATGCTTTATAACACGGGGCTTCAGGGCTGTCAAAGATGTCTCTACCACGGAGGCGCCCTCCTTCGTCCCGTGGTCGCGGCAGGACAGAACCACAAAGGCCACGGAGAAAGATGAAGAAAAACGAAGAAGAGACTTCCTGCCTACAGCCCGCCGTTCAGCCGTCGCCGCACAAAATAGTCTAATATCCTAAATGTCTGACAGCCCGCCGTTTAGGCGGGTATCCTGCGGGGATAATCAATGGCCGAGCGGCCGGCGATAAGTTCGTAAAGCCTTTCGAAGTCGTCGTTGTCGGTGAAGTGGATGACGACCTTGCCGCCCTTGCGCTTCGGCTTCACTTCCACCGTGGCGCCGAGCGCTTCGGAAAGTCTATGTTCAAGCTGGACGATATTGGGTGAGGGCTGGTGTATCCTGCCGGCCCGATGCGCGGGGCCTCCGTTGGCGGCCAGGCGCTCGGCTTTTCGGACGGAAAGCTCTTTCTCGACAATCCGGCGCGCCAGCCCGGCCCGCCGCTCCCTGTCCTGCACGGAGAGCAGCGCCCTGGCATGGCCCGCGCTGAGCGTTCCACGTGAAACCATCTGCTGAATCTCTTCGGAGAGTTCAAGCAGGCGGAGGGCATTGGCGACGGTCGAGCGCTGCAGTCCCAATCGGCGTCCGGCTTCCTCCTGGGTGAGTTCGAGCTCCGCGATCATCCTGCGGATTCCCCTGGCCTTCTCGATGGGGTCGAGGTCGCTGCGGTGCAGGTTCTCCACGAGGGCCAGCTCGAGCATCTTATCGTCGGGCACGTCGCGCACGATGGCCGGCACGGCGTCGAGGCCGGCCTTTCGGGCGGCGCGGATCCGCCGCTCCCCTACGACCAGCTCGTACATCTCACCGGAGGGCCGAAGCAGGACGGGCTGGATCACGCCGGAGGAGCGGATGGAATCGGCCAGTTTATCCAGCTCTTCGGTATCTATATTGACACGCGGCTGTTTGGGGTTCAGGTCAATCTTCTTCAGCGGCACATCCCGCACGCTCCCGGTGGGGACGTCCGCGGTCTCCGGAGAGGGAATAAGCGCATCCAGCCCGCGTCCCAGCCTCTTTCTCAGCGTCATCGTCATCCTCCTGTGTTTCACGTGAAACGTTTCTCCAGAATGTTAGGCGTCCGGGGAGGCGGAATTCAATCCAGCCCGGAGCCAGGAGGGCTCAAATGGACGGAGAAACGCGTCTTGCTGTGCAGGAGAGCCGTGGGGGACACGCGCTGCGCGAAGTGGGACGTGGCGAGAGGGCGCGAAAAAGGCGGCTCAAAAATGCTGCGGCGCCGTCTCAGACAGTGGCCGATTGCCCGGTTTCGGCGGATTCCAGGGCCGCTTCGTGGAGTTTCATCGCACGGACGATCTCGAGGCAGTGACATTTAGGCGCCGCCCCGTTCCTGATTACGTCGTAGAGGTTGTCCCAGAAGCTCTCCGGCCTGTCCGGCGCGTGGTAGACTCGGCGCTCCTCGCCCGCCTGGACCGTGGCTACGCCGTCCCGCACGACCACGTTCGCCCCCGGCGTCTGCACGAACCACGCCGGCAGTCCCTCCACCGCGCCAGGTCCCGCGTGCACGCCGGCCCAGCCGCCCTCCCTCAGGGAAAGATAGAGATGGAAGCTGTGCTCCGGCCCGCCTGCGCGCCGCCGCAGCAGGCGGGCGTTCAGATGCCCTATGTCCTGGTCCACCACGATACGGATTTGATCGAGCATCTCCATGCCATGAGTCTCGAGCAGCCCTGCGGCCGGCGCGTCCTGCGCCGACGCCGACCAGAAGAGCTGCGCCCCCCATACGCGGGCCGGCTTCTCCTCCTCGAGGGCCAGGCGCAGCGCGCGCAGGTCCGCGTTGTCGCGCCAACTCAGCTCCGCCGTGGCCAACAGGTTACGGTGAAAAGCCGTCTTCATCACCCTTTCGGCTCCGAGAGCCGTCTCGCAGAAGGGCATCTCGACCGCCACGTTCCGGTCGGCATTCAGAGCCCGGACCGCCAGGTCGCGGCGAAGCTCCAACGGCCCGCCCACCAGCACGAGTTCGACGGCGTCGTCCTCCAGGAGCATGTTGTAGTCGGCGTAGTAACGGACAGGGCGGCTTTCGGTGTCTGCGCCGGCCGTCCCCTCGTCACTGAATGCAACCCACTGGAACTTCGGACCGACGGGCATCCGAGAGAGCAGGCCCGACTCTTCCTCCGGCAAGATGCCCACGGCGCCCACGCCGACGCTTCGATCGTTGCTCATGGCCGTATGCGGTTCCTTCCCGGGCTGCGGACGAGTTGACGGAGCTTATGGAACGGAATTAATAGAGAGTTTCCCAGTGGAGGCGTCATACTTGTACTCGTAGCCCGGCGGCGGGTTACCCAGTGGTTCGCCGCGCCACTTTTCCCACTCCTCGATGGACTTCGGGTAGCGATCGTGCGTAACCTGGAACTGTCTCAACTCATTTGTGAAACGCGCGTTATCAAGCGTTTTCTCGGCGTGCCGCGGGACAGTGATCGTTACCGTGCGCAGGTAGTCGGCAGGGGCGTTTATCAAACTTTCCCCGACTGGCTTCTGATGATTTTTCACCTTCCGCGCTTTGGCTGGTTTGGCTATCTCTTTCTGAGGTTCGGCCTTCTTTGCTTCCTGCGCCTTCGCCTGACCTACCGGAGGCACGGTCGCCACGGGAGCGGGCTGCGCTTCTTCGGGTTCTTTCCGGTGGCAGCCGGCCATGCCGGCCAGCGCAAACACCGCCATTGCCACGCAAGAGTAACATTTCACTCTCATGCCAACCTCCACCTCAGACAAACGCGAACCAGCGCAACCTCTTGTTGTTCATATAGTTACGACGACCTCTGGAACCTGTTATCCCCTCCTGCGCTAAATGTTATGCTAACACAGCCATCCCGGCAAGTCAAGACTTCGCGCGAGCCGAGCCATTTGCGTTGTGGGCTGTTTTGACCGTTGGAGGCTGGGGGTGGGGCGCTGGCCGGTCCCCACAGAGAGCTATCTTCAGCGC
>JAGHAF010000051.1 GCA_021161675.1 Planctomycetota bacterium | reverse complement strand
TACTTATCCTCGCCCGGCCCACCGCAGCGCAACTCTTGGACTTTCGGTTTTGTGAGGATTCTCTTGCCCCGGATATCTTAGTCCCACGCGTAACCGCAGAACCGAAGGGCTCCGGCGAGCTTGCCTGGCTTTCCCGCTGAGCCCCGTTGCCCTCCAAAAGCTGCCCACTACCCGAGTGATGGTAACGGGCTGGATGGCCTTTGTCAAGACTTTTTTCGGCGAGGAGAGGCGCCCCGGGTTGATGCTGCCCACCCGGCGACGGCCAGGCTGCCGCTGCCTTTCACGCCTTGCCAGTTGCGAGGAGTGGCCGCTGAGGATAATGCGCTTCGAGGGCTCGGCGCCATCAGCGCGACGCGGTTGCTCATCGAGGTTAGGCTGGCAGTTCGCCGCGCGGCGTCTCAGACCATCAGCAGGCGACCGCGGGCGGCCGGGCGCCGCCGCATAGGGCCCGTCCAGGTCATCCGCAGGGCCTCGTTGCCATCGGCGTCATGGCTGACCTGCATCAGGTCCAGCCCGATTACGTCGGGCCGGCCCACCTGAGAGAACGCCTCCCACGGAATGGCGCAGTCAACGCAATAGCCGGTGGGCGTAAGTGTAATGATGGCCGGCACTTGCGTGTCGTTAGAGGCGATGACCTGGGACTTGCTCGGGTCCTCGACGCAGGGATAAATGGAGATGTCAATTATGCCGTCGCCGCGGGCCCGGCGGCCGATCTCGCTGCTGCGGCGGCCGTCGAGGAAGAGGCGCAGATGGTCGGCCCTGGCCCGCCCCTTGATCGGCTCGCGGGCGGGGAACAGGAGGTCGTCGTCCACGTCGGCCCAGACATAGAGATTGTCGTCGTCCCAGGCCGCGGCGAAGTCGAAGCTGTGGCCCTTTGGCCCCTGGTCGGCGCCGTGGACGGGATGGAAGGGGGACGGCACGTGAATGATGCTGCGGCCGAGCCGGGGAGCGCCGAGTTCGTATCCCTTGACCTTGGGCGCGGTGGTGAGCACGTAGTGGAGGTGCTCCAACGTTCTGGCGTCACCGGTCTCGAGGAGGGTGTCCAGGCTCAGACCTTCGATGTGACTTGACACGAGCAATTCCACGTCCTTATAGCGGCGGGCGTAGGGCTTGAAGGCCTTGAATTGGAAGCTGCCGGGGTTGACCTGCTCATTGCGGTGGGGGGTGATGCGAACACTGAGGTCTTTCTGGGCATCCGGGCAGAAGTTCTTCACGTGGAAGCGCATCTTCAGGGCGACCTTGCCGTCGTCGGCGGACTCGGCGCCGAGCAGCTCGCCCCAGCCGCCGACGGTTCCGGCGCGCTCGTCCAGCATGGCGACGGCCTCGCCGAGGCGTGTGGGGATGTCCAGGTTCTGCGGGCACTTCTCAAGGCACTGCCCGCAGAGGCGGCACAGCGCGGCCTTGCCGGTCAGGCGGGCGTACTGGGAGCGAGCGTGCTCTGTCAGGCCGAAGACGCGCTCCAGGTTCAGGATCGTGAAATTGGCGGGGATGTCAACGCCCTCGGGGCAAGGCATGCAGTAGTTGCATCCGGTGCAGTAGAGGCCGGTTAGCTCTTTGCGTTCCTGGACGGCGGCTTCGATCTCGCGGTGGTCTTGTTCGGACAGCGCGCCGCTCGCGGCGGCGGTAGCGACGTTCTCCTCGAGCATCTGCATGGTGCTCATGCCGGACAGAGCGAGGGTGACGTTCGGATTGGACAGGACGAAGCGGAGCGCAAGCTCCGGCGTGCTCTTGACCTGGCCGACCAGCGCCGCGGCCTTATCACTGGGGAATCCGAGCCGCCCGCCGCCCACGGGCCCCATGATCACGATGCCCATGTGGTGTTCGGCGGCGTAGGCGATGCCCTCTTCCATGCTCTGATCAAGGAGGTTGTACTGGACGGTGATGGACTCGAACAGGCCGGTGTCTATGCACTTCTTCAAGCTCTCCAGGGAGCCATGAAAAGAGTGGGCGATGTGCCGGATCAGGCCCTGGTCTTTGGCCTTGAGCATCTCCTGGTAAAGGCCGTCGTCGCCGGCGACCCCGCGCTCGAAGGTCTCGTAGTTCATGTCGTGGAAGTGATAGACGTCAATGTAATCGGTGCGCATCAGCTCGAGGGAATCCTCCAGGTTCTTCCACCAGGCAGCCTTGTCGGTCTTATCGTATAGGTGGTTTTTGGTGGAGAGGATGACCTTGTCGCGCACGTCTTCCAGGGCTTCGCCGATGACACGCTGGCTGTCACCTGCGCCGTACATGACGGCGCTGTCGAAGTAATTCACGCCCAGCTTGACCGCGCGCCTGAGCAGGGGTATCGCCTTGTCTCGATCGACTTCCCGGTCGGACTTCATGGGCAGGCGCATGCAGCCGAAGCCAAGTCGCGACACGCGCAGGCCCGTCTTACCTAATGTTGCGTATTCCATCTGAAAAGACCTCTCTTTCTTGCGTCTTTGGCTTGGCGAGAATTGGACGAATCGAGTTCGGCGCCCGGCGGATTGCCCGCCCGGCGCTTATTCCCGTTCTCTTTTGCCATCGTACGCCCGGCGCGGGATGGTGTCAAGATACGTGGGGCGGGGTGGGCTAATCCATGTAGCCGAGCGCTCGGAGGCGCTCAGTGATTCTGTCGTCCACCTCCTTGGGCTGCTCGACATCTCGGAACTCAAGGTTGCGGGGGCCGTAGGTGTCGATTGGCTCAAGGGGGGGATGTTCTCGCTTGAACTGCGGCGTCAGGATGGCCTCCAGCGATGATCCGACCATTTCGCGGGAGGGGGGGAAACCGCATAACCGCAGCGCCGTCGGCGCGAGGTCATAGATGCTGGCGCCTTCGATGTCGGCGCCGCTGAGGAACTCCTTGCCCCAGGCGTAGATCACGCCCGGCGGTTCTCCGTAGCGGTGGCAATAGCCCCGGCGCTCGTCAACGAACGTTACCCCGTGGTCTGATAACAGCAGCAACGTATCTTCGGGGCTCATACGCGCCATCAACCGGCCCAGAAGCGCATCGGCGTCGCGGTAGGTTTGGGGGACCACGTTGCCGAACTGCTCCTTCTCCAGGGGTGTCGCGTCGCCAGGGCGGGCCCAGGGCGTGTACTGGAAAGCGCAGTGCTGGGCCACGTCGGGGCTCCTGAAGTACATGGCCGCAACGGTCGGTTCAGGCCAGGCCTGGAGGCAATGATTCGCGAAGCGCTCGCACGAACGGTCCTCGGAGATGAAAAACCTAAGCTCGCCCTTGACCACGTTCATCTGGAAGTCGGCAGTCGTCAACTCCCGAAGTTGCTTCTCCGGCAGGTTCACGTAACGCTGCAGCTCTTCAAGCGTGATGTCGTCTGGGGACACCATCAGGGGACGCAACTCGTCCGAGAGTTCCTCGGGGAACGTCAGGCGCGTTCCGACCGGGGCGCTTTGCCTGTCCGTGAGCTCACGCCAGTAGAGCACGCGGTCGGAGGCGACACAGCCGTTCAGGGACACGGCGGGCCACGTATGCCACCAATTGACGACGACCGCACTGGCGCCGCCTTCGCTCATCGCTTCCCAGAAGGGCTTGGCGCGGACGTGTCGCCCGTCGAAAAGGCCCATGCGCAGCAGCCCGAGCATTTTGGCTGTCCGAAGGAACCTCTTGATAGCCCATCCGCCCTTGCGCAGGTCATAGTGGCTGAACATCTTGCCCAGAACGGTATAATGCTGGAAGTGGTCTACCCCGTGGTCGCGGTGGTGGCGCCCGGTGGCTATGGAGGTCCACAGCAGGGACGAATTCGTCGGCCAGACGGTCTTCAGCCGGCCGGAGCAGCCCTCGTCGGCGAGCCGGGCGAAGCCGGGCAATTCGCCCGCTTCTATCATGGGTTTTATGACGTCGAGCGTCATGCCGTCAATGCCCAGCACGAACAGCGTGCCGGTTCTTTGCCAGGCGGGCCGGGCGTAACAGCGCGGCGGGGTTTTCGCCCCATCGGTTTTCTTCCGCTTCATCCCGCTATTCCTCTTCAATACGATATGGCTGCGGGGGCCCGTAAGTCTCAATGGGCTCAAGGGGAGGATGCTCCGCCAGGAACTGCGGCGTGAGCGCTTCTTGCAGGCAGCGTCCATCCATGTTGTGAGCCGGCGGCAGCCCAAGGACGCGCAGAATCGTCGGTGTCACATCGAATACGGTGGGCGTGTTCATGTGAAAGCCTTGCCGAAACTCTTTGCCATAGGCGTAGAAGACCCCGGGCGCCAGAGATCGTTTGTGACCGTAGGCGCCGCGTTTAGGCTCGTAGGCGCATCCGTGGTCGGAGACTACGAACAGTGTGTCGGCAGGGCCCATGCGCGCCAGGATGTCGCCGATGATCTGGTCCGCGAAGCGATACGCCTGCGGCACGATTTCGCCGAACTTTCTGCGTTCTTCCTCGGTGACGGCAGGGTCATTCATGAAAGGAACATATCGCAGCGCCGTGTGTTGCAGGTTATCTATGCCGCGCCAGAGCGAAACCGCCAGGTGAAACGGCGGCGAAGAGTCCAGGCAGTGCCGGAAGACCTGCCAGGTTGTCAAGTCGCTCGAAACTGCGAATCGCAATTCCGAGCGGATGTCACGTTTCTTCCACTTGCATGTGCGAAGCTCGCGTAGCTCATTTTCTGGCAGGTCAACATAGCCGGCGAGCCAATCCAGCGGAACCTGCGAGGGCGATACGATCAGGGGGGACAACTCTTTCATCAGTTCATTCGGATAGCTCAGAGAGGCGCCGCTCTCGTAGTTTATGCCCATCTCCTCGTGCCGCCTGGAATTCAGTCTGTCGGTGACAAGAATGCCGTTCACCGGATAGGCCGGCCAGGTTTGGTAAAAGTTCACCACGCAAACGCTGCCGCCCAGGTCGCTGACGATGTCCCAGACCCTGCGGGCTCGCAGTTGAGTATAGTCCATCTGGTGTTCGCGCATGAGATTCGTCCACATCAGCGGTCTGAGCGCCACCTTAAGGCCCAGCGAATTGATCTTTCGGACCATCGGGCGACTGATCCTGCGCCCGAACAACCGATAATACTGATGGGCGTCAATGCCATGTTTGCGATAGTTGAGCCCGGTCGTTATGGTGGTCCAGATAACAGCCGAGTTGTTGGGGCGAATGGTAGGCATTCTGCCCCAACAGCCTTCTTCGGCGAGACGCTGGAAGTTCGGCAGCTCCCCCCGCTCGATAAGCGGACCGATAACGTCGAGCGTCAGCGCGTCAAGGCCCAGAACGTATACCGTTCCCTTGCGGCGCCACTTCGGACGCTCGGCGCAAAGCGACGGGCCAGCTTGTCGCATGTCAGAAAATGCGCCGGTGCGCTCTTGCATCGAGGTCGTCCCCGGGCTCTTGCGGATCATTATGGTTTCGAGAAGGCCTGCGAATGGCGAAGTGTATCAATTCCATAACCTTTATGACAAGGGACGAGGAGCTTAGGCGAGCGGCGCCCGGGTTTGTTGACATCTCACCGGGCACTGCGTAGAGTGTCTGCTTTGCGGTACGAAACCGATGCGGGGCAAACACGGATGAAACTTGGCGTCAAGAGCATGATAAGGCTGGCGCACTGGACGCGCCGTGCGGACAGGCACAGGAGCCCCATACGCTACCGTGCCCGGCGAGCCCTGCTCAAGATGTTCTGTGACAGGAAGCGTCACAAACCAGTCGGTCGCATCGTGATGCCCTACGACAGGGGCCTGATGGTAGTGGACCTGAGCACACAGCTTGGCTACCAGGTCATGTTCGACGGCTACCATAATGCGGAGATGGCCCGAATTATCAGGAATATTGTCCATGAGGGCGACGTCTGTCTTGACGTCGGCGCCAATGTTGGCGCATATGCCCTTATCATGGCTTTTTGGGCGGGCGCCACCGGACGGGTTATCGCCCTGGAGCCGAATCCGCCGGTGGCCGAACGGCTGCTGGAGAACTTCGCCATCAATAACCTTGACAACGCCTGCGTGGTTCAGGCGGCCCTGACGGGTGAGGATGGCGAGGCTGAGTTCTACACCTACGACCCCGACACGCGAAACATACAGGCCGCCAGCCTGAGGCCCATGCCCATTGCGCACCAGAAAAGCCGAGTCAGGACCATCTCGGCGGAGACGCTGGAGAGAACCGAAAACCTGTCGCATTGCGATTTGGTGAAGATCGACGTGACCGGCGCCGAACTCCTCGTTCTGAAGGCCCTGTCCCGTCTGATCGAGCGATGCCGGCCCTATCTCTTCATCGAACATTGTGGGCGGCTGTGGGCCAGATTTGACACGAACGTCAGTGAGGCCGTTGAGATGCTTAACGCCTGGCAGTACAGCATCTTCATCGTCAAGAAGGATCGAACGCTCCCGCTGGAAGGCATCGCGCCGGACCGCTGCAACCTCTTCTGTGTCCCACGCCGCGAAGCGCATAACATCCTGCCCTGAGCGGCGACGGGTAGGGGGGGCAGGGCGACGGCGAAGGCGATCGAAGAGGCCAGCGAGCTTGCCACGAGCGCAGGCAGGGGAGGTGAGGATGGACTCGCGAGTTCCGACACGGCCCACTGATCCGCCAGGTTGTCTCATGTGCCAGCGGGCACGTGATGTCAAAGGAACTTAGATCCCTTGAAGCTTCGTAGATAGTCGAGTAGGCTACGTGTCCGCGGTTGGGTCGGATAAAGAATGGGGCTGGTATTTGAAAT
Organism: Planctomycetota bacterium; assembly: GCA_021161675.1. Taxonomy (GTDB): domain Bacteria; phylum Planctomycetota; class Brocadiia; order SM23-32; family SM23-32; genus JAGHAF01. The sequence goes on along the minus strand of JAGHAF010000051.1, from coordinate 2,680 downwards.
GAGACCTACTCAAAGAGAATCGTTTCTGGATGTACTGGTTCAGCTGTTGGACTCGCCAATCCGCAAGCCGCCACATGCCAGCCCGGACTTCTCCGGCGGGGACACCGCCCTCAGAAGGCACATCAGTTGGCTGTACGCCCAGCTTCCATGGGCTGTACAGACCGCCCTCATCCGGTCTCTGTATGATTCCACACCGGAGTTGTTCAACATCGAGCCCAAGGACAAATGGGGGACGGCTGATTACGTTGACGCGAACAACGAACTAGCCGACGCCGGATTCTACTACCACGGTGACTCGGGTATGGTAGAGTGGGATTTCTCCGATGAGTACTATCAGATTTCAGCAGGCTTGCGGGCGGCCGGGCAGACGGCCTCCCCACCCCAACGTCTCGAACGCTGGATGCGGAAGCACGGCCTGTACGAGACGGCGGACGACAATCCAGATCCCCATTTTGCTGAACGGGCCCTGTTGGTGAATGTTCTGGTGCCTGCAGCTGGGCTGGAAGTGCTGTCGCGCCTTACGCCCCAAAAGGAGTTCCCTGAGGAGTCTTACACGGTGGACTTCCACTTGGATACTCCTGGAGGACCTGTACTGATTGAAGTAGACGGTAGAGAATATCACGATCCGGTAAAGACAGGGGCCGAGCGATTTGAGTACGAGCTTAAAAGGCAGAACTACTTGCAGTCCCGTGGTTGCCCGATTTTTCGGTATCCAGCACGCCGGATCCTCCGCGAACCGGCGTCTGTGGTTGAGGAAATACGCAGCAACCTGTCACTCGATTTCCCGGTGCAATCTTCGCTCTTCTCAACTGAAGGGGCCCCAGATAGCGCTCTCAGAGACTTGGTGAGCTACGCCGAAGCTTTCTGCAAGTGGTTTCGTCCGCTTCAGCTTGCCCTTCTGCTCGAGATAGAGATAACCGGGGTCACATCGTGCCTCGTGATCCGTGAACGGGTAGCACCGCCAGGTCTTCTCTTGTGCGCGGCACGCGATCTCGGGTGGCTCATAGCTACTGCTCAGGAACTCTATGGAGTGCAATTTGAGCTTCCGGACAGATTAGTCCTCGCCTGTAATGCGCCGAGGCCCCCGGACCTGTGTGAGGTCGCTCAGGAACTGAGCGAATCCGGCCCAGACCAGCTCAAGAATAGGCTGCCATATGCGATCGAGCTCGTCGGCTCGGATTCGGAGGAAGCGAAGAACGAAGACTTGATAGTGGACTACCATGCAGAGGGTCGAATACCTCTTGTCCCAGGGGGTGAGGGGACTGACGTAGTCGGTCGTGAGTCCGCCGCTCTGGGGACCATAAGGGCTCGAGTGAGGGCCTTGTCGCTTGATCCAGAGAAAGGTCCCAATAAGCTGATGCCTCTCAATTGCAACAAAAGGACGTTAGATTACTTTGCGCGTCGGTACTTGAGGATTCCCTATCTATACCACCACTACGACCCCGAACGTCCAGGTACCGAGGAGAGGCAGTTCGAACTAGTCAGGAGGGCGGTTCTCGGCAAATCGCTATTCGGTATCATGCGGACTGGAGTTGGCAAGTCAGTTGCTTTCCAATTGCCAGCGCTTCTCCGTCCCGGCGGTGGACTGGTAGTCTCGCCTTTACGAGCCCTGATGCGAGACCAGTTAGAGGACCTCCGTGACGAGCGCGGGGTCAATTCGGTAGCGGCCGTCCGCTACGGTATGACACCCACGGCGAAAGAAGAGGCTATTGACGGTTTTCTCAGAGGCAGAGTGAACCTTCTATATGTTTCGCCTGAACGCTTGCAGGAGATGAAGTTCGCCAATAGGGTGGCTCAAGCGGCAGCGAAGGTCCACGCGAGTTTCGTTGCTGTGGACGAAGCGCATTGTGTATCGGAATGGGGGCACGATTTTCGGCTGTCTTACATGCATATTCGCGACTTCGTAGACAAGCTAGAAGAGATGCAGGGAGACGTGGATTGTCCGATTTTCGCGTTGACGGGTACGGCTTCGCCGCCCGTACAACGGGATGTCTGCAATATACTGGGTTTGGAGAACCAGGACGTCCGCGAGGGCGGCGACTTGATTGCTGAGGCGAATATCAACCGCCGCGAACTCTCGCTTTCGGTGCACATAGTGACCGGAGGGGATTATCGAACTGATCGACAAGACGTCTTGGAGAGAGTTCTCACTGAGGCGCTCCCGGCGGCCCTTGAGAAACAGCATGGCTTCGATTGGCGTGAATTCTCAGGGGGAGCGTGGCGGGGCAAGGGAGCCGGAGTGGTTTTCTGCATCTACAAGAATCCCAAGGGCCAAACATCGTGGATGGACGGCGTGGGTGCCGTACGGGACTTCGTTGTCCACAACGACATTTTGCCACCAGATCAAGTCCGGCTTTATGCTGCCAGCGAGCCAGAGTTTTGCCCTGAATGCCTCAAGGAAGGCGAGTATACCTACACCATCAGACGCCTGAGAAGTCAGGAGAAGCAGGAAGAAGGCGCGGAGTTCCAGTGTCAATATGGGCACGTTTTCAACAGACCAGCTACTGAGCACGATTGGGAGCGTTACCAGGGCGACACGCAGTACAGCTTCAAAGCGAACCAGTTCCCGTTGCTCATTTCCACCAAGGCGTACGGGATGGGTATCGACCACCGAGGCCTGCGGTTCATCGTTCATTACGGCATGCCCTCGAGTCTGGAAGCCTATTATCAGGAGATAGGG
>JAGHAF010000015.1 GCA_021161675.1 Planctomycetota bacterium | reverse complement strand
GGCATCACGCCATATACGATACACCTCCTTAGTAATGAACCAGGGCGAAGAAGGAGCTCATACGCACTCTAAGGTCGCAAACGAACGCCCCACGGAAAGGTCCCAGGTCCCCCTCGGACCACCCACCATTCCCGTCACGTGAGATAATTCGATTGTGTGAGGATGGTAGCGTTTATAATCCGCCGTGTCAAGGATTTTTTTGTTCGTGCCGAGGGCAAAGCGAGCGGACCGCCAGGCGGGGCGGTCGGAATCCGCGTGGCGCACGGCGGACCTGGTGAACACGGCGCTCGCGAACGGCGCGGACGGGCTGACGTTCTTCGAGCGCCGCGGGCGTGTCGTCATGAAGTTGACCCCCGCGCTGCTCGAGGCTCCCTTCCGCGAGGAAGCGCGCACGCCCTGGGCGCCCTGACGGGGCACAGCCTGCTCGCCTCATCGCGAGAGGGATTGAAGTAATCGGCACATACATTCCGGCCAACAGATAAGAGAATACCATCGCATGATTTTTGCATTGCGGTTCCCCGAGGAGTATAATAGCAGGCTGGGATGTTTCCCCCGACTTCCGCGTGAGAAAGTAGTCTGATGTTGGGTCACTGGGAATTACTGGTTGTCCTTGTTGTCGCCCTGTTGATCTTCGGGCCCCGTCTGCCCTCCGTAATGCGCGCTCTGGGGAAGAGCGTTAACGAGTTCAAGAAGGGCGTACATGAAGTGGACGAGGAGGTCTCCTCGATGGTGGACGACGACGCCAAGGACGAAAACACCGGGAAGCATTCCGGTCTTGCCGGCTGATTCCTCCGTTTCTTACGGTCTATCTGTTGCCTCCCTGCTTGCGAACAAGGTCGTCGCTATGGCGTTTCCCGTTTGGAAGACGGCGGAGCCGGGCTTTATGGAGCGCCTACGGCGGCTCAAGGACAAGCTCCGTCTCGAAGCGGGGATGAAAGCGGCCGGCGAAGAAGGGGGGCGCTCGCCCCTCGATACCGTCCGGCGCATCATCCGGGACGTTCGCGACCGCGGCGACCAGGCCCTGACCGACTACACGGAGAAGCTCGACGGGCCCCGCCTGAGCCCGGAACAGTTACGCGTGCCCCCCGAGGAGGTAGAGCGGGCAGTCGAGCAATGCCCCCCAGAGTTTATTTCCGCCCTGAAGCTGGCAGCCGACAGGATTGATCGGTTCCAGCGGAGCATTCTATCGGAGGCGCCAGAGGCGTTGGAAGAGGACGGCCGCGCCACGCGGATCCGTTATCGCCCGGTAGACTCAGCGGCGGCGTACGTCCCCGGTGGGACGGCCTCGCTTGCGTCCACCGTGTTGATGACGCTCATCCCCGCCCGCGTGGCGGGCGTTGAGCGCCTGGTCATGGCGACCCCTCCCCTGCCGGACGGCGGCATTTCAGCGGGCCGCCTGGTCGCGGCGAGCGTGGCCGGCGTGGAGGAGATATACCGCCTCGGCGGCGCGCAGGCGATCGCGGCGCTTGCCTTCGGAACGGACACGGTCAGGCCGGTGGACTTCATCGCCGGGCCGGGCAACATCTACGTGACGCTTGCCAAGAAGGAAGTCTTCGGACAGGTGGGGATCGAGATGCTGCCCGGACCCAGCGAGGTAGTCGTGATAGCCGACGAAACCGCCGAGCCCGCCTGGATCGCCGCCGATCTTATCGCCCAGGCCGAGCACAATCCCGGCGCCGCCATCCTCTTGACCGATGCAGAGGGACTGGCCCGGGCCGTCTCGGAGTCGCTCGAAGTCGAGCTGCGGGACCTGCCGAAGGGGGAGGCCGCCCGCGCCTGCCTCCGGCAGTACGGCGCCCTGGTGGTCGCCGCATCCATTGGCGAGTGCATCGAGCTTGCGAACAGATTGGCCCCGGAGCACCTGGAAATCGTAACGCGGGACCCGGAGGCGGTTCTGCGCGAGGTGCGCCACGCGGGGGCCATCTTCCTCGGGCCCTGGACGCCGGAGTCGGTTGGAGACTACGTGGCCGGCCCCTCACACGTGCTGCCCACCGGCGGGACGGCCAGGTTCTCCAGCGGCCTGAGCGCCAATGACTTCTTGAAGCGATCCAGCGTCATCAGCTATGCGCAGGGAGCGCTGGAGAAGGATGCCGACACCATCGCCCGCCTGGCCCGCGCCGAAGGGCTGGAAGGTCACGCCCGCGCGGCCCTGAGTAGAACGGAAAGCTTGTAGAGACATGCCCCGAAAACTCCACAGAAACGTGGTCGAACGATGGAAGGGCAATCCCGTCCTGGGCATCGGCGATCTGCCGTTCGCCGCCAGCGACGTCCATAATGCGGGCGCGGTCCGCCACGAGGGACAGGTCATCCTGCTGGTCACAGTGGAGGAACTTGACGGCCGATGCGCTATCTACCGCGCCCGGAGCCGGAATGGACGCGACTTCCGCATTGATGCCCAGCCCATGTTCGCTCCCATCGGCGAGGGGCCGTTCGCGCCCTACGAGAGGGGCGGCGTGCGTGACGCCCGCGTCACCCGCTTCGATGGCGCTTATTACATAACCTACCTGGCGTCCTCACATTATGGCTATCGGCTGGGGCTTGCCACGACCGAGGATTTCACGTCGGTGCGGCGAATCGCCCTCATCTCAGAACCTGACACGAAGAACGGCGTCCTGTTCCCCCGCAAGATAAACGGCAAATACGCGCTTCTGCAACGCCCACAGGAGGGCGGAAGCATATGGATCAGCTACAGCGAGGACCTCGTATACTGGGGCGAACAGGAAGTGGTCATGACACCCCGCGGGGGCTACTGGGACTATCACCGCATCGGCGCTTCCACCGTTCCCATTGAAACCGATTCCGGCTGGCTCGTGATCTACTACGGGATCAAAGTCATGCCGGGCGGCCCCCTTTTCCGGCTGGGGGCGGCCTTTCTGGGCATGGAGAACCCGGCTGAGGTCCGCGGACGTTCCAACGTCCCCATCCTTGCGCCGCTGGAACGCTACGAGCGGGTCGGCGACGTGTCAAACCTGGTCTTCTCGTGCGGAGCGCTTCTCTCCGACGACCGTACTGAATTGGAGATATACTACGGCGCCTCCGATAGCTGCATCGCCCTGGGAACAGTCCGTATGAAGGCCCTTGAACGCATCTGCAATCTCGGTGGTTCCTGAACATGTCTGACATCCCCCAACCCGACATTCTGCAGCGCTTCGAGCAGAACCCCATTATCACCGCAGCGGACATCCCCTTTACCTGCAACACGGTGTTCAACGGCTCCACTGTCAAGATTGACGGCCGCTACTACATCCTGCTCAGGGTGGAGGGCCAGCACGGCCATTCGGTCTTCGCCCTCGGTCGGAGCGATGACGGTTACCATTTCGAGATGGAACCGCATCCGGTCATGACACCTGCCGCCGAAGGGCCGATGCTCAGATATGAAGAGGCGGGGATCGAAGACCCACGTGTCACCGTTCTGGAAGGGACGATCTACGTCTTTTACACCGCCTTCGGATCCTACGGCGCCTGCATGGCAGTGGCCACCACCGAAGATTTCACGAGCTTCGAACGGATCGGCCTGGTCTCCGGGCCCAACAACAAAGACGGAGTGCTGTTCCCGCGCAAAGTCCAGGGCCGCTACGTTCGTCTCGACCGACCGGTCGCGGACGATATCGGTCGTATCTGGATATCCTTCTCTGAGGACTTGATCCACTGGGGCCGGAGCCAGGCGCTTATCTCCCCCCGTGAGGGCCACTGGGACTCCTACCGGGTCGGCGCCTCCACAGTTCCCATCGAGACGGAGGACGGCTGGCTCGAGATCTACCACGGCATCAAAATGACCTCCGGAGGACCCATCTACCGCGCCGGCGTGGCCCTGCTGGACAAAGAAAACCCCGCCAACCTGATCGGCCGCAGCGCCATTCCCATCCTCGCCCCCCGCACAGAATACGAGAGGATCGGCGACATCAACAACGTAGTCTACCCCTCCGCGGCAGTGCTGGAGCCCGACGGCGAAGTCAAGGTCTACTACGGCGCAGCCGACACGTACATCTGCGTGGCCACCACCACCCTCGACGAGCTAATCGAGATAGCCGGTAACCGGGAATATTAGAGACTTTCCCCGCCAGCAAAGGGCGCACACTCCGGGCGCCAGATTCGCTCCTTCGTCAGGTTCAGTCGCTCCGCCATTTCCCAGGCGTGCCGTGTCTTCCGAAGCGTCCCGATCTCGTGAACGTCCGAGCCCACTGAGAAACGCGCCCCCTCCTCCGCAACGATAGACAAAAACTCCATGTATTCTCTGAGGAATCGCTCGCTGAAATCCGGATGTTTGACGACGTCCCCGTTTATCTCTATGGCCGTGCCTGTTTCTCGCGCGGCCTGTCCGAGCTGGCGGGCGTAGCTTTCAGGCACGAGCGGCTGTCGGACAGAGAGCGAGCGAATTGGTGGCCGGCAAGGACGCCGAAGCAGGCATATCCCTGTGATATGTCAATAGAGGCGGCACGCAGCCAGGCGCGAATGCAGCCGCTCGAATCCAAGTCCGGGTTTTCAGACAGAGCCTAATGCACAGGAACTTTGCTGCTCTGCGAAGTGCCTGCTGCGCCCCGCTGGGCGGGGCTATGAAGGCCGCAAGCTTCGCTACGAAACACGAGCGAAAAAGAAAAGCAAACGCCGCTATCCGTCATTGCCGTTCCTACGGCGCCCTGTAGTCTGTGGCTCAAGTGTTACGGACCGTTCAATGCCCCTGCCTCTACTTGGTCTTTCATCCCCCGGGGGCCCCGCACTTCCACCCGGCGCGTCTCTCCCGGCATCAGGTCGAAGTCGTTGTCCCCCACCTCCACACCACGAGGGACCTTCAGGTGGACCTGCCAGGCGAAGGCGTCCGCCGTCACCACAAGTTCATCCCCCCCATCGGACAATGCGCACTCCACGTGCGCCTCCGGCAGGGGGATACGGTTGAAGTCGAACCCGGCCGGGAAACGACGGTTGAATATGTCGCCGCATTCCCGCCCTTCGAGCCGGACGAAAGCCATCCATTCCTCCGGCTCCCCCCCGGGCGGCGAAAGGCGCGCTACCTCCTCCGCTCCATTGCGGGGCGCACGGCGCCGCATTCGGCGCCGCTCCGTCTCGCCAGTGGGAAGATGCAGCCAGCCGTACTGAAGCTCCACCTCGACTGCCCGGGGAAGATCGTTCACAATCCAAAGGGCCATCCCCCCGTCTTCGCGCCCGGCGAAGCTGGGCAGGACCGGCGCAAAGGCCCTCCGCACGGCCCAGTAGGACGGCTTGCGCTCCAGGTAATAGTCAATGACTGTCCAGCCGACCTCGCCCCAGCAGTCGGCGTACATCCAGAAAAGGGCGCCGGCCGTTCTGAACTTGCGCCGCCGCCAGTGTTCCAGCGCCAGTTTGAGCGCTTCGGCCTGGATGGTCTGCCCCATGCGGACGTATTCGGCCAGGGACAGCCCCTCGGCCGGCCTCCAGTAGCGCTTCAGCGCCTCGCGGAGCGTTCCCTGCTCGAACTCGTTGTTGTGGAAGGCCCAGCAGGCCGACTCTCGGTTCAGCTCTCCGTGGGGCAGGTAGCGGCGGACGCTCTCCAGCGGCGCGGGCGCCAGCACGCCGAATTCGGTTATGAACTTGCCCCTGTCCCGCTCGTAGGCGCCGTAGTCCACCTTCTCCGCCACCGTCGGCGCACGGATCGACACATCCCACGCGTGCCGATCGCCCTCCCACTCGCTGTTCGGCTCATCGCCCCCGTATGGGCTCGAAGGCCAATAGGGCGTCCCCGGATCGAGCCGTCCGCAGACCTCCGGCAGGACCTCATCGTATATCCTGCCGCCCGGGAAGCGCTCGGGCGCGCCACCTTCTTGCTGCAGGTCGTGGTGGAGCCACTGATTCTCGTTGTTGCCACACCAGAGGGCCACGCACGGGTGGTTGCGCAGTCGGCGCACGGCCTTCTCCGCCTCCCGGCGGGCCTCCTCCACGAAATCCGAATCATCGTCGGGATAATAGGAGCAGGCGAACATGAAGTCGTGCCACAGCAGGATGCCATACTCGTCGCACAGGTCGTAGAACGTCTCGTCTTCGAACGTCCCCCCGCCCCAGACGCGCAGCATGTTGAAGTTGGCCTCCCATGCGGCCTGCACAAGCGCACGATACTTCGCCGGTGAAACTCGGGCGAGGATCGAGTCCGCAGGAACCCAGTTCGCCCCCTTGCAGAAGACCTTCTCGCCGTTCACCGCGATCGCAAAGCGCGTCCCCTCTTCGCCCAGGGGCTCCTGGATCAGCTCAACCTCTCGAATCCCGTAGCGCATCTGACGGCCATCCACCCGCTCGCCGCCGATCAGCAACTCCGCCTCCACCTCATAAAGGGCGGGTTCGCCGAGCGGCGCGGGCCACCAGAGCGCGGGCTCCGGCACGTCGAGCGCCGCCCGAACCGTAGAGCGGCCCGGCCGCGCCGACTCTTCGAGCTCGACCCGGTGCGTCCGTCCGCGCGAAAGCGCAACAGTCAGGCGGAAGTCCGCAGCCGCGCCGGTGAAGTTCTCCACCTCGGCCACGACGTGGACCAGCGCGCCGCCCTCCGGCTTCAGTTGCGCGCGCAGGCACAGGTCCCGCAGGGCCATTCCCCGGTAGGAACGCAGCTGGACGCTGCGCCATATGCCGCAGGTCAGCAGCCGGGGCGACCAATCCCAGCCGAAGGTGAACTGCGGCTTCCGGATCCACATTCGCTCTTGCAGTTCGTGGCCTTTCTGCATCTGGTACGGCGCCAGTTCCTTGCCGCTGGCCGCCCGAAGGCCGTCATCAACCCGGACCACAAGGAGGTTCGTCCCGCCACGGACGGCCCCGGTGACGTCGAACACGTGGGGCACGTGGGCGTTGCCGGACTGTCCCACCTTCTTTCCGTTCAGCCACACGTGCGCCGTTGTGTCCAGGCCCTCGAACACGATTTCCGTCACTACGCCCAGCGCCTCCTCGGAGCAGTGGAAACGGCGGCTGTACCACCAGTCCTTCCCCTCCATCCAGGAGCAGTTGGGCGCGTTAAGCCCCACAAGGGGCTCCTCAAGCAGGCCCGCCCCGATAAGGTCGAGATGGACGTCCCCCGGGACGCTCGCTTCAATGCGCCGGTCCGGAGGGACTCCTTCAAGGCGCCACTGCCGCTCTTCGCCCTCGCCCGGTTCACACCAGCACAGCGCCCAGCGACCATTCAGATCCAACCGATACATCTATCCCTCCCGCCGTTGTCATTGCTCTTGCCATTCAATTTCATACTTTATCCTGCTCTGTAGAAACCTTGCCGACTTGTAGTTAGAGGATCATGAGGTTGTGGTTCAACACGCGGACATACGACTCGGCGTGGCGAGAGGCTTCGGTGCGAGCTGTCAGGCAGGCGCCCCACCGCCTGGCGCACAAGCGGCGCCAGAAGAGGAGACTCGTTTCCCGGGCCCGCCCGCGCCAGAGCCGCCGGGAAGATTGATCCTGGTGTCCGATCAGCTTCTTTAGGAACCGCGTGTAGAGCCACGGCGCAGGCGCTGCATCTTTGGCAGTCTTGGCTGGATCGAATCCACACATCCTGCACGTTATGCAGCAGCACAGACCTCACTTCGCGGTCAACTGCTCTGCAAGCACGGGGAGGTACGCCGAGAGGTCCTCATACTCTCCGCGTCTCCGGGCGGCGAGGTACCCTGGCAGGTGCTGAAACACCCGATCGACGAGCTCTATCCCAAAGTCGCCCTTCTGCTTCTCCAGCATTGCGCGAGCCGCCTTTGGCCCCGCTAGCTCCCTGCGCCACAGCGCCTCCGCGGCTCGTAGAAGTATTTCCTGGAACTGCATGACCCGGGCTTCGTACATCTGAGCGAACCAACCCCTGACCGCCATCCCTCTTCTCCTGCATGCGTGGCTCAGTGCCGCTCTTCTTGTCGCCGGCGCCACTATGCCAGCTGTCCCTGCTCCCAACGTCGAGCGGCAAGTTGCGGTACTGCCACGTGCACCGGGTTTCGCTGGTAACGTGTGTGACCTTGCCTGCCTCGAACCTTATTGTAACCAAGCCGCGGAACCCGTCAGCTAGCAGGGCCGTCAGAAACCTGAACAACTTCTGACCCATCGGCATGGGCCGCCCCCTCTGCCACAGGGATGCGCTCAGCCTTCTGCCCGGTGAACTGTTCACAGCGCTGTACGATGACGTGGACTTTGCTAATTACAACGTAGTCCGCCTACGGCGGGCTGCGGATCTCAGGCGGTGGCGCCTGAGCTACACGCTTTCTGTGAAAGCTTATGCTTTTTCTTTTGCTTTTTCCTTCGATATTCGACCCGCCCCGGCGGGTAAACATTGAGCATTCGATATTGCTTTTCTGACAGGCCTACATCCAGGTCAGCCACAGGAAGGCGCCCGCCGCCGCCACCGCAGCCAGGGTAAACGGAAGCCCGATCTTCACGAACGTCAGGAAGCTGATCGAATCTGGCTCGCTCTGCAGCAGCAGCCCGTAAGCCACTATGTTCGCCGAGGCGCCGATCGGCGTTATGTTCCCCCCGAGGCACGCCCCGACCAGAAGCCCGAACGGCAGGACCATGTTGGTCTCGGCCAGCCCCATGCCGGCGCCCACTGCGCTTACCAGCGGGAGCATCGCCGCCAGATATGGGACATTGTCAACGACGGCGCTCACAACCACGCTGAACGCCACCACCAGGAGGAAAGCGCCCAGCGCGTTGGAGCCCGTCAGCGCCG
>JAGHAF010000027.1 GCA_021161675.1 Planctomycetota bacterium | reverse complement strand
CCCCGCACTATGCCGACCAGCGCCCCCTCGGCGGCCACCGCCATCCCCGCCGCCACCCCATCCCTGGATCCCGCACGCACGCTCACGCTCCGCCGGGAGCCGGAAGCGTCGTAGCCGCTCAGCGGCGCCCGCACGACGCGGAAGGGGAAACGCTCCACCTGCAACTTCGCCATGCTGCGCAGCGCCAGGCCCTGTCTGCGCACCTGCTCCTTGAGAAAGGCCGTCTCGTTGTCCAGGCTTCGCACGCGCCGCGCCAGCGCCCGTTCGCGGTCTTCGCCCAGGAACATGTCGGTCAGGGCGCCGGTGGTGGCCAGTATATCGCCGCCGCCCTGGTAGGCTGCCGTCTCCAGCGGACCGACGGCCTCGTTGAAAACCACCCGGCCCGGCGCCGTGAAGCGGGCCGGCAGCAGCAAGATGAACGCCGCCAGCGCCATCAGCGCCACCAGGAGCCTGAGACGTCTCCAGAAACCCGGGGCAAATCTCAACATGGCCTGTCAGTCCCCGACGGCAACGGGTGAACGGGTCTGCACGCTCTGCTGAGTGTAGACGAGGCGGCGCTTCCCTTTCAAGGCCTTGCGCGAGAACCACCCGCGATTCGGCCGTCCCCTTACCTGGCCGAGCTGATCAATCCTGGCGTGTGAGCCGGCTTTAACTCCGCCGGGGAGAGGGCCATGATCCCGGGCGGCGACATGGCGAGGATCATTCGCTGAATCGCAATTCCGCTTTCAGCGCCTCGATCAGGGGTGGTAAGTCCTCTTGAAGGGTGCTCCAAACCACGTCAGGGTTGATGTCATAGTATGCGTGGACAAGACGATGGCGAGAACAAGCTGCCGGTCGGTGTCCAGTTCTTCCCGAGCCCTCCCCTCTGCGAACGACAACGCATCCTGCGCTGCGTCAAGCATATGCCGCAGACGGATCGTGTCTTCATACCGCATAGAGCGCCTCGGCCTGGTCGAGCACGTCCTGGCGGAAGTAGCAGCTGAGGTCTTCGGGCGTCCGCATGTCTACCTTGCGGCCATCCATGACCTCTGAGAGTTCCAGCTCCAGACCGGCCAGGCTGATCAATCCGGGCACGTGGCCCGCCTCGAACTCCACCAGCACATCCACGTCGCTGTCTGGCCCGAAATCCTTGCTCAGCACCGAACCGAACAGCGCCAGGCGGCGGATGTGATGTCGCCGGCAGAACCCGGCGATTTCGTGCTGATCGACTGCAAGCTGAACGGGCATAGCACACACCTCCCCGCGTTTGGTTCTGCCTCATTATACCGTCTTGCGCGCGCGGCTGCGAAGCCTAAGACGGCGTGGCGCTTTCCCCGACGCCGGGGAGAGGGCCATGATCCCGGGCGGCGACATGGCGAGAATCATTCGCTGAATCGCAATTCCGCTTTCAGCGCCTCGACGCGCAGGGCGGCGCGCAGTCTTTCCTCGGCGCCGATGCCCGCTCCCAGCGCCCGCTCATAGCTCTCATAGGCGAGAGCGGCCTGCCCGATCCTGTCATAACACAGCGCCAAATCGTAGTGCACGGGGCCCGCTGCGGGGGCGGCCTGCGCAACCTTCGAGAGGGCCGGGATAGCCTCGGCGTATTCGCCCTGCCTCATGCGCACGAGGCCCAGCTCCAGGTAGCCCTGCGGCCCCCCGGGCCAGTCATGGACCACCTCCTCGAACTGCCTTTCGGCGGCGGCGCGGTCGCCCGACTCCTCCAGGGCCCTGCCCAGGCCCAGCTTCGCCGGAGCGTACCGGTTGTCGCAGTCGAGAGCGGCGCGGTATGCCTCCCGGGCCTTCTCGAGGCGTCCCAGGCCCAGCAGCGCGTCGCCCTCCAGTCGAAAGAATTGGGCCTGATCGTTGCGAATAGCGAGGGCCTCCCGGGCGGCTCCGAGCGCCTGGTCGCACTTCCGCTCCCTCAGCAGCTTCATGCCCCGGTCGTAGGGCTTGAAGGCTTCATCAACCGCCCTGAGACGCCTGAGGCGGCGGTTCCAACGTCCCGCGTAAACGCCATCGCCTTGCATGTAACGCCCGGACAGGGACTTTTCCTGTATCACGGCGCGGATTTCCCGTATGCGATCATCCTTGGGCGGGTGAGTGGAGAGGTAATTGTCGAGCGCAGAGGGCTCACGCTCGTTGAAGGAGTGGAGCAGTTCCTGCATCCCAACGGCCTGCGCCGGGTCCCAGCCGGCAAGCGCCATGTAGTAGGCGCCCAGCCGATCCGCCTGGCGCTCCTGCTCCCGGCTGTATGAAAGGCCCAGCAACGTAATGCCGGCCTGCCCGGCCGTGGTGGCCAGTCTCGCCGCCTGCGCCGACTCGCCCGCGGCGGAGCCAACCAGCGTGAACCCCAGGCTGACCAGCACGTTATTAGTCAGCCGTTTGGCGGTGTGGCCGGCGGATACGTGCCCCAGCTCATGCCCCATCACGGCGGCGAACTGGGCTTCATTCTCCAGCCGGGCCAGGAACCCGCGGGTCGCGTAGACGTGCGCCGGCAGTGCGAAGGCATTGATAATCGAGGTGTTGAGCATCGTGAACTCCACGGGCAGGTAAGGGCGATGCGAGCACTCGTGGAGCCTGGTGACGATGGAGCCCAGGTAGCTGTTCAGGTCGGGATCATAGTACTCGCCGTCGTACATGTAGATGACGTTCGGATGGCACTGGTGGCCGAGGGCGATCTCCTCGTCCTCGCCGAACAACATGAGTTGGTTCTGGCCCGTGACGGGATTGATGCGGCATCCGGCCGCGCCCACGAGCGCCACCAGAAGGCAGAGGATGGCGATGCGCCTGCGTTTCATTGCTCCATGAGGCCCCTTACGAGTGTTGGCGTCTCAGCAACTTCCGATCTGCCGCTCACCACAGCTTGTCCTGCAGCAACTACTTCTTTTCGTCCTTCTCTGCGCTCTCCGCGGCCTCTGCGGTGAACGGTTACCCCTCACTCGATCACGTAATCGGGCTGGCCCGCGTCGGGATCCTGATAATCCAGATGTTGCTCCAGTTCCTGCAGGGGCGGTTGGACGGGTTTTTCCAGATCGACGATATTGCGGCTGACCCTGCAACCGAGCGCAGTGGAGAGCAGGAGCCAAACCAGGATGAAACGCAACGCTCGCACGGCAGCCCTCCCGTCGCCCCAGGAAATGAACTGTGGATTAGTCACGCTGTCCTACCGCATATACATACAAGATACCGCCGCGCGGAAAGCAAAGCAAGGAGCCGCCTCGCCACGGGCAAGCTGGAGGCACCACCACGGAAGGCACAGCAAAGGTGATCGCTACGTTGAACTACCCGGCTGGTTTGACACCTGGACGGGCTGCGTCTATCATGGGAGGCGGCGCGCACGGCCTCGCGTCGCCTCGCCGGCTTGTTTGGCCTAACCCTCTTCATAGCCTTCTGTTACGGAAGGTTTCGACCGGATGGGTAAGTCTCGACAGCGCATCCTCGCCAATCTGACCGATCCTCAGAGGGAGGCGGTCTCCTATGGGGGGGGACCGCTGCTGGTGGTCGCCGGAGCCGGCACGGGGAAAACGCGCGTGATTACCCATCGCATCGCCTATCTGCTGGCCGAGGGCGTGGCGCCGGATCGCCTGATCGCCATGACCTTCACCAATAAGGCGGCCGAAGAGATGCGCCGGAGGGTGGAAGCCATGGTCGGGGAGCAGGTCTACGTGACTACCTTCCACAGTTTCTGCGCGCGTTTCCTGCGCCGGCATATTCACGTGATAGGTCTGGACCCCTCGTTCAGCATCTATGACCGGACGGATTCGCAGCGCCTGATCCGGCGCATTATCAAAGCGAGACAGATTGACAGGGAGACCTTCCGCCCGGGTGAGGTCCTCGCCGAGATCAGCGCCAACAAGGACAGGGTCATCGGGCCGGACAAGTATGCGGAACAGGCCGTCGGCATCGAAGAGCAGACGGTTGCGCTGGTCTATCGCGATTACGAGGAGGAACTCGCCGCCAATAACGGGCTCGATTTTGATGACCTCCTGCTCAAGCCGCTGGAGGTCTTCCGCGAGCGCCCGGATGTTCTGCGGGATTACCAGGAGCTCTACCTGCACGTCCTGGTGGACGAATACCAGGACACCAACCTGCCGCAACACCTGATGGCCCGGGCACTGCAGGGCAAGCATCGCAACATCACCGCCGTGGGCGATCCCGACCAGGTCATCTACACCTGGCGCGGCGCCCGCCTGGCGAACCTGCTGGAGTTCGAGGAGGATTTCCCCGGGGCGCACATCGTCAAGCTGGAACGCAATTATCGTTCCAGCGCGAATATCCTCCAGGCGGCGTCGGCCTGTATCCGGCACAACCAGTTGCGTCGTGAGAAGGCGCTCTGGACCGAAGACGAGAGCGGCCCGCTGGTGGAGGTGGTCCGCTGCGCCGACCCTTACGACGAGGGCAGGACGGTGGCGCAGACGGCGTCCGAGCTGATCTCCAACGGCGTCCTTCCCTGGCAGATCGCCGTGTTCTACAGGACGAAGCGCCAGGCTCTGCCCCTGGAGGACGCCTTCACCGCCCTGTCGGTGCCGCACCAGGTGGTGGACAGCGTGGGGTTCTTCGAGCGGAAAGCGACAAAGGACCTGCGCGCCTACCTGCAACTGATGCTCAACCCGCGCGACGACGTGGCCTGCCGGCGCATCATCAATTGCCCTTGCCGGGGCATCGGCGTCAAGACCCTCCAGGCCCTGCAGGAGGAGGCGGACAGGCTCGGCCTCTCGCTGGTGGAAGCGGCTGGCCGCGCGCAAGAGCTATCCTCCCTTTCAATACGCGCCAGGGGGGCCGTAGAACGCTTCTGGAACCTGTGCCAGCGGCTCCGCTCGCTGCCCCGGGATAGCGTAGAGGAGCTGATAGACAAGCTGCTGGATATCACCGATTACGTCGCGGCCCAGCCCGACAGCAGGCGGGAAGACCTCCCGGAGACCGTGGAAATGCTCCTGGACTACGCCCGGCAGTACGACAGCGAGGGCCCCGAGCGCGACCTGCTGGGCTTCATCGAACGGACAGCCCTGGTCAGCGACGTGGACGGCTGGGACGAGCGGGCGGGGGCCGTCTCCTTGATGACCCTCCACTCGGCCAAGGGCCTGGAGTTCGACGCGGTTTTCATCGTCGGCGCGCAGGAGGATATTCTGCCCCACCGCAGGGCCCTCGAGGAAGCGGACCATGGCGCCGAGCAGATGGCCCTCGAGGAGGAACGACGGCTCTTCTACGTGGGAATGACCAGGGCCCGCAAGCATCTGTTTATCAGCTACGCGGAGAGACACACCGCGCAAGGGCGGCGCGAATACGCCAATCCAAGCCGGTTCCTCGACGAACTGTCAGAGGAGGCGGTGGCGCGCAGGGCCGGAGCGCAAGGGGACGGCAAGAGAATCGCCCTGGCCCGCCAGATCGAAGACCCGTTGAAAAGGAAGGGGCCCTGCCTGTCCATCCTCAGCGTGCCCCGGGGGAAAAAGCGACTCACAAAGGGCGCACGCGTCCAACACGCCTCCTACGGCGTAGGACAGGTGCTGCAGGTAGACTGGCTGGGGACGCAGAACCGGGTGAAGATCGACTTCGAGGAGCAAGGCGCCGTGACCCTGCTCGTAACGGCCGATGACGTCGCGGGAGGGTA
Organism: Planctomycetota bacterium; assembly: GCA_021161675.1. Taxonomy (GTDB): domain Bacteria; phylum Planctomycetota; class Brocadiia; order SM23-32; family SM23-32; genus JAGHAF01. The sequence continues at coordinate 7,028 of JAGHAF010000027.1, read as the reverse complement.
GCGCTCGGCAGGTCATCCCGCGCCTGGGGGACGAGCGAGAACCGTCTTACCATTCGACGGCCTCGCGGCCAATGCCATTCACTTCACGGCCTCTAACCCGATGAAGCGCGGTGACTTTATGGCTCCGCTCAATGTCGCCCAACATCGCCGGGCGTCACGAGCGAGCGCGCATACCGGAACTTGCCGGTGGGGCCGGAGCGGCAGGCGCAGAGACGCGCCTGAATCTCGGGAAGGTCAGCCAGATGCTGGAAAGAGATTCGCTCGTGGGCAATCGCCAGATCGCTCATCAGGCCTCCCAGACCGTCGTCCTCGAAACGCCAGAAACCGCCCAGGAGCCTTCGCGCAGCGACCTGGTGAAGTGCGCTCGCTCAGTCCCGTGCACAATCAGGTCACGCGAGTGGGCCTGGACACCGCCAACATCACTGAGCCGGAAACACCGGGAGAACACCTGCGCGCGGGCGGCGGCGGTCCCTCCGGGATTCCCCATGTGAGGCTTGTCCACGACCGTCGTGGGCCTTTCCCAAGATTCTAATCGGTCTCCAGGCGCCTTCAAGGGGTCTTCGGGTTTTAGCGCGGCTCCCTGCGCCTCCCGTCGGGCTGCGACGCTGCACGAAACGACCTTCCCCGGGCCATGCGGAAGATCTGGGCAGCGCTTCGACACACGTAAAATGAGGCAGTTTCTTGCATTTCCCTCTTGCCGCAGTGTACGCTCCGGTTCCGTACTTTATGATAGGTGAAGTCAGCGACTGCGCTCTTTTCCCTTTCTTGAGGGCATCTGCTCTTCCCCGAACAACGCGAACATCAACTGGAGGCCTGGTATGGACAGATATGAAGAACTGATGACGTCGCTGGCCAATGGCTGGAACACGTGGGACACGTCCAACACTCTTGCGCACGTGCTGCTGCCGGAGGGCTTCTCGCTGAACGTCTCGGTCAAGGACGCGTTCTCGAGCTATCAGCGAAAACGAATGCAGTTCGAGCCGTATAACTGGCAAGCGAACGAAAGCTCCCGCCCGTCATTGCATACTTACGGTGGCGGATACACCGAAATGTTCGTGACCTGGAAAGGGGTCTGTTCGCGGGTCCAGACCGCCACGGAGGGCGAGGACCTTGTCATCCTGGTCTCGCCGACAGGGGATGAGCGCAAGAGCTACATCTTCATCGAGTCGGGCCTGCTGTGGAACAGGCCGGGGCATATCGAGTTCCAGGACGGCGTAATAGTCGCCAGCCTGCCGGGGAAGGAGATTCGCGTTTTCCCGGCGCAAGAACATCTGCCCGGACTGTTCCTGGACACGCAGACGCCGCATCTCGCCTTCCTGCTGGACAGGCCCGGCGGGGTCTCGACCGGCCGGCGAAGAAGCGTCTCCGAAATCAGCGATATTATTGAAAGCGCAAGGAGCGCCCACGTCGAATCGAAGGACAAATACGGCGAACACGCGGACGCCTACCAGGCCATGCAAACCGGCATGGCATGGAACACCATCTATCACGAGTCGGAGAATCTCGTGATAACCCCTGTGTCGCGTTCCTGGAACATCACCCACGACGGCTATGTGCTCTTCGAGTGGGACACCTTCTTTGCCGCCTACATGGCGTCGCTCGACTCGAAAGAGCTCGCTTACGCCAATGCGCTGACGATAACAAGGACTGTGAGACGATACGGTTACGTCCCCGACGCCATCAACGGATACGGCGCGTCCTTCATTCCTTTTTCGCAGCCGCCGGTGGGATCGCTGATCTGCCTGGAACTGTACCGCAAGTTCCGGGACAAATGGTTCCTGGAAGAGGTGTTCGACGACCTGTTGACGTGGAACAGGTGGCGCGCCCAGACCCGTCAGAGGGACGGCTACGTCTGCTGGGGATGGAATCCGCCTCCCGCCAGTGAGCAATTATTACACTCGGTGTCAACGGACGACAGGAAGTCGCGGGCGCCGTGCCTGGAATCGGGGCTGGACAATTCGCCCATGTACGACGACGCGACCTTCGACGAAGAGACCTGCACATGCAGTTTCGCGGACGTGGGCCTGATGGGCCTCTACGTAATGGACTGCGACAAGCTGGCGACTATTGCGCGGCTGCTGGGACGCAACGCAGAAGCCCAGGAACTCGACGAGCGCGCGGACAGATTCCGGACGAAGCTCAGGTCAATGTGGGATGACGAGGCGGGGACTTATCTGAACGTCCGACTCGATACCGGAGAGAAACAGTACCGCTACGCGCCGACCATGTTCTATCCGCTGCTGGCGAACGCGCCGACAGCCCAGCAGGCCGAGCGCATGATGAAAGAGCACTTCTATAACCCCGAAGAGTTCTGGGGGGAATGGATTCTCCCGTCAATCGCCCGCAACGACCCGGCCTACCCGGACCAGGATTACTGGCGCGGAAGGATATGGGGGCCGATGAACCTGCTCGTCTACATGGGGCTCTGCAACTACGACCTGCCGGAAGCGCGCAGGGCGCTGGCGGAGAAATCCGAGAAGCTGCTTCTGAAGGAATGGCATGAAATGGGGCACGTCCATGAGAACTACAGCGCCGACACGGGAGCAGGCTGCGACAAGGAGAGCAGTGTGCCCCTGTATCACTGGGGGGGCCTCTTGTGCCTGATCCCCATGATCGAAGACAACTTCCTCCCCGCGCCTGGGGAGAGTATTGACTAAGCCGACCGAAAAGACTGCTCGGTGGTCGCGCCTTGCTCGAGTCCATGCATAGCAATCGCGATGGCGCCCACTAATGCCGCGTCATAACCGACACGGCTTAGACGAACAGCAGGGCGAGGAACAATGCGCAGGCGTTCCTTCATTCGCTTCACTGACGAAGGGGTCAGGTCCTCACCGCCGCCAGCTTCCTGCGCGCAGCCCAGGAGTGGCAGGGCCAGCTCGACGCCGGCGAGATCGAGAGCCAAGCTGCCATCGCACGCCGCGAAAGCGGCGAATTCGGCAGTCTCTTGAAGGCTATGGCCGGGTGATCTCCGATGAACTGACGGCCAGGCCGCCGTGAGTAGACAGGTTAGCGAAGGCGTGATACGTCTGCGCCTGCCGCGTCCGCCCACGCGGGAGCGCATGCAACAGCCGGCTCCACATGAGAGCCCCCTGACCAAATACCCCTGGCATGCGGTTCTCCAGGCTGGATAGCTGCATTCGCTGAGCAGAGGCAATCCGTCAGAGGCCTGCTGCCTCCACCTGGGCGCCCTTGTACCAGCGCGGCGGCCTTCCTGTGCCTCATCTCCATGATCTAAGACCACTTACTCTGATTCGCTGGGGGATGATCAGAAATGAGGGGTAGTTCGGCTCTCGCACAGCACCCCCGCCTGCTCCAATACAGTCAAGCTCAAGCGCATCGTAGAACATCAACTCCCGCAATCTGGAAAGAAAATGGCAGTCCTTCTAAGGTCCTCAGCCCCGATCCGCAGTGTGAACGCCGGTTGACTTCCCTGCGACACAGACTGTAGCATGTCTGCGCTCTACGGCCTGTCTATTTTGGAGGATGAGTTCGTCGATGTCAGACTATTCGTCCAAGGTTTTCGATCCACTCGACTACCATAATATCGCTGACGCCGTAGTGCGTGGGCTCCTTGAACGCATGCCACAACCCCTGGCCGACGTGGCTCGGTTTCCAGGAGCTGGCATATACGCCTTGTATTACCTGGGTGATTTTGAACCTTACCTGCCGATTTCAGATCGTGACTGCAGCATCCCAATCTACGTGGGCAAGGCTATACCGCCGGGCGCTCGAAAGGGAGCAGACCGGTTCGACCCAAACTTAGGCGAACCGTTGTACAGGCGGCTCAAACAACACGCAGCTTCTATCAATGATGCAGAGAACCTGCAGCTTTCGGACTTCCGGTGTCGCCACCTGAGGGTTCAGCATATTTGGATAGCTTTGGCTGAGCAGGTATTGGTTCAGCGTTTTCGCCCCCTGTGGAATACGGTCATAGACGGCTTTGGGAATCATCCACCTGGCAGGGGCCGCAGGAGTATGCGCCGTCCTCGCTGGGACATTATCCACCCGGGGCGCGATTGGGCACTGGACCTCACTCCACAGGAAACTGCGGAAGACATCCTACGAGAGGTAGCACAGCATCTTTGCACATGAGCGGGAGGCAAATAGGGCTTTATGCCGGTCGGGCGACGACCACAGCTGTTTCGTACAGCGAGGTCTTTTCTGACGCTGCGTTCGCTCTAACAGAAGATTGTATTATGCTCGTCCCGGTGCGTTTCTTGCGCAAGAGCCGTATCTCCGTCACCGTCAACCCGTGCAGTTCGCATATCTCACCGAAAAGTTGGTCCGTCTTCAGCTCAACTCCCTGGAGAATGCTATTGCCAAGGACGACGACTGCCCTCGCACCGGGTTTGAGCAGCCTGCTCAACGCCTGAGCGAAACGGCCGCAATCGTTGAAGTACGTTGCCGCGTAGTTAGCCCACCCAGGCCCGCCGTACTGCCCCTTTTCGGCATTCCTGCCCCGGAGGAAGTCTAACGCCCGCTCCAGTTTCGCCATCTGGAATGCTAACTCTATGCGAGGTCCCCCACGGACAGTTTGCCAGAACTTCCCAAAGCTCCCGCTCTCGACGTTCTTCAGATCGCCGGGGGTGGAAACCAGGTCCAACCAATAAACCTGCGGCCGGCTGTTTCGGATGTAATGATAATTATTCACGTAAGGCGGTGAGGTAACGACCAGGTCCACGCTGCCATCGGCCAGGCGGCCGTTGAGCTTGAAGAAATCCCCGGCGTAGAGATCGGCCTTCGGAACAGCTTCCAGACGACTCAGCCGGCGCCGCGCCCAACGAATGTCTGCCAGGATGCTCGACAGTTTCCGAGCAATGGCGGCGACCACCGCGGCATCAACCACGTCGTCTTTGCCCGCCGTCGTTCTTCGGCACAGGCTTGGCTCGTACGAGTAATTCGAGAATCCGACCATCTCCGAGGCGAACGCAAGGCGAAAACACCGGCGCACCCACTCGTCCTTCAAAGACAGGATGTAGTCCTTGACGAGCAGAACCTTCCGCGCAACCGAAGGGGAGAAGAACGGTCCACGCGTCCTGAAGCCGGCTGGTGGCCGGCTATCGGGCGCCTTGCCCGCCAGGATGGCCTCCGTGACGGACGCTCTGAAGTTCTCAATGCGCTCCTCCAACCTCTCAACCGGCACTTCACCCAGCCCAAGCTTCAGTTTACATGCCTCCGCGGCATAAGGGTTTATCTCAAAGCCACAAACCGAATGCCCCCTGAGCAACGCCGTCACAAGCGTGGTGCCGACGCCGGCAAAAGGGTCCAGCACCATCTGGCGGCTGTGGTCTTCGCTCGCCGGCAGGTAATGTTCCAACGCATCTTCAACAAACATCGCGCTGAACCCGGCGATCCACGGCGCCCACCGATGGACCGGCAATCCGTTGTTCTCTGAGAAGGCGGAATCCCTGAGACCGGACTTCGCCTGCTGAGCCGGCGCCTCTTCGGCCTGGCCACTATCAAAGAGCGGGGCTTGCCTGACTCGGTAGACGGCGCCAGTTTCTCTCGCGCGAACCTTGTCCTCAATCCAACTTTCTATGTCACTGAGCCTCATACGCCATTGTCTTCCCACTTTGAAAGCCGGAAGCTCACGGCGGCCCACAAGTCTGTAAACGGTCCTCATGTCCACTTCCAAAAGTCTGGCCGCATCCTTGACCGTCAGAAGCTTCATTTCCTCAATCCGCTAAAACCGCGAGAATCCTGACCTATGTTGGTCAGTATATTACAAAGTTTTACGGTCTGCAAGGGTGTCCAATCGTCACGGGCGCTTCTGTCCGAGCGTTGCGGCTGTCCTGCTCGCAAATCGTGATGCCGCTGCGGAGTCGTTAACCCGGATATTTCACGAGCATTTTCCGGATTCGTCTGCAAGTCTTTACAGGGAGAGGAGTTCCGCCTCGAAAGGCGTCCAATGAACAATGACACACTGTCGACGCCCAGCGAGGCGATCTTGTTCTCAGGCAAGCCCGCACAAGCGAGCTTGCGCAGGCGTGCCGATAGGCGCGTCGAGGATAGGCGACAGCATGAGGGCAAAAGCGCGCGCTGGACGGGAAAGGCTCGTGAAATATCCGGGTTAAGTGAGCCGAATCGCCCGTGAGCCTGCCTCTGGTAAGTGTGGGGAACTGTCGAACGGCAAACCAGGCAGATTTGCACAGATTAGAAAATTAGAAAAGTGGGTCATTCGGGCACGACAAGAAATGACGAAAACTTTTGACTTGCTTTTTGTGCGCAACGCGTGTATAGTTATGAACGAAGGGATGAAGAATAAAGGGAAAAGCGAAGTATCCAATATCAAATGCTCAATTTCCAATATCGAACGATGCCACGAGCGTCACTTGCACATTGAGAATTGAGAGTTGGATATTCGATGTTTTTCCTTTCCGACTCTGTTAGCTCGCGCGAAGTGTCAGAAGTCCCTAATGCCCATAATTGGCTATTAGGGGGTCTCTGACAAAACAAATCTCCGGCGAGAGAGTAGAAAGAAGGCCGCAGGAGAGCAAGTCTCTTGCCCTGCGCGGCGCGTTTTGGCCGGGCCGTTGTCCGTTGGCGTTCTCTCCTCTCTACTGCTCTCCTGCTCTATTTTTCGCCGACATCGGCGAAAAATCGGCGGGTGTCGGATATTCCGACACGACCGGTGGCCGTAAAGGACGGATGCTCTTTGACATTCTGTGCTGCGGGCGGCGGCTCGATGCGGCGGGCGACAGGCCCCGCCCCTCTGCGGCGAAAGGCCCGCTTGCGCACGACCAGCAGCAGGGCGCAGCCGACCAGGGCCATTCCCCCTATCGCGACCGGCGAGAGGGAGGTGTCCGGCTTGACGGGCCCCATGGGGCCGAGAATGTCCTGCCCAACGGCTGCGGCCCGCGGCAGAACGCCCGCAAGCATCCACGCCGCTATATGTGTGGAGCGTCGCATCACGGCATGGGCGCCTCGCCAGGTGAAGCTCTGGTGACAATGTAGATGACGGCCTGATCGTTCGCAAGCATCCGAAGTTGGAATCTCGACGTGATTCCGCTATATTGTGCTGGAGTGAT
>JAGHAF010000029.1 GCA_021161675.1 Planctomycetota bacterium | reverse complement strand
TGCGGTGAACGCTTACGAAGTAACGAGGTAGCAGATGGCCGGAAGAAAGCCGGAGCCGCATTGTAGCAGAAACAGGCCCCGCTGCAACCGAGCGGGGCTTGCGGCCCCTGGATGAGTCGGCTATAGTAGGCGCCTCCCGGAGGGTGGGGGTGAGATTGGACAACAGCGCGTCATGTGGTGTTTTGCTATAGCGTAAAGCAAATCGGCAAAGATAGACTCATGTGGTGTAACTATGCCTGACAGGGCGTTGAGGAGAAGCGAGCTGTCGGCGCAGATAAAGAAGCGTCTTCAGGTGTGCCACCGAGGGGCTGACGTAGGTGCAATTTCTAACTGAAGCTCCCGCGCGTTTTTGAGTCTGTCCGTACTGCGGTGTATAATCCTTCCGTGGGTCCGCCGAGAGCCGTCCTAATCCTTTGAAGGAGATCGGCGCGTGTCTTTCAACGAGCAAGACCGACGGTTCATGCTTCGGGCGCTGGAAGTGGCCGAGCAGGGACGCGGTTACACGGAGCCGAACCCCATGGTCGGGGCCGTTATCGTCAGGGACGGCCGGGTGTTGGCCGTGGGTCACACCCGTCCGTTCGGCGGCGCCCACGCGGAAGTGGTGGCTCTGGAGGCGTGCGGGAAGGCGGCCGAGGGCGCTACGATGTACGTGACCCTGGAGCCCTGCGCGCACCAGGGCAAGACGCCTCCCTGCGCCCCGCGCCTCGTCGAGGCGGGCCTGAGGAGAGTGGTCGTGGCAGTGGAAGACCCCACGCCGAAAACCGCCGGGAAGGGACTCGCCCACCTCAGGGGGCACGGCGTCGAGACGGAGGTCGGCCTCTGCCGGGAGGACGCCGTCCGCCAGAATGCCGCGTTCTTCAAAATGGCCGCTATCGGGCGCCCACTGGTCACGGCCAAGTGGGCGATGAGCGCCGACGGCAAGATCGCGACGCGCACGGGGGTCTCCCGTTGGATAAGCGGCGAGGCGTCCCGGCGGGCAGTCCATCGGGAGCGCGGCGTTTCGGATTGCATCGTGGTGGGGGGTCGCACGGCGGCGCTGGACGATCCCCTGCTGACGTGCCGCGATGCGGAGCGCCGGCGGGTGGCCGCCCGGCTCGTGATGTGCGGACGAACGGCCCCCGCGCCGGACTGCCGTCTCATGCAGACGCTGGATGAGGCGCCGGTTCTGCTGGCCTACTGCGAGGGCAGCCCGCCGGAGGGGTTGGGGGCGTTGGTGGCGGCCGGTTGCGAAGCGCTCCCGCTGCCTTCGCTGGAAGGGCCCCCGGGCCGCGTAAGCCCGCCGGCGCTGCTTGATGAGCTCGGCCGGCGCGGCATGTCCAACGTCCTGGTGGAGGGCGGGGCGGCGGCGCTGGGTAGCTTTTTTGACACGGGTCAGGTGGATCGCGCGCTCGCATTTGTGGCGCCCAGGATCGTTGGGGGCGGTGGCGCGCCGTCCGGCGTCGCGGGGCGGGGCGTGGAGAGAATCCGGGACGCCCTCGAGATGAAGCGCCTGGAGGTCGAGCGGACAGGCGGGGATGTTCTGCTGCGAGGTTGGATCATTGATCCCGTCGAGTGGGTCCGTTGAATCCGGGGGGGGCATCGTCCCTTTTGCCGCGCCCGGCCACATTGCCGTTCGGGGAAGGATAACCGGGCATAGGGGGGTCGAACTGGAGGACGACAAAGGTTTTGAGGCATTGATTTTCACCGTTCGACACGCTCCTGGCCCGGGGCGAAGCCGAGGCGCAGAGGAAGCTTATGAAACCGCCGATGAACGCCGATCAAACAGACAGACTGAGCGAAAGCATCGTTGGGTGTGCGTTCTCAGAGGCGTGATGAATAACTTCCGGTCCGCGCCTATCTGCATTCATCTGCGGTTCCATGCTGATTGATGTACGCCGTTTGGCTTGTTGCATCGAAAGGCCCCGCGCACCCCTGATTCATAGTGCCGCAGCTGCGGGACAGAGTAGCATCTATGTGCATCTGTGTCTGAACGGCGGTTTGCCGTGATCTTTCGAGTTTGCCGGTGACCGGATAGGTTACAGTCGCGGGGACGGGCACTGTCCTTCCGTGACAAGTAGTGACAGCCTGCGCCAGGCAATGGCCGCGAGGTGACAGGCAACTGTTCGGGGAATGGCGTTGTGGGACCGGCGGATGTTCGCCGTGAGGCGTGCGCGCTACCGACTTTCAACGAAAGGACCTGGGGACGCGGATTGACGCGGATGCTCACGGATGGGACGACTACGACGACTGACCCGAAGTAGTTGCGCCGGTCGTGGCGCCCTGGCGTCCTGTCCCTGCGGCGCTTCTGTCGGTAATCCGTCTTTATCCCCTACTGCGCCCCGCTGGACGCGGCTGCGAAGGGCAAGCTGTTTGTTCAGGTTCTTCGTTTTCGCCGTTCATCTGAGGAAATCTGCGCAAATCTGTGGATCTACCGCTTTTTTACCGGACATAGGGGACTCTGGGGACACATGGATTTTGAAGAACGAGTATAATGGGCAGGCGCCGAAGGCGCCGGCCAAGGATGAACGATAAAGTATGAAGTATAAAATCAAACGCCAGCGGCGAGGGCGCCGCAGGCGGCGAAGTGTGAAGTATGAAGAACGAAATTCAACGGCAACGGCAAGAGCAACTCTTCGTCCCGCAGCCCTTCGACAAGCTCAGGGCGGTGAGCGAAGTCGAACCGTCGCGGGATCAGGGCAGGCGGCAACGGCGACCCCATGTCGGCTATGTCCGCAGAGTCCCCTATGTCCGCTATGTCCCGAAACGGCTGTCGAACTGCGGTCGCTGCAAAACGAACCCATTCTGTAGTATCTCCTTGTGAGGGACGGCGATACCGTGAGCATGTCGAAGGGCGGCTTCGCCGGTAGCGGGAGGGGAAAGGACTCGATGGCACACATGACGAGCGCTTCAAACAGGTATGCGGTAACTTGCCTCTACGGGCTGGAGGGGGAGCTGGCGGATGAGGCCGCCGAGCGGCTGGGCGTGGAGGCGCAGCAGGGCTGGGCCGAGGTCACTTTCAACTTCGACGGCCCCGTAGCGCGGCTGCGAGAGCTGCGGCTGGCGGGAAACGTGTTCCTTGTGTTCGGCTCTTTCCTGGTCGGTCCGACGGCGCCCGACCTGGCCGTCATCTCGGAGCAGGTCGGGCGGATTGATCCGGCGCAGTGGGAATCGCTCTGGGAATCTCTGAACGGCCAGGCGCCGGAAAGCCCGGAGATAAGCGTGAGCGTCGGTCGCAGCGGGCAGCACAACTTCACTTTCAAAGACGTGGAGGCGGTCGCCTGCGCAGCCGTGGAGGCCGGGCAAGGGCGCCGGGCCGGCCTGGAGGCGCGGCCCCTGGAGCTGCGGGTGGAGATCCGCCAGGAGCGGTGCCATCTGCGTGGGAGGCTGAGCCCGAAGCCGCTGTCGAACCGACCTTACAAGGTGCGGCGCGACCGCTCACAGACTCATCCGGCCCTTGCGGCGGCCATGGTTCGAATGAGCCAACCAACCGCTAAGGACCGCTTCCTGGACCCGTTCTGCGGGACAGGGACTATCGCCATCGAGCGGGCGCTGCTGGGGCCTGCGGCAATTGTGGTGGGGGGGGACATCAGCAAACGGCGCATCGAATGGGCGACGCAGAACGTGGAGGCGGCGGGCGCACAGGTGGAGCTTCGGCAGTGGGATGCGCGGGAGCTGCCTTTCGAGGACAGGGAGTTCACGCGCATCGTCACCAATCCTCCGCAGAGCGATCCTGAGACCGGACGGCCGTGGAGGCTGAAGGATCTCGTCCGCCTCATGGCGGAGCCGATGCGGGCGCTCGAGTATGGGGGCATATCCGTGTGGCTGACCCGACACCGGGGACTGCTGGAAGCCGCGATCGCGCAGGTGGGTCTGAACCGGTTCGTCGAGGAGACCCAATGCGATTGGAAGGGCAAGACCTGTCATCTTTACGTGCTGGAGAAAACTCCCTGACCGTGGATATGCACGCACAGCTAATGGGGCTCTATGAGGCGCTGCGGCGCGAGTTCGGTCCGCGCGAGTGGTGGCCGGCGGACACGCCGTTCGAGGTAATGGTGGGCGCGATACTTACGCAGCGCACGAACTGGCAGAACGTGGAGAAAGCGATGGAGCGGCTGCGAGCCGCCGGGGCGCTGGACGTGCGGACGCTGGCGGGAATGTCGCCGGAGCAGATGCACGAGCTTGTGCGGCCGGCCGGCTATTACCGGCAGAAAAGCGCGCGCCTTAGCCGGCTGGCCCGATGGTTCTGGGAAAGGGCCGAGGGCGACCCGCAGCGGCTTGCGACGCGCCCCACGGACGATCTGCGAGAAGAGCTTCTGAGCCTCCGAGGGATCGGCCCGGAGACCGCCGACAGCATCCTGCTTTATGCGCTGGAGCGGCCGAGCTTCGTGGTGGACAGCTATACGAACCGGGCAGTTGTGCGGCACGGGCTGCTGGAGCCCGGCTGCGGTTACTACGAGCTGAAGGAGCTTTTCGAGGCTAACCTGCCGGCGGACATAGACCTTTACCAGGACTATCACGCCCAGTTGGTGGAGCTGGGCAAGCGGTTCTGCGGGACCCGTCCCCGCTGCGCGGGTTGTCCGGCCCGGGCGATTCTGGGGGAACCGATCCCGGATGAAGAACTGCGGTAACACTTCACCCGAATGAGATAGAAGAAAGTGAAGGAAAAGGCGATTGTTTTAGGAATGTTTGTTGTTTTAGCCAGTACTGGGACAATAGGTTGCGCAAACAGTGAGAGAGCAAGTAGTAAAGTTGAGAATCTATTTCCAG
>JAGHAF010000126.1 GCA_021161675.1 Planctomycetota bacterium | reverse complement strand
TTCTCCGCGTTCTCTGCGTTCTCTGCGGTAAGCCCTTACGAGACTTTTTTGCCTTGATAGTCCTTCGCAGGGGCGATAAACTATACGCGCGGGTGCAGAATGGAAGCTAATCGCCAAATTGAGCAAGGACCAAGTGGTTCCGTGTCCTTGGAACGGACACAGGTCCCTTACTGGGGTGGATGCCCGGCGGTAGGAAATTGGTCCAAATGAGAGGAGGCACTGAGTATGGCTTTGATTGAATGCCCGGAATGCGGGAAACAGGTATCGGATAAGGCGGAAAGCTGCCCTCACTGTGGAAACCCCCTCAGGGGGAAAGCAGACGTGGTCGGCGGCCGTCAAGTGCGGGCCATAGAGAAGACCGCTAAACGATTCAAGGCCCATATTCTGTTGTCCACACTTGCGCTGCTGACTGGCGTAGTCTGGATGATCGGTTCGTGTAGCGCTTCGGAGAGCGAGAGCATGTCGCCTTGGGCCATGTTGCTTACTGTCGTGGCGGCAATATGGCTTCTGGCAGCAAAAATTAGTGCCTGGTGGCATCACGGGTGATGTGTAACACATTCTGTCAGGAAAGAACGCAAATGAGCGTAAGAGAAGCCGTCAGCTTTGGAGGTGTTATCTTACTGTGTCTCGCATTGCTCGGCGCCGCTGCGCAGGTGAGCCGGGAGGAGTTCGAGAAACTCCAAAAGAGGGTGGCCGAGCTCGAGAAAACCACGAGAACGGTAACAGCAGAAAGGTTTGAGCTGGTCGATGAAAAGGGCAACCGCCGCGCCGTGCTCGGCGAGAGCGAGATCGGGCCGGGGCTGGAGCTGCGTGACGAGAAGGGCAACAGCCGCGCCGTCCTGGGTAGCACGAGCCTGGTGGTGCCCAAAACCGGGGAGATCACGAAGTTACCAGAGTCTTCGCTAACCCTCTTTGACAAGGACGGCAAGGTTATTCACGAGGTGCCATGAGCCCCCCCGTTTGCGGAAAGGAAAGTAGGTATGCGCAAGATACGCGCGAGTAACTACTGGGTCGCTAAGCTGCTCACAGCAGCAGCAGTGCACAGAGTCAGCGGGACAGTCCTCAGCCATGGTTTGCTTTGGAGAGCAGGATACCCATGAAGCTATCTGACGCGGAGCCGCGGTACCTGGCTGCTTTCGAAGAAGAAACGCACAGGAGTGGATCGGATGGGTGGCTTTGATGCCATGAGGTATCCAGTAGAAGCCATGTCGACAATGAGCGCGGGCACCTCGCGACACGTCTCCAAGCCAGGGGGTGTTTGAAGCAGCGCACAAGCCCCTCCACCGATTTCCGCATCACCCCTGCTGGCGCCAAGGCTCTACTCCCCTGGTGGCAACGGGAACTTGTGTTACTGATCATCGTTACAGCCGTTACTGGGTGGGCCTTGGCCATTGCATTGTGGGTCTTGGGGCACGGCGAATGAGCCTTGGATCAAACCAAACGGCCGCAGGCGAGGGCGCCTGCGCTACACGCTGGCACGGCGTGCCACATCCATTGTCTTTCTTCGTGTTCTTCAGCTTCCCCTGCCTGTCCTGAGCCCGCTCGAAGTGGGCGAGCGAAGCGAGTCGAAGGGTTGCCGTTTCTCCGGTCAACGTGAGCTTCCAGCCTTCGTAGCCGAAGGCTACTTCGGCGGAGTATGCCTGCGGTTAATCCAGTTCGTCCAGTGTTTTCTGTCGTTCTCTGCGCACTCCGCGTCCTCTGCGGTCAACGCCGCGTCGTAGTGGTTGACCTGTCTCCGTGTTCTTCAGCTTGCCTGCCGTAGTCCCGCGCCTGCGGCACGAAGCAGGGCGCCCTTCGTGGTTACATGTTTTTTTTCGTCACATGCTTTCTGTCGTTGTGCGCGTGTTCGGCGTCGCATCCCTTCGGGACTCGGCCTTCGGGCTCGCGACCCGTTTGCTCGCTCCGCTCGCAAGCCGTGTTCTCTGCGAACTCTGCGGTGAACGCTCACGATATCTTCTTTCCGTTGTGGGTTCCTCACATCAGATGCAGGCGCTTGCGCAAGAGCCACTCGGCCCCCAGCACGAGCACGAAGATACTGAGCACACTCCACCTGTTCCATGCGGGCCGGGCCGGGCCGGGCTCCAACACCGTGCGCCAGCGTTTCGGAATGAGCGTGGGCAGCCGGTCAATCTCGCCGGGCCCCAGGTAATGCCCGCCGGAAAGCTCAGCCGCCCGCTTCATCGCCCCCTGCGCCAGCCGGGTGTCCGCCGTCTCAGCGTCCGGGCGGCGCACCTGGAAGGACTGCACGACCCGCGCGCCCGCCGGCCCCTCATACACCACGGCGAACGTCCCATATCGGTCGGGGTAGAAGGTCGCCTCGCCGGTATCCGTGCGCCCCGTGGGGCGCAGCTTCAGGGACTCCACCTCCCGGCCGTCCCGTCGCACCGAGACGACCGGGGCGTCCTGGCCGGGCGCGCGGACCTGGATGCGCACGGGCTGGCCCGGCTCGAATCGTGACTTCTCCAGCAGGACGGCCGCCCCCCCCGCGGCGGGCCGGCCGGCGGGGGCGCAGTAGCCGAATGCGTTCAGCCAGAACCGCTCGTAGAACTGAATCCCCCGGCTGCGCCACCTCCAGGTCTCCGGGGAGCCACAGTACAGCACCCGCCCCCCCCCGTAGGGCTGAACGACCACCAGCGGCGCGTCCGGCCGCCCGCAGCGGAGCAGCTCGGCGGCCCCCTTCTTCACGCCGGAAACCGGCAGCGCCCAGTACAGCGCGGGCGCGGACTCCCAGAAGGTCCCTTCGCGTAGTCCGGCGTCAACCCGCAGCACCGGATGGTCCCGAAGCTCGCCGAGGCGGACCGGCCGAGGGTCGCGTTGGAACTCGCCGCCGCCCAGCAGCGGCTGAATGTCGGACTGCCGGGTCTCGACCGGCAGCAGCTCCCGCAGGGGCGCCATGCGCCGGTCCAGAAGGAACTCGGCGCCGTAAGCGGGCCCGGGCTGGAACACCAGGCCCACGCTTCCCCGCCCCACGAGGTCTTTGAGACGCTCCACGGCCTCGTCCGGCAGGTCCTCGGACCGGGGATCGGAAAGGAATATCACGTCCACGTCGTCCATGCCCTCGGCGGACAGCTTTTCTTCCAGCAAGACTTCCGTCTCAAAGTCCGGGCTGCGATCCAACAGGCTTCTCAAGAAGCGGAACTCCCGGGACGGCCCCCCGGCCACTATGAGAACGCTTATCTTCTTCTCCGAGACCCTCACCCGCCGCGCGGCACGATTGTTCTCCTTGCGGCCCTCGCCCTCGAGGCCGGACACCGCCGCCTCATACTCGACCATGCCGGTGAACGAAGGGACGTGGCCAAGCTCCACCGTCTGGCTGCCCCCCCGCAGGGTGACGGCCTTGCGAAGGATTTCTTTCCTGTCTTTCCCACCCTCGGGACCGGCGATGAGCGCCACTTCAACCTGCTCCCCATCGGCGCCGCTGGACTCCAGGAACGCCTCCATCTTCAGCGGCTGCGCTTTGCGCGCGAAGTCGCTGGAGACCAGCCGCGCGACCGACACGTCCCGCAGCGCGCGCGGGCTGCCGATGCCGACGAACTCCAGGGGCACCCCCTTCTCCCCGGCCTTCACGGCGGCGGCCTCCAGGTCGCCATCCTCCGTCTGCTGGCCGTCCGTGAAGATCACCACCGCCGCCAGCCGGCGTGTATCCCGGAGGGCGGTCTCGACCGCGCCCACCAGGTCAGTCGTCCGGCCCGTAGGACTCCAGGGCGGCAGGTCTATCGCCTCCGGGGAAGGGCCGATCCTGCCCACGCGCCGGCTTTCTCCGGCGAAGGCCACCAGATCCACCTCGTTCTTCTCGGCGAGGCGCCTGAGCAGTTCCTTGTCCTTGCGCAGCAGCAGGGACCGCACAAGCTCGTTCCGGCTCGACCCGGCCGGCTGCGCGGGGGTATCTTCGTCGGTGAGCGACATGCTGGCTGAGCGGTCCAGCAGCAGAACCACCCGCCCGGGAATCAGGCGCTGCGCGTCGCGCACCACGGCCGGCCGCATCAACAGCAGGCCGACCAGAATCAGCGCGAGGAGGCGGCATCCGCAGGCCACCCATTTCCACGCCCCGGCGCGTTCCCGTCGGTAGAGTCGCCAGACGCCGGCCGCCACGCCGGCCGCCGCCACGAGCGCCAGCAGCGCGACCATTCCCTGCGGGGCCCAGCCCCACTCGATGCGCGCCGACGCGCCCTCCGCCCGGCCCGCGGCGGCAAGAACGCCGATGATGGGGGCCAGAAGCGCCGTCATTGCCCTGCCCCCCTCCCGCTTGAGCGTTCGGCGGCGGGATTGCTGAAGACGTATGCGAGGACGCTTTCCGCGAGGAGCAGGACGAGCAGAAGAGGGATCAGCTTCGACCAGACCTCCGCCGAGGCCCCCGCCATCCTTTCGCCCTCTTGCAGGTCCTCGTAGCGCAAGAGCCGGAAACGGCGGCCATCCACGGCGTCCCGGAGCGCATCGGGGTCCAGGCGCTCCAGGTTCCTTTCCGAGGCCGGCGGCCTGACGGTGAAGAAGCGGACCTCCTCCTGGCCGTCCCGTCTTTCCAGGATCAGGCGGCCCATCCCCGGCGTCGCCAGCGGCTCGGTCTCCAGCCGAATGTCGGCGCCTTCGCGCGAGGCGGAGGCGAGCAATTCGCGCCGCGGGGGCTCCCGGCCCGCACGCTGCGGCGGCAGAAGCAGGACGGCCTCGCGGCGGTAAACATCCGGCCGCAGCGTGAGGGAGAGCCGCTCGCCGCCACGCAGGTTCATCCGCTGCCAATCCGGCTCGCCGTATTCCGCCAGCCAGCTCAGAAGCGCAAGATAGCTCGCGCGGCCCCCCTCCGACTTCGGCCAATCCGTCCACAGATCGTCCGCAGAGGTGGCGAACAGGAAAACACGCCCCCTGCCGGCGGGCCTGGACACAATGAGCGGCGACGATCCTTCATGCTCGACTGTGGCGAGCACGCGGGCGCCGTGCCCCACCTCCAGGCGGCGGAAACCCCAGAACCGCACCCGCCGAAACAGCGGTTCCCAGCCGGCGAACGGCCGCAGCAGGGGCGCCTCGAAATCAATCCGCCCGAAGTGCACCGCATCTTCAGGCGGGAGCGTAACGGCGCCGCCCAGGCGGGCGGGGATCAGGTCCGGCGGCGTTTCGTTCCAGGCGGCGGGGTCCGCATCCGGGCCCAGGAAGGCCACCAGGCGGCCCCCGCCGCGCACGTAGCCGGAGAGCGCGTCGAGCCAGGACGCCGGGTCCGCCACGTCGCACAGGAAGGCAGCGGCGTATCGCGAGATGTCTTGCGGCGGCCCGGCGGCCCAGGAGCGCGCCTCGGGGGTCAGGCCCGGGATGGACGGCGTGGGGCGCAGAGCGGCCCCCGCGTAATCTGCGGCCCCCGGGCGCCCCTCCACCAGAAGCGCGGGAACGTCCTGGAGCGCCGTGAAAGCGGCCCGGAGGCTGTCGTCCGGCGGGTAGACGTCTTCCTCGGCCAGCGCAACGCGTAGATGGTGCGGCCCGGCCTGCGCCACCAGAAAACGAAGGGGGACCTCGATGCTCGCCCGGGCGGGCACGGCGGGCCTGGGGACAGGGGCCAGCCGCTTTCCATCCAGCCATAGCTCCAGGCGGCCGGGCGGCAGCGGCCCGTCGGAATCGTTCGCGATCGTAAGCCGGAACGTGGCGCGCTGGCCCGCGTAGACGAATCTGCCCGTAGTGCCCAGGCGGGTAATGCCGGCGTTAGCGCCGGCGTTATCGCCGACGTCCACCATGCGCACGGGCCCGAGCCGCTGAAGATCATCCAGGGCGTGGGCGGCGGGCCCCCGGCCCCAGTCTGCGGCCCGAAGGTCCGTCAGAATATAGAACGCCGCCTCTTGCGAGCCCTGCTCGCGGGCCGCCCGAGCCAGTGCGGCCAGCTCCCGGCCGGGCCTGAATGCGAGGGCCGAGATGCGCAGTTCATCCAGGGCCGCTTCGAGGTCAGAACCGGGCGCGGTTTTATAAATGGGATCGCTCCGGCCGGGGACATAAACGGAAAGCGAGCCGCCCGCCGGGACGATCTTTCGGCCCATCTGCTGGAGGACTTCCTTCGCCCGCGCCAGTGGCGTCGCGCCATTAAATCGCCCCGACATGCTGGCGCTGTTGTCCAAAATGACATAAATTTCCCCCCCTGCGCCAACCTTTCCAAGGGCGCCTCGCAGCGTCGGGCGGCTGAAGGCCAGCACGATAATGAGCAGCCCGAACATCCTCAAGGCGAGCAGGAGCAGGTTGCGCCAGCGTATGCGCCGGCGCGAGCTGACCTCCGCCCGCAGAAGATGCCGCATGGCAGCCCAGGGGACCCTGCGGTAGCGCCTGCGGTGCAGGAGATGGATAAGGATGGGCAGGGAAACGACGGGCAGCGCCAGCAGGAACGCCGGACGGGCGAACTCAATCATTTCCGCCCCCTCCCGCGCAGAGGCCCTCCAGCAGATCGTCCAACCGGGGCGCGACGCCGGGCCAGCCGAAGCGGCGCATGTGCCCCCTCAGGTCGAGCGCGCGCGCTTCGCCCGGCCGCTCAATCCAACGGATCAACTTCTCCTTCAGCTCCGCCTTCTCGCCGTAGAGGCAGGCGTGATGATACTCGGCGGGCAGAAGCTCCGGGTAGCTCAATCCGTCGGGCAGCAGCGGGGCGCAGCCGGCGTATGCGGCCTCGACGACCGAAATGCCGAAGAACTCCTCCAGCGCTGTGGAGACCACCACGTCGCTCTCCAGCAGGGCCCGGCAGTACTCGGCCCTGGACTCCAGATAGCCCCAGAGCGCCACCCTGGGCCGGAGCGCCTCCAGCGCGCGCTCGAAGACCGGCGGCGCCGTGCGGAAGCTCTGCCCCAGAACCACAAGCCGGAAGTCGCGCCCCTGCGCGTCCAACTCCATCATCACCTCGAAGAAGCGCTCGGCGCCCTTATCGTATTCCCAGCGGTGATTCCACAGGATCGTCAGAGGTCCCTCTCGTGGCGCAGCGGCCCCCCTCTGGCGATCAATGCTCTCCAGTTCGACGCCCACGGGGAGCACCTCTGACCTGTCCCGAATCCGCTCCGGAACCCACCCCGGCACGAAGTCCGGCATCTGCTCCAGCAGGCGCCGCGCCCCGGCCAGGAAGCTGTCGCGATGGTAGCGGGAGTTGAACAGCACAAGGTCTGCGGCGAGACAGGCGCTCAGGTTCGTGAATGCGAACTGCCAGTCCCGGCGTTCCTCCGGCGGCAGGGGGTAGGTTATCTGATTCTCGTGGAAGTAGACGACCAGCGGCGCGCCTGCGACGGCCTCGGCGCTCAGCGCCCGCAGCGTGGCGAGGTCCAGGTAATCGCTGCAGAACACGAGGTCGAATTCGCCCCGCCGATCCTGAACGTCCCTGCTCAGGGTGATGGCCGCCCCCCGCATCCGCCACTTCCACTTGCGGGCCGGCATGGTCAGCAGTTCGATCCGGTGGCGACTGGCCTCGCGATAGCCATCGAGGAAGGCCCGGTGGGAACCGCCGTAGTAAGGCTCCAGGGCAAGAATGCGCAGCGGCATTACTTGCACCTTTCTACTCGAGAAATGGGAACAGCTCTGAAGGGGCATTCTAAGCCGCCCGGCCCCGACCCGCAAGAACGCCTTGACCGCGACGGCGCCGCGGGACTATATTGTGCGCGCAGAGGGGTCCCACGCGCCGAAAGGAAAACAGATGCCGTCAGGGAACTGCGCCGGCTGGCAAGAGCGCCATCCAAGGCAAACTCTGAAGCGACACGGGATACGGGCCAGGCGGAGGCTGGGACAGAGCTTCCTGGTCTCGCCCGAGGCGATGGACCGGATTGTTGACGCGGCGGATGTGTCATCGGACGAGGTGGCGCTCGAGATAGGAACCGGGCTGGGGCGGCTCAGCGCCCGGCTCGCGGCGCGGGCGCGCACGGTAATAAGCGTGGAGATCGACGGGCGCCTGCACGAGGTCGCGCGGCGCCACCTGCGCGAGTTCGCCAACGTCAGGCTGCTTCGGGAGGACTTTTTGGAGTCCAAACACAGCATCAATCCGGCCGTGACGGAGGCGGGCGAGGCGGCGCTGCAAGGGTCGGCAGGCCCGCTGAAGGTCGTCAGCAACCTTCCCTACTGCATCAGCTCGCCTGCGGTCGTGAACCTGCTCGAATGGGACTTCCAACCGCGTTCGCTCTACCTGACGCTCCAGCGGGAGGTGGCCGAGAGGATGCTGGCGAGCCCGGGCGCCAGGCAGTACGGCCCGCTGACGGTGTACGTGGACTACTGGGCGACTGTCCGGGCGCTATTCGCCCTGGGTCGGGATGCGTTCTGGCCCGCGCCCGCCGTTTCTTCGACCGTGGTAGAGGTTGTCTGCAGGCCGTCCCGCCGCAGGGACGAGACCTATGAGAAGTTCGCCGTAGTCGTAAGGAAGCTCTTCGGACAGCGGCGCAAGATGCTCCGGGGCGCTCTACGCCGGGCCTGGGACCGGGAGGTGGCCGAACACGTGCTGAAGGCGACGGGGCTGGACCCGGACAGCCGGGCGGAGGGGCTGGCGACGGATGACTTCCTGGCCATCGCCGAGGCCGCGCCGGACAGTCCGAGATGAGTATCTCAGGTGGTGGGCGTCCAGGCGCGTTATCACCACTGAGAGACGGAGAGCGCGGAGAAGGCAGAAAGGACGAAAACGAAGAAAAGAAAGAAGGCAAGCGACCGACTTATGAAAAGTGAACGCCACAGAAGAGCCTACTCTTCCTCTTCCTTTTCCGTTTCCAATTCATCGGGGGAAGGCACGCCGGCGCCGAAAGAATCCTGTTCCTCGCTCGCGGGCGCCTGTTGCGATTCGACGGATTCTTCAATTTCTTCGTAGGACAGTTCCCCGCTTATCTCAGCGAGTTCATCTCTGAGGCTCTGCTTTTCGAACTCTTCGGGCTCGGCCAGATCAAAGGGACTTCCCTCTTCTTCGGCAGTCAGGTCTTTCCTCAGCTCGACCAGTTCGACTTCGAGGGCCTTATCTTCTTGCTCCGGCGCTTGTTCCGTCAGTTCCTCCGCTTTCTGCTCCCACTCTTCCTCTTCATATTCTTCTTTGACTTCTTCTTCATCAGGGGCGGGTTCTACGGCTGGAGCAGGGCCGAGCAGGTTGCGTTCGGCGCTTTCCCGGCTGCGCACCATGTTCTCGATGCTCTCGACGCGGCTGACGCCCATCTGAAGGTCGGCTTTCATCTGATCGAGGATGGCCGCCATTGAATTGTCGAACGAGCTCAGCACGCCTTCAAGCTCGACCTGGAAGGTTCTGGCGAGGGAGCCGCGGAATTCGTCCAGACGGTCGAAGAGGCCGGGAATACGATTTTCCACTTCCCTGACCCTCTCCCAGAGGGCTTCCCATTTCTCGCGGAACCCGCTGACTCTCGCTTCAAGGGCGCTGATGGTGTCAGAGAGCGAAGCGGCGCGCTGTTCGAGCCGCTCCTCGATAAGATCGCCCCTTTGGTTGACCTTCTTTGTGATCCGTTCGTCGAGTTCGCCGGCCCGCGAGTCCAGTCTCTTCTGCATCCTTCGGTCCAGTGCGTCCATCTCGCCCCTGAGCCCGCGCAGGTCTCCCATTATCTCCTGCACGGCGCCAAGGACGGCATCGGCTTTCCTCTTGGCGCGGGCGAGACGCAGTTGCAGCCAGGTGAACAGGACGAGCGCGAACACAGACCCCCAGAAAACGGTCAAAGCCGTCCAGTCCGGTGTCCGGTGGATATGCACGATGTATTGCCAGATTTCCATTTCTTCCTCCCGCTAACCGATGATTCTCGGCGAACGACTCACGTGCGCCAGTCTACCTGAAATCCGCCCGCAACGCAACGCTGGATCGGCTCAAACATCAACTCCCAGCACATAACGCCCGTAGAACCGGAGCGCTTCGACGACCCTCTGGAGCCTGTCCAATTCTTTCAGCTCCGCCATGTTGAGTTTCTCACGCCTGTTTTCAAGCGGGGTGATCTTTCTTGTGATTTCCTGGATGCGTAAGGTCAGAAGGTTATTGAGTTGCCTGCGGCGGTGCTTTGCGGACTCCTCGATTTGCCTGGCCCGCTGGTTCGAGTTCAGGCCTTCCTTGCGGTAGAGTCGCTGCACTTCCCCCATCGTTTCCTGGTTGATCCTGGTGATGGCGGAGCCGAGTTGATCCAGCTCCTCAATGCGTCCAAACACCGCCTGTGCGCTCCACGGGCCGTCCCTGAGGGAAGGGGTGGAGCCGCGCGATCCGGGCCCATCCGCCTTCTCTCCTGTGCCCTCCAGGTGTTCTATCAGCTTGTGGGGGTCGAGCTGTATCTGCCCGGGCTTGCCCGTCTCTTCCATGTCGGTGGCTTCAGCGATGGCCTCCAGGTTCCCCATCGGAACGTTCACGGGCTGCCTGCACTTGGGGCAGCGAATGACGTTCCCCCCGTCGTAAGTATCTTTCACCTTGAGAATCTGCCCGCATGACTTGCAGCGCCATCGAATGTAACCATCGTTTTTCTGTAACATATATTGCCGTCCTTTCTTCCCCTGATTCGCCTATATTATAAGACACGCAACCGTTCACGCGAACGAACAGGGGGCGGGAGTCAGGGGTCAGCCGTTCCTGCCTCCCGTTGCCTGCTTCCTGCTTTTCTCAAGTGCCAGTCGGGCTTCGTTCAGGGCGTGCTTGGCGGCCCGGTCTTTGATGCAGCGCCGGTCGCCGTGGAGGTTCAGCTTCTTCACTTCCGCGCGACCTTCAAGGCAGAGCCCGACGTAAACCAGACCGACCGGTTTCTCAGGCGTCCCTCCCGTGGGGCCCGCAATGCCGGTGGTGGAGATGCCGAGGTCGGCGCCAGTAATCCGGCAGGCGGCCCTGGCCATGGCCTCCGCCACCTGTGGGCTGACGGCGCCGCGGCGCTGAATCATCCGACGGGGCAGGCCGAGCAGTGCGATCTTGGCCTCGTTGCTGTAGGCCACTACGTCGGCAAGGAAGAAACGGGAGATTCCGGGCACGTCCACCAGCATGTGACCTATCAGGCCTCCGGTGAGCGATTCTGCAACCGCTATTGTGCGATTGGTCTGCTCGAGCCGTTCGGCTACGGCGCGGGCCAGGCTCATGTCCCCTCGGCCGATAACAAGCTCTGCGAACCTGTCCTTCAGGGTGGAAACATCCCGCTCGATCAGGTCCGCGGCGGCCCTCTCGCCCTCGGCGATCGCCCGCAGGCTTACCGTTATCAGGCCGTCATTGACGGTGATGCCCAGCAGTGGGTTGCGCTCCGGAGCGGTCAGGTCGAGGAGGCGTTCGTCCACTTCAGATTCCGAGATGGGGAAGAGCTGCACCGTCTCGACCGTGATGCGGCGCTCGGGGGCGAGGCGCTCCACCAGGAACGGCAGCGCCTGTTCCACGAGCATCACCTCCATTTCGCGTGGAACGCCGGGCATGGCGACGAGCCAGCGGCCGTTGGACTCGCAGGCGAACCCGCGCGCCGTGCCATGCGGATTGGGGAAGATGGTGGCGCCCCGTGGGAAGCGCGCCTGGCGGAGTTGGGCTTCGGTGGCCTGGCGGCCGTAGGCTCTGAGCCGCTCTTCGACGTGACGGCGCGAGTCGTCGTCGAGCGCCAGCTCGAGGCCCAGCGCGCTTGCCATGGCCGCGCGGGAGCGGTCATCCTGGGTAGGGCCGAGCCCGCCGGTCACCAGGACCAACTTGCTGTCCCTGAGGGAACGTTCAATCTCCAGGCGGAGAGAAGCCGGATCGTCCCCGACGGCGACGACGCGCCTGACCTGGAAACCGGGCCCGGCCAGATGGCGCGCGATGAAGGCGGAATTGGTGTCGGGGACACGGCCCAGCAGCAACTCCTCACCGGTTGATATGATCGTCGCTTCCAGAGGCATGGTTGTTCCGTAATATCTGAGCCGTTTGAGTGGAGTGTCCGAGAAGGGGAATGACGAAGGCGCATTTGGCGTTTTCCTAGGCCCTACGACAGCTTCTCGACCAGCTCTCCCAGGTCGCGATGGAGTCGCTGCACGGAAAGCAGCAAGGTCTCCGGCTCTCTGATCCGTGTCAGCGCGCAGGCCAGGCTGGCGCTGGCGGGCGTCACCTTCAGCGTGCGGAAGGTGTCACCGACCTTACGCATGTAAGCGAAGTCGGCCATGCGGACGTAGCCCATCTGCGCCGCCAGGAGGTCCAGCCATTCCGCGTCGCCGGGCGCTTGCTGGCGGCCTATCCCGACGGTGAGGACCACGTAAAGCTGATTTTCTTCCTGGAACACTTTGACCTGCACTTCTTGCTCGTGGAGGCGATATCGGGCGCTCGGTTCGTTCTGTTCGCGGGTGGTGCGTTTCAGCTTGACCTGGCCCTGTCTGGCGGCCGTCACAAAGTCATCAATGGAGTCAAAGACGGTGGAGGCGGCCGCATCAGAGGATTCGACCTCCTCGACCTCCATCTCCAACGGAACATCTTCCGGCGGGGCTTGCCGCGCCTGCGCCGGGGCCGGCGGGGGGCGGCCGGCTTCACTGCGCTCGTCCTTGGAGAGCCCCAACCTTTCCAGCAACGTGGCCGTCTTCTGCGAAACCGCGTTCGGGTCAATCTGCAGCGCCGCTTCGGACTCAGCCTGTTTGGAACTCGCCCGGTTCTTGTTGCGTAAAGCGCCACGCATGATATCTTCGAACTGCCTGAAGTCCTCCGGCGGCAGATTGTCTTTCCAGAACGGGTAGACCTTTTCCTGAAACTCCCTGACGCGTTCTCCCCCGCGTCCTTCCACGTCGAAGACACCCACGTTCACAGCCATGCACGCCGCTCGGAAGTATTGGTAAAGTTCCTCGGTCGGCGGCTTGGGCTCTATTTTCACGGGATCGATCAGTAGCTCGTTGAGTATGTTCATGAACGAGGGGTAGGGCACTTGGGCCAATCCATCCATGTAAATGCGCTGGATTCTGCCGCATAGATCAACGTTGGAAACCATTGAGAACCTCCGCTTGTTGCAGGCTTCTCCAACAGAAGGGACGCAGACGCTATCTAAGCGCCTCAACCAGCTCGATCAGACGCCGTCCGTATTCGACGTAATTCCCGTAAGCGCTCTGCGCCTCCGAGGCGCCTTTGCCCTCATGGACAACGGCGGACAGGTGGGGCTCAATGGAAACCGCCCCCGTGTAACCGCGCTCCATCAGGTCCATGAGCACGTCCTGAACCCTGCCATCTCCGTCGCCGGGGTAGGTGTAACGAATGTTGCCGTCTTGCATGACGCCGTCCTTGACGTGGACGTAGACGACGTGCTCCTTGACGGCGTTGTAGTATTGCCAGGGGTCCTGAGCGTGGGCGACGGGGTTGCCGGTGTCCCAGAGCAGCTTCAGGGCGGGAGAATCCACCCTTTCCAGCAGCTCCAGGGACTCTCCGGGGCCAAGCCCGCCCCAGCCGTCGCAGTTCTCGTGGACCAGGGTCACGCCGCCGTCCTCGGCGATCCGCGCCAGCGTGCGCAGCCGCAGCACGACCTCGTCGCGCCACTGCTCCTGGGGCCACCCCGCGTTGGGATGGCTCATCGTGCGGATGTAGTGGCAACCAACCCTCAGCATCCTGGGGATCGCGCGCTCCAGTTCATTGCGATCAATTTGCGGATGCGTCGTAATGGGGCGTGACCAGTTGCAAAGCTGTGACGCGAAACAGGAGACGGCCAGAGCCGCGTCGCTGAGCTTCTCAACCACCTCGTCGAAGGCCCGGTCGCTCAGGTCCGCCACCCCGACGCCGCCGATATTGCGCAACTCGACGTGATGCCAGCCCAGTTCGCGCTGTGCCCGGACCTGCCCGGCGATTTCGTCCGCCGCTTCATCTGCGATGCCAGAGAAAAACATGCGCTGCGGCCTCTTTTTTGCAGTTCATCGCGACGTTTCCAAAGGGTTCCGCGTCTTTGCGCTCAAGGTACGTCCAGCCCCCCGGCCTGTCAAGTCAATTTGCCCGGGCCCGCGGCGCTTGCTTGCAAAACCGCCCCTCACTTATTAGAATCTATGATAGCGCGGGGGGAGAGCAGTTGCTACTATGAATAGGAGTTCACGAAGTTACGACATCACATGCGGTGAGGATAGTCTGCCCGACGCCGATCACGAGCCGTCCGCGTAGCCGCCCCCCCATACGGGTAGGCGCGGCGTCCTCGCCGCGCCCGGGTCCGGCGGGGACGCCGGACCTACCGAGCGTGTTGGGTAAGTGCCGGCGCCGCGGCGCCGCACTCCAGAGGCGCCCAACAGCATGTTGCATAATCATAAACTTGTATTTGGTTCGTAGGGCACACTATGACTCCTTTTACACTGCATAAGGATAGAACGCCGGCTTGTATCGCACTGCTTACGGACTTCGGGTTCAAGGACAGTTACGTGGGCGTGATGAAGGGCGTAATCCAGGGCATATGCGCCGACGCCAGCATAGTTGACCTGTCCCACAACGTCCTGCCGCAGGACGTGGCGGAGGCCGCATTCGTTCTGTCGGCCTCCTACCGATACTTTCCGGCGGGCACAATCTTCGTATGCGTGGTGGACCCCGGCGTCGGTTCCGACAGGGCCGTGCTCCTCATGCGAGCCAATCAGCAGGTGTTCCTCGCGCCGGATAACGGCCTGCTAAGCGTGATAGCCGACGAGTGCGGCCACGATGAGCTTCGCCACGTGACCTCGAAAGATTATGTCCTCCACAACGCCAGCTCCACCTTTCACGGCCGTGACGTGTTCGCTCCCGTCGCCGCCCACCTTGCGGCCGGATTGGACCCGGCGCAGCTTGGGCCGGCGGCCCGCAACATGCGCAGGCTCCAGCTGCCAAGGCCCGTGCGAACCGCCGACGGAAGCCTGCGCGGGGAGATAATCTACATTGATCAGTTCGGCAACCTCATCACCAACATCCGCGAGGCCACTGTGCGGCGCAGCTTCAAAGCGCCGCTTGAGGGACTGGAACTGCGCGTCAAGCGCCGCAAGGTCAAGGGAATCGCCAACACCTACGCAGAGCGCCCGGCAGGGGAGCTTGTGGCGTTGATCGGCAGCAGCGCATACCTGGAAGTGGCCGTCAACCAGGGCTCCGCCGCCGAAATGCTGGGATGCGAAAGGGGCGATACGGTGAACCTTACAACCAGCAGTCAGTAGCAGCGCCCTGAACCGCCCATGGCGAGCACGGCGCGCAGCCCGCTTACGTTGTGATGATTGACCCTGAGCGGCTCTGCCCGGCTCACGAGCCATCTGTCCCCCATCTTGTCCAATTCGACCAGCCATTCGCTGCTCGCCCTGCCGCCGCGCAGAGCGCCCCCGTGCACGGAGCTGACCCGGAGCCGAACCCGCGCGACGCCGTCTTCTATATTCACCCGGCGAATCATCAGCTCCGCCCGGCTTACGCTCCGCCGGCTCAGCGCGCCGGCCACGCGCCTGCCCAATTGCCGCCTGTCCATGCCCTCCTGGGAAAAATGGGGCGAGATGTGCTCCAGCGTCTCAACGGGATCGCCCTTCACGACGGCGTCTCTGAGGCCCCCGAGGGCCCGGCGGACGCCGTAAGTCTCGCCCGGATAAAGGAGGGTGAAAGCCGCATAGACGGCCCCGCAAAGCGCCAGTATGACAACCACTGTCAGCCTGGGATAGGCGCGCGCAAGCCGGACAAAGCAGGGCGGACTCTGGCGTGTCTCTCTTGTCCGCATAACGCCCCCCGGGGTTCAATCTGCGACGTAGCAGACCTCCAGGGCGGCCTGCACGATATCCTGCTCAAACGGCAGGTATGCCTTCTCCAGCGCTTCCGACTGGGGCGATATCGCGTCGGCGGAGCCGATGCGCGCCACGGGCGCGTCCAGGTAGTCGAAGGCCTGCCTCTGGATACGGGCGGCCACTTCCGCCGTGAAACTGCCCGTCTTGCACGCCTGGCACGCAACCACGCAGCGCCCCGTCTTGCGGACCGATTGGAGCACCGTCTCCATGTCCAGCGGGATGAGGCTGCGCAGGTCTATCAGCTCGGCATCGATCCCGTGCTGCGCGGCCAGCGTCTCTGCGGCCGCTAACATGCGGTGCGCCATAAGGCTCCAGGCGACGATGGTGACGTCCCCGCCGCGCCTGCGCACGGCGGCCCGCCCGATGGGCTCAAGGTAGCCCTCCTGTGGGACCTCGGCGCGCAGGTTGTAGAGCGCCTGGGACTCGATAAAAAGCACGGGGTTGTCGTCCCTGATCGCGCTCTTCAGCAGCCCCTTGGCATCGTAGGGGGTGGAGGGGCAGACGACTCGCATGCCGGGCGTATGCGTGGCGTGCGCCTCGAGGGCCTGCGAGTGCTGGCCGCCATAGCCCTTGCCGGCCCCGACGGAACTGCGGATCACCATGGGAACGGTTGTCTGGCCGCCGCTCATGTAATGCCATTTTGCGGCTTGATTGAAGAGCTGATCTCCGGCCTGGAACTCGAAATCGCTGTACATCAGCTCCACGATGGGGCGCAGGCCCGTCATGGCCGCTCCCACGCCGCTGCCCACGATGGCCGCCTCGCTGATGGCCGTGTTGAAGACCCGCCGCCGCCCGAAGGTCTCCACTAGGCCCCTGGTAACCTTGAATGCGCCGCCGTAGTCGGCCACGTCCTCGCCGTAGAGCACCACGCGCTCGTCGCGCAGCATCTCTTCGATGATCGCCTCACGCAGCGCCTCTTTGAAGCTGATCTGACCTTCCTTGCGCTCGGGCAGAGGCGGATCGCAAAGCGTGGCGGGATGGGCGAACTGGGCCGGCGCCTCTTTAGAAAACGAATCGGTGAACACGTAACGGCAGACCTCCGACACGTCGGGGCCCGGCGCCTTCGCGGCGCGGATGGCGGCCTGCTCGTGGCGCTGTTCGACCTCCTGGCGGAGTTTTTCAACCTCGTCCTCGTCCAGAACGCCGGCCTCGATAACCTGCCGGGAGAAAGCCGCCACGGGGTCTCGCGCTCGCCACGCGTCTTCCTCTTCCTTCGCTCGGTACTCATTGCGCGGGTCGCTCAGGCTGTGGCCCTGGTAGCGGTAGCAGACCATCTCCCGGAGCACGGGGCCTTCCCCGCGGCGGATAAGCTGCGCGGCGCGCAGGATACTGTCCCGGACCGCCAGCACGTCCATTCCGTTGACGACCTCCGCGTGCATGGCGTCCGGGGCGAAGCCGGCCGCCCGCCGCGCCAGGCATTCAACGCCCGTCACCTCACCATTCTGCTGGCCCGTCATGCCGTACTGGTTATTGACGATGACGTAGATGACCGGCAGCCCGAAGGGGGGGTCGGCCAGTTCGTTGGTGAACTGCGCCATACTGGCGAAATTGAGCGACTCAAGCACTATGCCGTTACTGTAGGCGCCGTCCCCGGCGAAACATAGCGCCAGGCGGCCCCCGGGGAAGTAGCGGCAGCTCAGGCCGGCGCCGGTGGCGATGCCCAGCGAGCCTCCGACGATTGCGTTGGCGCCCAGATGCCCGCTGGCGAAGTCGGCTATGTGCATCCCGCCGCCGCGGCCCCGGCAGTAGCCGTCTTCCTTGCCGAACAGCTCCGCGATAGTGCGGTAGACGTGTTCGGACTTGGCCAGCCCGCGCAATTCCTCGTCGGCGACGCCCTCGGCGACTTCAGCGCCCAGCCATTCCCTGAGTTGCTCCGGGGTTCGGTTCTTCACGGCGACGTATCCTTTCGCAATAGCGTCACCGTGTCCGCGATGGGTGGAGGTGATGTAGTCGGTCCATCGGATGGCGCTCGTGCAGCCGACGCTGGTGGCTTCCTGACCGATGGAAAGGTGCGTGGGCCCCCTGTACTGGAAGCCCATCTCCCTCAAGGGGCCGAAGGCCTGCATCCGCAGGGCGACGATCATCTCTTCGAAGGCCCGGACGCTGAGCATCCACTCCAGCAGGTCAACGGCGTCTTGTGGCGAAAGCGATCCGCTTTCTATCTCTTTGGCCAGCGTGCCGTCGTATTGGAAGGCGGGGATGGCGGGGAACTTCAGCTCCGTCGGCTCGAATTCTGGCATTACAGAGATTTCACGGACCATGATAACCTCGATAGACAAGGGAGAAGGCGCCGAAGGCGCCCGGTATGAATTATGAAGGTGGAAGGGGAAAACGGAAACCCCGCGCCCAGAGTTTTGCTCTTGCTGTTGCCGTTGGATTCATCCTTCATAATTCATAATGCTCTGTAGAAAACTTGACTTTGGGGTGGGCAAATGGGCATAAATAGGGTTGTCACTGACACACACTCCTCGATTCAGGAGCCATATGGTGATCAGCCCACGCAGCATGACCAAGTCCCCGGTAGCCCTGGCCCGCGAAGCATTGGATCTGGGTCAGAACGGCCTGCCGCTCTATGGCAGCGCGCGGTCCCGTCACGATTTTACGCTTGCGCAGCTTTTTGCGATGCTTGTGCTGCGCCAGTTCTTCAAGACCGACTATCGGGGCATTGTCCAGCTGCTGGAGGACCTTCCCCGGCTCAGGCAGACGCTGTCCTTGAAGAAGGTCCCTCATTTCACCACCCTTCAGAAGGCCCAGCAACGCTTCGAAAAAAGGGGCTTTGGGCGCCACTGTTCGACGCTACTTGCCAGCGCGCCGCCCAACTGGGTCTGATCCCGGAGCACGCCCAGGCCTCTGTGGACGCCACGGGGCTGGAGAGCCGACACATCAGCCCCTATTTCCTGCGCCGCAAAGGGCGCACAAAGCGCACTACGCCCTTTCCAAGGCTCGCGGTGCTCTGCGAGCACAGCAGCCATATGTTCCCGGCAGCTCTGGCGCGGGCCGGCCCGGGAAACGAGTCTCCTCTTCTGCCGCCGCTTGTGCGCCAGGCGGTGGGGCGCCTGCGCATTCACACACTGTATGCTGACTCCGCCTACGACTCGGAGGCCCATCATCGGCTCTGTCGGGAACAGTTGGGCATCGCCAACACGGTGATTCCGATAAACGACCGTGGGCGGCCCTGGGCGCTGCCCCGCACTCCTTACCGGCTGCAGATGAAGCGAGAGTTTCCCCAACAGCAAGCGGGCCAGCGCTGGCACGTTGAGAGTGCCATCAGCCAACTCAAGAGGCGGCTGGGCGCGTGCCTGACAGCTCGCAACGAAGTCTCTCGCCACGGCGAGTCCTATGTCCGCGTGCTGACCCACAACCTCATGATCCTCTAACCACAAGTCGGCAAGCTTTCTACAGAGCAAATTCATAATTCAGCCTTCTGTTCAGGCCCCCTTGCGCCTGCGCTCTTCCAGCAACGGGCGCTCCCCCCGGACCACCCCGGGCCTTATTACGTAGGTGTAGCCCTTCGGCCAGGAGGGCAGGTTGAACAGCGGATCGAGCATGATTTTCTCCATCACCGAGCGAAGCGCCCTGGCGCCCGTTCCCTTCTCCAGCGCCGTTCGCGCTATCTCCTTGAGCCCCTTGCGGGTGAACTCGAGTGTGGCCCCTTCCATCTCGAAGTACTTCTGGTACTGGCGCGCGAGGGCGTTGCGGGGTTTGACAAGGATGTCCACCAGTTCCTCTTCCCCCAGGGGCATCAGCGCCGCTATGACGGGAAGTCTGCCGACCATCTCGGGTATCAGGCCGTACTTGATCAGGTCGTCGTCTGTGATCTCCTTGAGCAGCCGCGCCAGGTCGGCCTCTCCGTGTTCGCCGCCGCTGCGGCCGAAGCCAATGCTCTGTTCGTTAGTGCGTCGGGCGACGATTTCATCTATGCCGCTGAAGGTGCCGCCGCAGATGAAGAGAATCCGCGTCGTGTCAATCTGGATGTACTTTTCTTCCGGGTGTTTGCGCCCACCGTGCGGCGGCACGTTGGCCACCGTGCCGTCGAGCATCTTCAAGAGCCCCTGCTGGACGCCTTCGCCTCCCACGTCCCGGGTGATGCTTACGTTCTGGTAGGTCTTGCCGATCTTGTCAATCTCGTCCACGTAGATGATGCCCTGCTCGGCGCGTTCGATATCGAAGTCGGCGGCCTGGATGAGCTTGAGCAGCACGTTCTCTACGTCTTCCCCGACGTAGCCCGCTTCGGTGAGGGTCGTGGCATCGGCTATGGCGAACGGCACGTCCAGGGTGTTGGCCAGCACGCGGGCGATCAGCGTCTTGCCGCATCCGGAAGGTCCCACCAGCAGGACGTTGCTTTTGTCGAGTTCCACGTCGGACGTCACGTCTTGCTGGAGGCGTTTATAATGGTTGTGGACGGCGACGGCGACGGTTTTCTTGGCCTGTTCCTGCCCGATGACGTATTCATCGAGGTTCCTCTTTATCTCGGCCGGTTGCGGCACGCGCAGGGCCTGGCGCGGCTCATGAGGGCCCAGACGGTTCTGCTTGATGATGGAGTAGCACAACTCCACGCACTCGGCGCAGATGAACGTGTCGTGTCCGCCCTGTATGAGCCGTTCGACCGAGTCGTAGCTCTTGCCACAGAACGAACAGACCTCCTTGTAATCTTCCTCTTTGGTCATGCCCTGCCTTCCTACGCGAGCGTTAAGCTTGGCCCCCGGCCGCCAGGATTTCGTCCACCAGGCCGTACGCCAGCGCTTCGTCCGCCGACATGTAGAACTCGCGCTCGGCGTCCTGGCTGATCTTCTCAAGGGGCTGTCCGGTGTGCTCGGCCAGGATACTGTTTATCCAGTGTTTGAGCTTCACCATTTCCTCGGCGTGTATGCTGATGTCGGCGGCGGTGCCTTCCATGTTGCCCCAGGGCTGATGCAGCATTACCCTGGAGTGCGGCAGCGCAAAGCGCTTGCCCGCGGCGCCGCCCGCCAGCAGCACGGCTGACATGCTGAAGGCGTGCCCCACCACGTAGGTGGCCACGTCGCACTGCACCAGTTGCATGGTATCGTAAATCGCCAGGCCACTGGTAATCAATCCGCCCGTGGAGTGGATGTAAAGATGAATGTCCTGCTTCTTGTTCTCGCTCTGCAGATAGAGCATCTGGGCGACCGTCAGGTTGGCAATCGTATCGTTGACAACGCTGCCGATAAATATGATGCGGTCCTCCAGCAAACGCGAGAAAATATCGTAGCCCCGTTCCCCGTGGGTGGTTTTCTTCACCACGGTGGGCACGATCGCGCTGCTGTAGTCATCATATGACATCATAGCTCCATAGACGCGCTCAAGCTTCGGGGGAATCTTCGGCGTCTTCCGCATCTTCCTTCTCCTTCACGACGGCCGAGCGTGCGTCTCCCGCCTGCTTGGCGCCGTGCTTTCGCTCGTACTCTTCCAGCGGGATTTCGCTCACTTCAGCGTGCTCAAGCAGAAGATCAACCGTCTTGCTCTCCCGCATGTCATCCCGAAGCGACTTGACGTATCCCTGTTGCTCCAGGTAAGTTCTGGCACGATCCTCCCGCCATCCCTGCCGAGAGGCGAAGGCCCGAATCTGGCCGTCCACTTCCGACTCGGTCACGTATATCGTTTCCTTCTTGGCCAGCTCGCGCAGCGCCAAGGCGCTCCTGAGCGCTTTCTGGATCGTTTCTCTGTTCTGCTCCTCCTGGTGGGAGACACGCCGCTCGGCCTCTTCCTGCGACACGCCCGCGCGGATCATCTTTAGGAACAGTTTCCTCTGCTGTTCCTTGCTGGCCCGATCAAGCAACGCCTGCGGCAGCTCGAAATCGAAGCCCTCCACAAATCGTTGAACCACCAGGTCGCGCTTTAGCTGCTCCTTCTGCTTCTGGAGGCTCTCCTCGAGCCCATTGCGCACCATGGATCGGATCTCCTCGGCGGAGTCCATCCCGATTTTCTTGGCCAGCTCGTCGTCCAGCTCGGGCACACGCCGGCGCACCACCTTCTGAACCTTCACCGACAGGCTGACTCCCTTGCCCTCCAGCGCCTCCAGCCCTTTCCAATCATCGAGTCCGTCGGCCAGGACCTCACCTTCCAGCTCCGCCTGGTCGCCCGCCTTTGCGCCGAGCAATGCGCCCTTGAGCCCGGCCACAGAGAACGGCCCTATCCGCTCATCGCGCGGCTGAAATCCTATGGTCTCCACCCAGTCCTCGCCGGCCAGCGCCACCTCCGCCTCGA
Source organism: Planctomycetota bacterium (assembly GCA_021161675.1). GTDB lineage: Bacteria > Planctomycetota > Brocadiia > SM23-32 > SM23-32 > JAGHAF01. The sequence goes on along the minus strand of JAGHAF010000126.1, from coordinate 8,152 downwards.
CGTAATCATCCCGGTCTATCCCCGCCTCAGTCACTTCCTCCCAACTGGCAAAACGCACGGCGAAACGTTCCAGCTCCCGCTCGATCATCTCTTCGGTGAGCTCCAATCGCGGCGCTTCAACCTTGAGGCCCTTGTACTGATCCTCCTCAAGCTCGATAGTCGGCATCACCTGGCAGCGGAACTCGACGGCCAGCGGCTTGCCCGGCGCCCAGTCCTCCTTCTCCAGGTCCGGCGCTTCGTCCTGCTCCACCACCGCCAGCTCGTGCTCCTCTACGGCCTTATCGTACGCTTCCGAGACGACCGTCGCGATAACGTCCCGTCTCAGCGAGGCGCCCAGGCGGCCCTCGACCAGCCCGATGGGGGCCTTGCCCTGGCGGAATCCCGGCAGCGTAGCCTTCTGCGCCAGTGATTGAAGTTCCTCGTCGTAGCGTTCCTGCAGATAAGCCGCCTCAGCCTCGATGCGGATCAAGCACTCGCAGGGACCTGTTCTTTCCACGGTGACCTGGAGGCGCTCGTCGGCTTTCGGTTCCTCCGGGGCCGTCTCGGTAGTTGTTTCTTCTGATTCATCGGACACGGGATTGACTCGATTATCAAAGCGCTGAGATCATTCAGACAGAAATGAGGGACTTTATCGCCGTCCCTCTTATCCCTCAGAGTATCCGATTAGAAGCGCCAAAGTCAAATGCAGGGGCGTTGCGGAGGTCGGGGCGAGCGTCGCAATCCGCCATGGTCCGTTCGCTCCAGGCCTTGAGACTTGCGGCCGGAGGCGTGAGTGTTGGCGTCTTGTCGTTTCTTGATGCCTCGCGCTTCATGCCCTGAGCCTGCTGGCGTTATGCTGAGTGAACGCAGACGTCCACATTGACTCGACGCCAATGCGCAAGTAGTGTACAATCCTGCGAGCGCAGACCGAACACAATGTCTAAGGGAGCTGACGAGATGCAGCCGCAAACTCACCCGCACAGGGCTCGCCGCAGGCTCAGGATGGTCGTCCCCGCCTACCCCGCCTTCAACGTCTACTCAGGCGTTGCGCAGAACATGACGGCGCTCGGGCCGGTCTGTGTGGCCACGGCCGTCAATGACGTTCCGGGGTGGGACGTCGAGGTGATTGACGAGAACAACTACCGCCGCAACGCGCCCCGCGACGATGACGGCTTGCCGGATCATGGCGCCCTGCAGAAGATACGGCCTGCCGACGCCGTGGGCCTCTACGGGGGCTTGACGAGCACGATCCCGCGGCTCGTGCAGGTTGCGTCCTACTACCGCAGCATCGGCGTGCCCACTGTTGCCGGGGGGCAGCATTTCGTTGACGAAAACATCGACGAGGCGCTGCGCAGCGGTGTGGATTACGTGGTCGGGGGCGAAGGCGAAGAAGTCATCAAGGAACTGCTGGAGGTCTTCGACGGGACAAGGAGCAAAGAGGATGTCGCCGGTGTCGCCTACCTGGACGGAGACGGGCGGCTCAGACAGTCGCCGCGCGATCCCGTGGCCGACCTGGACGGGTTGCCCGTGCCCGACTTCTCGCTGCTCCGCTATGGCCGGGTTAGAGTATACCCGGTTGGCCGCGTCCGGGGCTGCGGCATGAACTGCGAGTTCTGCACGGTGAAGGGCAAGCCGCGCTACGCCTCGCCGGAGCATCTGATGGATCAGTTCACGTCCCTGTACGAGAAACAGGGGGCCAAGAGGTTCTTCATCGTGGACGACCTGTTCGGCCAGGACCGTGAGGAGACCTTGCGCCTCTGCCGGATGCTTCGCGATTACCAGCGGCGGGTCGGAGTCCGGTTCAGCATCACGGTTCAGATCAGGCTGGACAAGGCCCACGACGCCGAGCTGCTGCACGCCATGCGCGAAGCCCGGATTAACACCCTGGCCATCGGGTTCGAGTCGCCGATCGCGGAGGAGCTTCAGGCCATGAACAAGCGCCTGAAGCCTGACGAGATGGTGGCCATGACGCGCCTATACCACCACGCCGGCTTCTGGGTGCACGGCATGTTCATCTTTGGCTATCCGACGAAGGCCGGCGCCGAGTTCAGGATGAGCGCCCGGGAGCGCGTCAAGCGGTTCCGCCGTTTCATCCGAAAGGCGCGAATTGACACCTTGCAGGTTCTGCTGCCCGTGCCCCTGCCCGGAACCGAACTAACACGCCGGCTCAAGGAGCAGCACAGGATATACTCCACTGAACATGTAGGATGGGAGTACTACGACGGGAACTTCCCCCTGTTTGAGCCGGACGAGCCGCTGACGGCCGAGCAGATGCAGGCTTCGATTCGGAAGATCATGGGCCGCTTTTACCGGGCCGGCCGCTTCCTGTCGGTGGGGCTCAACATCCTGTCCTTTCCGGTTATCGTGCTCTACATGCACGACCTGAAGGCCGGCTGGCGTCGCTGGTCTCACAGATGGTGGAACAGCTTGATGGGTGTGGCAGGCTGGCGCATCATCAAGAAGTGGACGGCGCAGTTCCAAAAGGGCGTCTTCCCGAGCAAACTCGCCCGGGCGCAGCAAGAGATGAAGTCGGCGGACGGACACCAATCCCCGCCCTCGCCGGCTGCCCCATAGCCTCTCAGGAAAAGGAAGGCGCCCTCGTCGCGGGGCCGTTCTTTGCCAAGCGGTTCCCCTGTCAGCGCAGGAATGCCTCGTATACCTCGCCGCCGGCCGAGACTACGGCGTTGGTCAGCTCCTTCGCCTCTCGGACGGTGAAAGACACATTCTCATACCACACATTGTACTTGCCCTCAACATCCGGCCCCATCCCTGAGAGACGACCTTCGGAATACGGCAGGCCAAGAGGACAGCCGGTGCGAGGGCGCGGTCGTACCAGCGGCCTTTGAATGGCTCTCAGCAGCACGGTGGTGAATACCGGAAGAAGCTTGGCAGCAGGAACTCGGTCATGGCTGAAATCATGAACTCCCCTGCGGAGCTCGGGGCGAGCGTCGCAATCCGCCATGGTCCGTTCGCTCCAGGCCTTGAGACTTGCGGCCGAAGGCGTGAGTGTTGCCGTCTTGTCGTTTCTTGATGCCTCGCGCTTCCAGCCCCAGGGCCTTCGTAGCTCCGCTTCAGCGGGGCGAAGTAGCCTGCCGTTCCGGGCGGATCGCGTCACCCTCCTGCCCTGTGCTTGCCTGTCCCGAGCGCAGTCGAGGGATCGAACCACCTGTCGTGAGCCCGTCGAACAGTCGAAAGGCTGCCAGACTGTTGCCCAATCAGTCCGTCTGCCCCCATTCTATGCCGTACAAGGCGCACGTCAACACTTGACGAGGCCGTCAGCGCGAGGGCGTCGCCACCTGTCCGGCGAACTTCACCATTATCGGAGCACCGGCCCCAAAATCAATTGTTCGCAACGGGATGTAAAGGCCGGAGAACCTATCGGGAAGGGATGCCCGCGTCGCCGGACGAGGTGGCCACGTAGCACCGGAGAGGAATGCTGAGAACCGTGCTCTGGGAGTGGTGGTCAATGTGCACGAGGACCGCTCCCGCCACCTCCGTAACGCCGGTACGTGGCCGCACCGCAAACTCCAGCACCTGACCGTCAGTTCCTTCGGCGGTCCCTACAGACACGTCGGCGTTGCTGACATGGGTCTCAATTCCGCCGAGTCGGAACGAGAGGCCGCAAGGGGAGTATATCCGGGCGCGTCCCCGAGCAACGGTGCTCTCGGCCGGAAGAATCAGATGCACCGCCGGAGGCGCCACTACGAACAGGGGCCGGGGGCGGCCCCGCACGGGGATGACGATTCGCCCCTTGCATTCGCCGCCAAGGTTGATCGCTATGGTTCCCTGAAGCTTGCCGTTCTCTGGCAGTCCTTCAAGCTCCAGAAAGGCCTTCCACACGGGGCGGCCCCCCCTATCTCTGGGCGCCTTTTCCACACGGACCTTTCCGTACGGAATGTCACAGTCAACAGACTCAATACGCGAAGTCTTTTCCAGGCATCCCTTAATCGTGATGGGATGCTCCTGTGCAACCCACTCGGACGCATCGCACAGCGAGCCGAGCATAAGTTCCTGTGGATACCAGAGCAACTGATCCGTAGGGACAGGCGGGGCTTCGGTGTGAGCAAGGCTGCACCGCCCCCGAATGAGCAGCGCGATCGCTGCGGCGCCCGGTGCGTTCGTGAGGACGTAGACGCTCTTCTCTTGGCCACCCTCGCCCCAATGCTCGCAGTGCACAATCACCTCGACGCTTCCCTGCTCGCCGGGCTGAAGGACGCTGCTGCTGGAGGAAGCTGAGATACACCCGCACGGCACACGCATTCCGTGGATGACGAGCAAGCCATCACCGCAGTTCCGGAACTCAAAGTTTCTGGTTACCTGCCCGTCACGGACATCGTCGGGGGAGAATTCCGTCACGGTCGCCTCGAAGCATATTCTCGGCGTCTGCAAGAGTTCCGGAGGCACGGACAGCCCGAGGGATCGGACTGCCCCACGGAGAGCCGACAGATTATCACTTACCAACAAGCATGTGCCACGACCGTTGTCAGTGGCGAACAATTGCCCGAAGTCGCCTTCCGGAGAGACCCATTTCACCTTCCAGAGATCGGCTACGAGCGCCTTATTGCCGGAGGAAGCCGCTATCATCGAGAAATGGCCGCGACGGTTTCTCTCCACGTAAGCAATCGCTGTGACGACATGCGGGTCGATTACTTCGAGCAGGTCTTGCAGCCGGACTCCGCCGACGCCGACGGCGTGCAGCCCCTGGTGATGAAGGAACTCCGTGATCTGCTCGAGGCTCGTTCCACGTACGTTATCAGTCGGATCGGCAGGTAGAGCAACGCACACCTCTTCGATTGGAGCAACCAGCTCGTAATGTTTCAGGAGCAGGCTGGCGCAGAAGGCGCCACACTGCTCGCGGGCGTCGGGATAGACAAGGCGCCGGGCACAAACGGCTGGTAGGGCGAACACCATGATCACGGTGAACACCAGCAAGACAAGCAGGCGCCGCCTGTAGCAAGAGTTCATTGGCGCAATTGTGGAAGACTTCTGAAGTTGACGAGAAAGTACCGGCAGCTTGCGGCGACATCCCAATGTTTGAGCTGCGTCTCTCCAATTGCCCCGCAGCTCGGGCTTATGCGCCGGGAGCCCCCTCAAGGTCCCTGGGCGATCTCTATCTCGATTGCGTTTGCTGTCTCAGCCACCTTCGCCCGCAAATCCTCACTGCCCCAGCCTGTCATGTACTCGATCCCCTCGCGCTCATCGTAAACTGTCGTGCCCGGCGGGAACGTAATCGTGAAGGTCTCCTTGTCGAGCTCCTCGTTGAACCTGGCCTCTTCGACCACCAGCATCATCACTTCCTTGGTCCAAGGGCTGACTTGAACAACTTTCTTGGGGAACCAAATGCTGGGGGCCCACTCGGCAAGCTCGACTCTCGCACTCTCGGCCATGATCCGATTGTAGATCCGACCGTGCTCATCGGTAGCCTCGGTGTTGATGAGCTGGCGTTTCACAATCGCGAATCCCCGTTGCGGATCGAGCCAGAGGCGCTTCAAAAGCAGATTCGGCACAGGCTCCGTTACATCAACGCAATAAACCTGCCTTCCTTCAACGGTATCGACGCCGACGAAGGTAGCCGTCCCCTCCCGAAGACATTGGCTCAGGGGTTTCATGGCCAGCCAGAAGCTGTATGTCTGCAAGATCGAGGCGTATTCATCCTCCATGCGACGTTCGGAGCGGATCCGGCCGAGACCAGGGGTAACCTGTCTCTGCGCTGCCGCCTCCTCCGGGGAATCGTAGCGTTTGGACAGCGCCAGAAAAGTGATCTCATACTCCCCGTCGTAGACCACCTCATCCACAGAGTAGCCGTAATGCCCATGGAACACGTGTCTTCCGTCAATCTCGTCCAGACCAATTGACACGGTTGAACTGCTGCGTTTGAGAAGCCCGGTCCACGGACTCCCGACGAAAGCCCATTCGATCTCCTCGAAGCACTTTGCCGACTCCCATGGCGCGGCAAGAGCGGCAAGGGGATCAGAGGCATACTCATCCTTCCACTTAGTGTCGTACCGGGTAAGGTAATGCGCCGTCGCCTCACAGTGAAGCGATTGGATCGCCTGCTCGGCAGCCTGGATGGCGTCAGCAAGCTGCTCCGTGCTCAGTTCAGGCAACGTCTCCGCGCTTGCCCCCAAAAAAGCGAAGCCCGGAATGGCCAACAGACAGAGAGAAAAGACCAGCCAACTTTTGCTCCTAGACATTGCTGCTCTCCCATGAGGTAAACGACTTGCGACAGATCCAAGTTTGATTGTCGGGGAGGGATGGTTCGCTGTGCCCACGCCTGTCCCCGTGTCTGATTCTGAAAAACGGCGCCGGCCACTTAACATGGGTCACCCTCCGCGTTGAGCCTGCCGCCGACCGGCAGGCCCGCCCCCGCAGTGAAGATACACAAGCAACCGTTCTGCCGTTCGAAACAGCGCCACTTGCTGAGCACACAGTAAGCGCTTTCCAGTGGGGTACACTGCTTGCCCTCCCCATGAAGGCCACTGCACCATTGGTTGTTGTCGCCTTCCCACATTTCAGGCGTGCAAACAGAGCCCTCTACTCCTTCCGCACATTTTCCGTGTATCTCCAAGCAGGGCGCCCATACCCTGCACGGCCAACCTGTGTAGACGCAAAAGTCCTCCAACGGGTACTGCCCGCCGACAATGGCCTCAAGGTCATTGGCCCCCAAAACACGAGGCAACTCTTTCGCCGACGCCGAGCGACGCATAAGGAACATGCCGCTCACCACTGCCACAACCAGCAACGCTACGACCAAAACCGCCGCCTTCCTCTTCATCTTTAGCCCCTGTCCTTGATGGGTACGGGAATGAGAAACCAGACCAGCAAGCCACCCGGCTCCCTTCGACTCCCTCTCCCTCGTGCACCGCCGCATGCATCTTTCCCACGACCAGCATTAGAATACACGGCCACCATTTAGGATAGCAGTTGGTTTGAGCGTTGTCACGAAAATAAACGTTGTCAACTAAAAAAGAATTCCTGTTAACTTTAGCGCGTCAGACATCAGGAAGGGCGCAAATTGTATACCGGGACGCGAGGATACCTTCACCCGGGTGTCCACCGGCCGCCCATACTCGTGGATGACTTCGCGTTCAGACGCAGGCCGTAGCACGGGCTCATCTACCGACACCTCGACCATGACGCGCACATCCGGCCGCCGGCGCTACGGAAGCCGAGTCCGTATGGTGAAGGGCTCCTGCCCGGTCGGATGCGGCTCGCGCTCCGTGTAGCGCTCGCATTCGAAGTCCACGGGAGCGTATTCATCTAGGAGACCAACGGCCTCGTCGGAGGCAGCGCGCATGGCGTCTTCCATGGCGTCTCCTGTGGGCACGTCGCCAACACCCGAGAAGTCCAGGTCCTCAGAGAAGCGGTATTGGCCGAAGTAGCACTTCTTCAGGGCCGTTCCGCCTTTGAATACCAACGTGTCGCGGAGCGCATCCATCCGGGTCATGCGGGCCAGCACCCAGGAGAGCACGTAATCCCGTTCCAGGGTTTCACACCCGACGCCCAGGCGGCCGCGGGCCTCCTGCAGTCGCGTCCGCAGCGGTCTCATTGGCCAATCCTCCGCGGCAGGTTCTCCTGGATCATCCACCGGGCGTCGCACGGACCCCTGCGCGGGCCGGTGGGGTCGAGTGTACGGCAGCCACTGACCGGCAGCTCCTGGATCCGCGCCAACGTGTCCAATTCAACTCCCACCCGTTCGAGCACCCAGCCCAGGCGCTTCGCTATGGCCTGATCGAGCCGCAGGGCGTAATCCGTGATGCGGTCGACGTCCAGCCGTTTGACAGCCCTCTCCAGCTATTGCGACGATAGAACCCGCTGGCGGCGCAGAATTGAACCCACATTCTCACCGCAAGGCCAGCTCTATCCAGTTCTGCCGACGATGTCAACGCTGCCCTTGCCGGCTACCGCGCCATCTGCCTATGCTGCCGTTCGGACAGCTTGAGGCGCTTTCGCTCCGCCTGGGGCTGGACCGCAGCCGATTTCGCATCGTTGACGCGCTGCCACGAAGGACAATCCGTGGTGAAAGTCGCCTGAACCGGGCCTCAGCTCATCAGCGCCAGGTTGTCGCGGTGGACGACTTCGTCGTAGTCCTTGTAGCCCAGGATTTTCTCTATCTCGCTGGTGTGCCGGCCCTTGATCCTGGCTATCTCCTCGTGGGAGTAATTGGCCAGCC
>JAGHAF010000087.1 GCA_021161675.1 Planctomycetota bacterium | reverse complement strand
GTCCCTGACTCCTGCCCCCTGCCCCCCGCCCATTCGGGGGGGATGTTACCCCGCCGACGCGCTGAAGAATGACGAGTTGTTCCGGAAGACCTGCTCGACTTCCTCGGCGGTCAGGCCGGCGCCCCGGCAGACGGCCTCGGCCATCTCCCGGTCGGGGTAGTCGCCCGGCGTGTGTCCGTCAGAGCCGAAGCTCAGAAGCGCCCCGTGCCGGCGGGCCAGACGCGCTACGTGCCCGTTGGTGAGAGAGTGTCCCTTCCGGCCGCTAATCTCCAGCAGCACCCCCTTTTCGGCGGCCAGCGCGACGTCCTCCGGCGCGATCAGTCCCGGATGGGCCAGCGCGTCGCAGCCCGCCTCGATGGCGGCCCGGTTCGTCCCCTCGGCCACCGGTTCCACGAGGGTTTCCCCGTGCACGAGCGCCACCGCGGCGCCCAGTTCCCGGGCCAGCAGGATGATCTCCCCTATGAGCGGCGGGGGCACGTGCGTCACCTCGCAGCCCGGCAGGATAGCCATCTGGCCATAATGCCCGGCGACGGCTTCGCAGAACTTCACCGTACGCCCGATGACCTCCTCGACGTTGCTATGGTCCACGTGGTCGGCGATGACGAGGCCGCGGTAGCCCCGCGTCTGGCACCGGCGCGCCAGTTCGGCGGGCCCGAGCACGCCGTCGCTGAAATACGTATGTGTGTGCAGATCGAACATAACGGCCCCTTTATAGCAAACAGCGCGGCCTGGCGCCAGCAGAAATGCGATTCATCCGGTGTAACACTCCAGCCGAGTGAGGAATGTTAAGACAACGAGAATATCCATAGGAGTTCACAAAGTTGCGACATCACATCTGGGGGGGCTCGTGCGCCCGAGGCCGATCGGCAGCCGTCCGCGTGGCCGCCCCCCACACACACGGGTAGGCGCGGCGTCCCCGCCGCGCCCGGGTCCCCCGCACACGGGTAGGCGCGGCGTCCCCGCCGCGCCCAGGTCCGGCGGGGACGCCGGACCTACCGAAGGTGTTGGGTAAGCGCCGCGGCGCGCCACATCGATTGGCTTTCTTCGTGATCTTCAGCTTGCCCTCCGTAGTCCCGCCACTGCGGGACGAAGGCGGGCGCCCTTCGTGGTTAGTGTTTGTTGGAACCGCTCATTCGGGTGAAATGTTACCATCCGGTTAAGACGCACTTCGGGGCAAAACGTTACCTCTAATAGCAAAGGTGACATTGCCTCTGCCTCTTCCTTTGCTCTCGGGCTGTGGGCCTATATAATAGCCGTTGCTCAAGCCATGGTCGCAGAGGAGTGGGATGCCAATAAAAGGGATTGTGGACGGCTATTTGAGCGCGCTGACCGAAGTTGCGCAGCGGGGGGACGCGAGGGAGGAGAGCTTCTACGGCTGCCTGGGCGACCTTCTTGATGCCGTGGCGGCCGAGATAGGCGTCAATAATGCCCACGTAACCACCCTGCCCAAACAGACCGAGGCCGGCAATCCTGACTTCCGCGTCTGGAACGGCCGTGACCGCATCACCGGCTACATCGAGGCAAAAAGGCCCAGCGAGGAGCGGCTGGACTACGTGGAGGATTCGGAGCAGCTCCGACGTTATCGCGAGACTTTCCCCAACCTTATCCTGACGAATTTCTTCGAATTTCGCCTCTATCGTCACGGCGAGCTTATAGAGCGGGCGCTGGTCGCCAGGCCCTTTGTCTTACACACGCTCGAGACCACGCCCCCGGCGGAGAAACCCGACGAGTTGCTGGGACTGTTGCGGAAGTTCTTCTCCTACTCCGTGCCCCGTTCCTACACGGCCGAGTCGCTCGCCGTCGAGCTGGCCAGACGCACTCGTTTCATGCGGCAGCTTCTCGCCGCAGAGCTTCAGCGGGAGCCGAGCGACGGCGGGGCGCTCGTGGGGTTTTACCACGCATTCCGGGAATACCTGATCGGCCGCCTCAACGTCGAGCAGTTCGCCGACCTCTACGCGCAGACCGTCACCTACGGCCTGTTCGCCGCCCGGATGCGCGCAGGCGAGGATTTCAACCGGCGGGTCGCTTTCGATTATATCCCGCGCACAATAGGCATCCTGCGGGATGTGTTCCAGTTCATCTCGCTGGGTGACTTGCCGGGCCAGATCGAGTGGATAGTGGACGACATCTCCGAGGTGCTGGCCGCAGCCGACGCCGGGACGATTCTTGATCGCTACTACCATAACGGGAAGGGAAGCGACCCCGTTATCCATTTTTACGAGACTTTCCTCGCCGAATACGACCCACAGGAGCGGGAGCGGCGCGGCGTGTATTACACCCCTGAGCAGGTCGTGTCCTATATCGTGCGCTCGCTGCACGCACTCCTGAAGCAGAAGTTCGACAAGGCCGACGGCCTGGCTTCCGAGGAGGTGACGGTGCTGGACCCCGCCGCCGGCACCATGAGCTTCATTGCCCGCGCATGTCAGGAAGCGGTGCGGGAGTTCGAGCAGAAATACGGCTCCGGCGGACGGGAGGAGTTCATCCGCAAGCACATCCTGCGCAACTTCTACGCCTTCGAGCTGATGATGGCGCCCTATGCGGTGGGCCACCTGAAGATGGGGTTCTTCCTGGAGGAACTCGGCCATCGGCTAGCAGAAGACGAACGCTTCCAGTTGTATCTGACCAACACGCTGGAGATGGAGGAACTGGGGCAGACCAGCCTTCCAGGCATGTCTTCTCTTGCGGAGGAGTCGAGGCTGGCCGGAGAGGTGAAAAAGCAACGTCCCATACTCGTCATCCTGGGTAATCCGCCGTATTCCGGTCACTCGGCCAACAAGGGCGACTGGATACTGGGCAAAATCGGTGACTATAAGTACGTGGACGGAAAGCCGCTCGGCGAGAAGAACCCCAAATGGCTCCAGGACGATTACGTCAAGTTCCTGCGCTTCGCCCAGTGGAAGATCGAGCAGGCAGGGCAGGGCGTGGTGGGAATGATCACAAACCACTCCTACCTGGACAATCCCACCTTTCGAGGCATGCGCCAGAGCTTGATGCGCACCTTCGATGAGATATACGTCCTGGACCTGCACGGCAATTCACTGAAACGGGAGACCTGCCCGGACGGCTCCAAGGACGAGAACGTCTTTGACATCCGACAGGGCGTCGCGATCGCATTCTTCATCAAGCGCGGCAATGGCGAATCCGAAAACATACACCACGCGGACCTCTGGGGGCTGAGACAGAAAAAATACGACTATCTGGTGAAACACGATATCCAGAGCACCAACTGGGAACAGATTGAGCCGAAGTCCGAGTTCTATCTATTCGTGCCCCGCGACGAGGCGGCGCTGGAGCGTTTCAACGGCTTCGCGCCGGTGACTGGTCTTTTCCCGGTGCACAGCGTCGGCATCGTGACCTCCAGGGACAAGTTCGTCATCGACTTCGACAGGGACGCCCTGTGCCGCCGCATCCGCCAGTTCCGCGATCCGAACATGCCGGATGAGATTGTGAGGAGCGCGTTCAAGCTCAAGGAGAACAGGAACTGGACACTCAGCGATGCACGGGCGACCGTCCGCGCCGACGAACGCTGGGAAGACAAAATAGTCAGCTGCCTCTATAGACCCTTCGACTTCCGGTGGCTGTTTTATCACTCGGCTCTCATCGAGCGTGGCCGCGAGGAGGTCATGCGGCACATGTTGGCCGGGAGGAATCTGGCTCTGATGACCTGTCGGCAGTTATCACGCCTCCCCTGGGCTCACGCCATGGTCAGTGACCACATCACAGACGACTGCATGGTATCCAATCTCACGCGTGAACGCGGCTACCTGCTACCCTTGTACTTAGATCCTGACGCCAGTAAGAACAATCTGTGGGAGCACTTACACGAAAGTGCGGAGCGGGCGCCCAACCTCAACACACACGCGCTCGCGGCATTGAAGGACGCTTACGGGAGGGAACCATCGCCCGAAGAGATATTCCATTATGTTTACGCCGTGCTCTACGCACCCGCCTACCGGGAAAAATACGCGGAGTTCCTGAAGATCGACTTTCCCCGCATCCCCTTCACAGCAGACTATGGGCTATTTGAGAAACTCGCGGCCCTGGGCAGCCGCCTCGCTCAGCTGCACCTGCTCAGCTCAGGGGAACTCGACCCGCCGCTGGCCCGCTTCCACGGGGAAGGTGATGACCGTGTCGCCCGCACGAAAGGGAAGGGCTTCCGCTACGAGGCTGAAGATGAACGCGTCTACATCAATGCGGATCAGCACTTCGCGCCTGTGCCGCGCGACCTGTGGGAGTACCGGATCGGCGGCTACCAGGTGCTGCACAAATGGCTTAAGGATCGCAGGGAGCGGCGCCTCAGCCTGGAAGAGATCAAGACTTACTGCCGGGTGGTGACGGCGATCCGTTACACAATAGACGCTCAGGGGGAGATTGACGCGGCGTATCCGGACGTGGAAGTGGAGGTCGTCGCCTTGCCTTCCACGTGACATCCCGGGAAGCGCTCTACGCGCGATAGGCCCGACCGACATACCTTCAGCGTACAGGCATGGCGAAAGGCAGAAAGTAAAAGGAATTATCAATTGCGAATCGTGAACGGCGCCGTTGCCGGCTATCCTGCGCCCCCCTGAGCCGTTTCGACTTCGCCCAAGGCTCTGAGCAAGGTCGAAGGGTTGTCGTCGCTTTTGGCTTTGCTGTTTGTCTGAGGACGTCTGCGCAATCTGTGG
>JAGHAF010000013.1 GCA_021161675.1 Planctomycetota bacterium | reverse complement strand
TATGAGCCAGTTGCTCACCAGAGTCCTGAAGTTCATCCGGACACATAGACTTTTTCAAGGCGGCGATCGCGTTCTGGTCGCTTTCAGCGGCGGGCCCGATTCCGTTGCCCTGGCGCTGATTCTGCGCGAGCTGATGGCCGAAACCGGCGCTCCGGGCCGGCTCGTGCTCGCGCACCTGAACCACCGCCTTCGGGGGGACGAATCAGATCGTGACGAGACGTTCTGCCGCCGTTTCGCCGAACAACATGATATGCCGATCGAGGTGTCGCGCATGGACGTGGCCCGGATCGCCGAGGAGCAGGGCGGCTCCCTGGAAGAAGTGGCGCGCCGCCTGCGCTACGGGTTCCTGCGGCGAACGGCCCGGGATGCGGGCGTACGCATCGTGGCTACCGGTCACCAGGCCGACGACGTGGCCGAGACCGTGCTGCTGCGCCTGCTGAGGGGAGCTTCGATGCAAGGGCTCGCGGCGCTGGCGCCGGCGCGCCCGCTTGGGGAAGGGGTGCGACTCGTGCGCCCCCTGCTCCAGGTGCGACGCTCCGAGCTGCTCCGATACCTTGAGAGCCGCCAACAGCCCTACTGCGTCGACAGCTCCAACCAGGACACTGCGTTCACGCGCAATCGCATCAGACAGAAGCTGATCCCCGCGCTCGAACGAGATTTCCCGACCTTCTCGGTAGAGTCTCTCTGCGCACTGAATCAGTCGGCGCTGGAGTCACGGGCGGCGCTGGAGAAACTGGCGGAGAAGCTCTGGGCCAGCGCCCGCCGTGAGTCCCATGATACGGGAGTGGCGCTCTCTGCCGCGGCCCTGGCGGAGGCTCCGCCGGCCGTGCGCAAGGGCGTGGCGCGACTCGCCTTGCAAGAACTAACCGGCCGCAAGCCCGACCTTCGCACCGAACATTACGAAGCTCTCGCGGCTCTGCCCGATCAAGACGTCGGCGCCGAGCTGGACCTGCCGGGCGGCCTGCTAGCGCGCCGAGAACAAGGCATCGTCTATTTCGCGCCCCGTGGAGAAGCTACGGCCCTGCCCCCTCGGAGGCTCGAAATCCCGGGATCGGTGGAGCTGCCGGAGGCGAACATCCGTATCGAGTGCGAAGAGAGCCCCGAAGCATTCACCCCGGCCCAGGCGACGCTGAATGCCTCCCGTTGGCAGGTTTACGTCAGCCGGGAGAGCCTGGCGCCACCACTGACAGTTCGCTCGCGCCGGCCCGGCGACGTCTTTCACCCGCTGGGCGCGCCCGGCAGCGTGAAGCTCAAGGACTTCTTCATCAACAGCAAAGTCGCCCGTCACCGCCGGGACACAATCCCACTCGTCATTGATGCGCGCGGAAACATCGTATGGGTCGTGGGGCGCCGGATTGCGGAAGGCGTCAGGCTGCCCGAGGGCGGCGCGCGTGCGCTCAAGCTGCGGGCGTCACCTATGGATTGACCTCGGGCGGCGCGCCGGGGTTGCTTTCTATCAAGGCCATAAGATACGATATTCAGGTCGACCCGTATGTTTCGGAAACCTATGAAAATCTCAACCTCCATAAAACTTCTCGTGCTGGGGGCCGCGCTTATCGCGGCGGGGCGCGCGCTGCACACGGTGCGTCAGAAGACCAGCCCTGAGCAGGTGCGCCAATCGGTTATCAACACCTTCGAGAGTGCGCTGGATGCGCAGCTCTCGATAGGGAGGGCCGCTTTCCACGTCGCTAAGGGGCTGGAGCTGGAGAACGTGGCCGTCCGGCCGCCTGAGTCCGACGAAGTCCTCCTGAAGTGCCGGCGCATAACCGCGCAATTCGACTTGACCAGCCTGCTGGGGTCCCGGCCGGTTGTGCGCCGCGCAAGCATAATCCAACCCGCGATCCAGCTCCAGTACTTGCCCGAGGCGCACAGGTGGAACTTGCAGGCCATTCGGATGAAGGCCGCGGGCCGGGGCGGCGCAAGTCAAGAGAACCTGCGCGATGGACTCTTCATCCATGACGCCAGACTTCAACTGGTGGACCCGAAGCTCTTCCACGACGACCGGTCCCGCAGCTACGAGGGGCTTTACCTGAGCCTGCGGCGCGACACGGCCAACCCCCGGCGCTGGCAGTTCCAGGGCCGCCTCGATGAGGGCCCACTGGCGGGGACTCGCCTGCGTGGACATTTCACCACGGGCAAGGACCCCGAGCTGCGCCTTGAATTCCAGGCGGAAAACCTCCAGATCGATCAATCATGTCTTCAGCTCATCCCCGCCGGCAGCCTGATCCGCCGGAACTACCAGCCTGAGGGGCTCGTCCACGTGAAAGGCTTCATAGCGTCGAAAGGCGGGCAGCCCACGAAATGGCAATGCGACGTTACGCTGCTCGACGTCACCGGCCGGGCGGGCATTATCCCCGCGCGGATGCGACAGGCGGACGGGAACATCGTGGTCTCGGATGAGAAAGTCATGCTGCGTGACCTGACGGCCCTTGTCTCGCCGCCGGGCTGCGCGTCCCCGGACGGGGAAAGCATGCCCATCAGCATAGAGGTCGAGGCCCGACATGAGTGGGACGGCGCGCGACACTATTCCATTGCGGCGCACGACATCCCACTCTGCAAGACCACGATCAACTGGATACCCGGCGTCGGCCCCGCGCTTTGGGACCGGCTAAAGCCGCAGGGGGAGGCCGACCTGCGGCTCACGATTCAGCAGCAAGACCCGAAGGCGAAGACGCTTTACAAGACTCGATTCACACTGCGCGACGCTACGCTGCGCCCCCGCGAAATACCGCTGCCATTGGAGCAGGTAAACGGAACGATCCTGGTGGATCGTCACAACGTCATTTTTAATGACGTGAATGCCAACATAGCTGTCGCGAATGACACCGGGAAGGCGCTGCCGGCCGGACTGGCCGTCCAGGGACGCTACGACCTCGATGGAGATCGCAGCGACCTGCAAGTTCGCGTCAGCAACCTGCGAACCACCGAGGAACTCGTAGAGGCCATCCCCGGCTGCGGGGAGCAGCTCTGGCGACAGGCAAAACCGCAAGTGGCTCTCGACGGGCGCCTCTCGCTCAGGGCGCAGGGCGCCGACGGGGACTTGTCCGTAGAGGGCACATTTGATCTGCACGGGGGGCGGATACTCCTTGACTTCTGGCCGGTCCCACTGGAGGACGTAGCCGGCACGCTGCGGCTGGAGAACCAATCAGTCTTGCTGGAGGACGTAACGGCCCGTCTCGGATCGCAGGCAATCGCCGAAAGCCCAGCCGTGCCGTCGGGGCTTATCGCGGCGCAGGGCGCCATAGACCTCGGTAAGGACAGGGGCGACATCGCCTTCAACATGCCCACCATCGCTCTGGATGAAGAGATTGTCCGGTCCGTGCCCGAGGTGGGCCAGTGGCTGTGGGAACATGCCCATCCGAAGGGCCTCGCCTCGCTGAAAGGGGACATTCACTACGACGGCGGCCGGGAAGAACCCGTCAATTGCCACGTCGAAGTCGCCCTGCATGACGTAGCGGTCAATGGGCCGGAAATACCTGTGCCCGTCCAGGGCTTGAGCGGAGACCTGCTGATCACTAACAGGCGCGCGGTCGGCGACGATTTGACCGCTGTCGCATGTTCAGGCCGGGTGCGGGCATCCGTCGTGGCTCACTACGGCAAGGAGGCAGAGCGCCCCACCTACGCCGGCACCCTGGAGCTGTGGCGCCTGGACCTGGGCGAGCTAATCCACCAATGGACGGGCAAGCCGCAAGAGCTATCCGGCATCTTGGACGGGGCCGTTGACTTCGGCGGCGTCGCGGGAAGCGCCACCGGCATCGCCGCGCGCGGCCGTGTCGCCCTGACGGAGGGGCGCCTCTGGGAGATGCCATTCTTCGCCGGGCTGCTCGGGGTCCTTCATTTCTCACTTCCCCTGCAGAAGCCGACGCTGCAATATGGTGAAATGTCTTTCGATCGCGTAGGGGGGCAGACTAAGATCAAGGAATTCGAACTCGCTGGCGCCGGCCTGCAGATCACCGGTCGCGGCGACATCAGTGAGCATGGTGAACTGGAGATGCGGATGGTCGTGATGGGCGCCCCGCAGAAGGGAAACGGTATTCCGCTGGTCAGCAACATCATGGGATGGGTAATGAGGGGCGTCGAACGGCAGCTTTTCAGAGTGGACGTTTCTGGAACCCTGGGGGAACCGCAATTCTCTCTCAAGCCCCTTCGGCGGATAATGTGGCCCATCACCAGCTTAGGCACGCTTCTGAGCGCGCCGATTTTCGGCGGCGAAAGCGAGAAAGCGAAATAGCAAATGAGCGTAATCGTCATCGGCAGCGCTAACACTGACCTGACGGTGACGGCAGAGCGCCTTCCCGAACCGGGCGAGACCGTCCTGGGCGGAGACTACGTCGTGGCCGGCGGCGGCAAGGGCGCCAATCAGGCCGTGGCCGCAGCCCGGGCGGGTGGCTGCGTTACATTCGTCGGGCGAGTGGGCGACGACGAGTTCGGACGGCTCACCCGGCGCCGCCTCCAGACGGAGGGAATCAACACCGATCTTCTCCGCACTGACGAACATTGCCCCACCGGAGTGGCACTAATCATTGTGGACAGCGCCGGGGAGAACCTGATAGCCGTCTCGCCCGGGGCGAACGCCCGCGTGTGTCCACGAGACGTCGAGGCCGCACGGGAGAGCATACGAACAGCGGACCTGCTCCTCCTTCAACTGGAGGTCCCGGTGGAGACCGTCTCCGCCGCCGTTGACGTGGCCTGGGAGGAAGGTGTCCCCGTGTTGCTTAACCCGGCGCCCGCAGCCGGACCGGGCCTGCGCCCGGAATTGCTGCGACGCGTCGAATACCTGGCGCCGAATGCCGGAGAGGCCCTCCGCTTGGCCGGGGCCGCGCCGGGACTGGCGCCGGAGAAACTGGCCGACCGAATTCGCACAATGGGCGTCCAGACTGTTATACTGACCCTCGGAGAGAGCGGCGCATGTATATGCGACCAAGATGGCCCTCGAACGCTCGGAGCGCCGAGCGTCGAACCGGTGGATACGGTAGGGGCCGGCGATTGCTTCTGCGGCGTTCTGGCCGTCGCTCTGGGCGAGGGCCGGCCGCTGGACGAGGCCGTCCTGGTCGCTAACTGCGCGGCGGCGCTCTCCGTGCAACGAAAAGGGGCTCAGCCCTCCCTGCCGCATCGTGAGGAAATCGAGCAAATGCTGCGGGAGTATCAATCGGACTCGGAGTGAGGACCAATGGGAAAGACGTTCCGATTCGCCATGCGAGGGACATTGATACTGCTGCTGCTCACCGGAGTGGCGCTGGTAATTTATTCCTTGTATCACGACAACAGGACCGAACCGGGCGCCATTACATCTCGGGCCGACCATGAAGGGGGGAACTGCCCTGCGGCGCAGCGCGCCACGTCCGCAACCACACTGGCAATAGGCGAACGGATAGGCTCGAAACGAGAGGGGGAAATGCGCGGCGTTGTGTTCGACTTCTCCCAGGTCATCCGCGACCCTGGTGATAAGGACTCAGTGGGCGTCATATCCGGCCCGCAAGCCACATGGAAGCCTTCGGAGAACGTGTTTCAAATCGTCAAGCCGCTCCTGGTGGCGCAGATCAACCGCGAAACGGGAGAGAGGGACGAGGCACGCTTCACAGCCGAGGAGGCCACGTTGAATGAGGAAAAGGGCATCGTCGAACTCCAGGGC
This sequence comes from Planctomycetota bacterium, assembly GCA_021161675.1. Taxonomy (GTDB): domain Bacteria; phylum Planctomycetota; class Brocadiia; order SM23-32; family SM23-32; genus JAGHAF01. The sequence goes on along the minus strand of JAGHAF010000013.1, from coordinate 1,182 downwards.
AACGTGGCCGTAGATGGCATGGACTTGCGGATGACTACTGATCGGGCCACTTACCGGGCCGCCGACAGGACACTGCGCTCCGACGCCCACGTGGTGATGCGCAGGGAAAGAACCGACGAGGCGGGCGAGAAGCAAGCCGTTATGTCAGTCAAAGGCAATGGCCTGAACGCAGACATGAGAGAACAGAAGTTCAGCGTCAACTCTAACGTTACAACCTGCCTGTTCAACGTATCCGAGGACTTTCTGGCCTCTGGTTCGGCCGAGGAGGGCAGCGCTTCGGGCGCCACCGACATCGTCATCCTCTCAGACGGTCCCGTGACGTACGACCACCTTATCAGGGAGGTAATCTTCTCCGAAAACGTGCATGCCTCCTTCGGTGACAAGAGGCTGAAATGTGACGAGATGACCATCCAGTTCGCCGAGAAAAAGGATGAAAACAGACGGGAAGTCACGGATATCCTGGCCTCCGGACACGTGGAGCTGGACAGCCCGGGCCAGAGCGTGCGCGGCGAAACGCTGAAATGGCGAAACGTCACCCAGATGGGGCTCCTGACCGGGGCGGAAGCCTCGATAGAAACGGAGGATTTCAGCATCAGTGGCCAGAAGCTGAACTTCTTCCGCCTCAGCAGCCGTTTCTCTTCCCAAGGGCCCGGAGAACTGTTCTGGAAAGGCAGCCGTCCTCAGCAGCCTTCCTCCGACACGGTCGAGAACAAGACCAACCCCTGGCGCGGAGGGCCCTTCCAGTTCAACCGCGACGCCTCCCTGCGCGTGACCTGGCAGGACTCCATGACATACGACACCACAGACGGCCTTGCCACCTTCGACAAAGACGTAACGATTGTCCAGGGCAAGAACTCCCTGAGTTCTGATCAGTTGAAAGCCAGCTTCGACGGCGAAGGGCAGCAGAGCGTCAGCCAGATAGTCGCCGAGGGGCAGGTCTCCATGCGCAATGAACTGACCAACACAGCCGGGGAAGCGCTCTGCCAGCGGATGGTGTGGGACGCCGCCGCCGACACCGTAGAACTGAGCGCTGCGGAAGGGAAAACCGTGACAATCAGCACCGGCGACCAGACGATCTGCGCCCCGCAAATCGTGTTCGACAACATCAACCAGACCCTCAAATGTCGCACTCCCGGGCGTCTGATCACATCCCCCAAACCCACGGATCACAGACCCGACGCC
>JAGHAF010000060.1 GCA_021161675.1 Planctomycetota bacterium | reverse complement strand
ATCCAGGGATGCGAGCAGAGGGGTTGTCTGGACGTCCGTGGAACCTCCAACGTCGTTTGCCTCTTCGAAGTCCTTCTGGCTGCGGAGAATCTGCCACAGGGGTTGCAGTGGGGGGAGGGTCCCGTATGTGCGTTCCATCCGGGCGCCGTCGCTGCGTGGGGACTGGGCCACGGGCGTGCCGGCGCGGTCGTCCACGACGCTCATCGAGTCAATCCCCACCAGCGCGCCGCTGTTGAAGCGTAGGGGCGCGGTTGACCTGTCAGGCCAATCGGCGGGGTCCTGGCTGAAGTTGTCCACCAGGAGTTGTCGCTGCTTTGCCGTGAGGCCAGGTACAGGTACAGTAGTCAAGACATTGTTCAGTTCCGCGCGGGGAGTACCGAAGCCCGGGCTACCGTCGATCCAGTCTTCGTTTCCATCGAAGAACGTCTGGATAGGGGTATCCCCGGAAATGTAGTAAGCTATCTTGTCCGCTACGGCCCCAGCGGTGTCCTTGGTGATGGTGGTGGCGGTGGCCCCATCGTAGTTTTCCACGTTCGTCATCAAGGCCGTTAGAACGCGCTCGTTGGTGACGGTGTTGATGTTGATGGCATGGCGGTTTTGGACTCTGATGTCCGCAGACATGGCAGGGGGCGCGGGGGTCAGTGGACCGGTGAGTGGGATGCCTAGGCCGGCGCCGCCCTCCCAGCAAATGACGTCGCCATTCACCTCTGTGGGCGCGGTGTGGAGGACGGGTGGGCCTGTGCCAAACCACCCGCCGGTGCAGTTGTTTAGTACCAGGGAGACCCCTGGAGTTTTTGTGACCCCTTCGTATTTGATCCACTCGTTATCCACTTTCACGTAGCACGGGGTGTCGGCCGAAGCGCCCTTGAACATCGGTGCGAGGTGGTCATCCCAGTCCAAGGTGATCGAGTTGTCGACGTTAAGGTCGAAATCCACCTGCACGGTCAACCCGCTGGCGTTCTTCGCAAGGACAGTCCTGTATTCCTCATAGTCCGTCCCGGCGTCGTTCCAGACGAATCGCACGACGGAGAACGGCGCGATGCCGTCCGCGCCGCCGTCGGCCAGGTCGGCGGTGTAGTTTCCGGTGCCGCCGCCGCCCATGTCGGTCTCGAGGGAGCCGGTGGCGGCCCATGCCTGCTGCCCATCGAGATAACCGGAATGCACGGTGAGGAAGGGCCGCACCTTATCGAAGTCCGCTGCGGAAAGTGAAACGTGCCGCTTGATGTCGTTCACGTTCTGGTAGGGGTAGTAACCGGGGTCGCCGGAGGCGTTTCTGTAGCGACCCAAATAGATGTCAATCGCCGCCTGGCCCGGCAATGCCAGGGAATCAAACAGGTTCTTCAAGAGCAGCCACGAGGCGGTGTTGACGTTGATCTTGGACTGGGGGTCCTCAACGTCGAGGCGCCACATCTGCTCCTGCGGGAAAAGGGAGACCAGCGCCCCTGCATTGTGAGCCAGCGGCGCGGCGCCGAACAGGCCGCGGTTTTCGCTGCGGACCATGAGCTTGCCGCCGGGAAAGTTCGGTCCCGCTTCAGGCAGATCGTCAGAGGTGGCTAGGTCCTCTATATCGGAGTAGGCCATCCATTCGTCGTCAACGCGCACGTAGCCGTCCACGGTCTCCGGGTCGCCGTCGTTGGGCAAGCCCAGGGCATCGTCCACCTGGAACTGGAACGGGCCGGCCCCGCCGGCGGGGATTGACGCTCCAGCGGACAGGCGGGTCCTCAGCGTTGTGCGGAACTCCCAGAGGGTGTCCACGTCCTTGTCGTCAAATGGGAAAACAGGCTCATCTGTCTCATGCTGGCTCGTTCCCGCGAAGAGGAGGTATCGCGCGTGGTTTACGGCGCCTGTCTCTCCGTAGCGGGCCCGGGCCATGTCTACGGCTTGCGTCCCGGCGCGGTACTGCATCCGCATGAATACGGCGAAGGGCACAGCCAGCAAGAACATGGCCGTCAGCACGGCCACCGTGATGACCAGCGCCACGCCCCGCCGGGCGGCGTCCCGATCTGTGATTTTCTTATTCATTGTTCTGTTGTTGTGTAAATGTTCGGCGCAGAGTCCGCAGAGGACGCAGAGAAAACATGGGCGAAACCACCTTTTATCATATCTTTGTTGCTCTCCAGCTTGCTTGCCCTCCGTGGTGAAAGGCGCCTGAGAACGGCTACGTCAAATCCAACACGGAGGGGAGCACGCAGACAGAAAGACGATCGATCATTCCTCTCTTCGGAATATCCGCCAGCGCGCTCCATCTTGTCCAGCCCCGGTATTGGCATGGGCAAAGACCTCCGTGTTGTTCGCTCAATCCACTCTGTCGACCAGGCCCGTCTGGTCTATCCGCACCACGCGGGCCATGTAAACATTCTCTGCCTGGTTATGTGCTTCCCCGTCGGTGCCGCACTCGCCTCGCTGCAGATCGCTCAGGACGCCGCCCGAAGCGGATGAATAATGGATAATTTCGTCGCCGACGATCAGGTGTCCTCCGGTGGGGGGGAGGGGATTCGGCTGCCGGACCGTCATGGTCGGATCTGATTTTGCGCAGGAGGCGGCCAGCTCCGCTTTCTGATATGGGTCGCCGACGGCTATGTAGATGGGCTCGTTGTGGTAGGCCAGGTCAAGGCTACCGTGGGCGTCGTAGTGGATGGTCCGGGTGTCGTGGCTGACAACCAGCTTCACCTTGTCCGGCAGGTGGACGCGCTGCCCTCCGGCCACGGAGAGCACGCGCGGCTCGTCGATCTGGCCTTCGAAGAAGTCCGTCGGGCCTCCGCTTCTTGGGCCTACGGCGCCGATGAGCAGGGGTTCGTCATTTGCCGGGATAATGTCGGCCGTCTGCGCTGCGGTGTCCGCGACGATTCCATTGTAGAGCAGCCGCGCCTCGACCCCGTCGCATTCCAGCGCGACGTGAGTCCAGGTGTGGGGCTGGACGACCCCTGTGTCAGATTCCAGGTCAACCGACCCGTCGTCACCAATCAGCGCGTCCTCTGTATTGATGCGGCAGTGCAGGCTGTATCCCACGTCGCCGTCACAGTGAAGGTAGAGGGCATAGCCATCCGTGCCGTCCCACTTGGAGATGACGCCGAGGTTGTCTCCGACGCTTCCGCCCGTGGGGCGGACGTAGGCCTCCAGGCGTATGCCGCTGGTCTGGTCGTAGACGGGGTACGAGCCGCAGTCGACGTACGTGCTCTTGCTTTGCTCGAAGTTAATGGCCAGCCCCAATGAACCTTCCATAATCGGGGTGCCGACCGGGTTTGCGTACGTATAGGCGCCGTCCATCCGGCGCGCGCCGGGTGTGACGCCGCTGTCTATCTGTTCGAAGTGCCAGGCGGCGACGACGCTGGTAGACAGGCCGTAGAGCGTGCCTGCCGCGGGGTTGATGCGCACCACGGCGCCTCGCCCGCTGGTGACGGCGGACATACGGGCGCTGCGCAGCACGTCCATGACCTGTTCGGCGGCGCCCTCGCGGCTGCTGCGGCGGGTGATGCCGATGAATGAAACGACGCTCATGCCGAAGACCACCGCGATGATGCCCATCACCACGAGAAGCTCCACGAGCGTCAGGCCGGATGAGGCGCTCCTCCGCCGCAACGGGCCAGGGGGCAGGGGGCTGCGCTTTTTCTCACAGCGCGCCACGGGCTATTCCTCCCAGTTCGTCAGGTTATCCCGCCACTGCCGGTGCTGCACCGCCGAGCCGCCGTAGCGGCCAGGCTCCCCATCAACGCCCCAGCTATAGAGCTGGAATCCAGTCAGATTGGGATAGTTGCCAGTGGCTGTGCCCGCGGCGCTCCGGGGGTAACAGTACTTGACTGCGCCCTGGGCGCTGACGTATGGCGTATCGGCGCTGGCGGAGTAGTAATCCCGGTTGTGGACGTAGACGAGGGGATTGCCCCAGTAGTCAACGAGTTCGAAGATATCTTTTGAGCCGAAGTACCAATTCGTGGCGTCGGCAATGTTGTAGCCATTCGTCGTGTCGCCGTTGTCCATGTCGCCGTCCGTGTTGCCGATTTGCGCGGCGTCCACCTCCAGGTAGGGGCCGCCGTTCCGGGTGGCCAGGCAGGCCAGGAACACCTCTATGCCCTCGTTATAGTCTGTGGGATTGTGCGGCGTGTACTCGCTCCATATAATGGAGTCAAGGTTGCCGTCGTCATCAGGATCGTAGCCAAACAGCTCTATGGCCTCGTCCCAGGTTGAGGGCGGGTAGTCGCCGTAGTCGCTTGCGAACTGCTGGGCGCAGATCTCGTACTGGTGGATTTGGCTCAATGTGCTGGTCTCCTGCGCCTTGCGCCGGGCGATCTGGAGGGCGGGCATGAGCATGCCGGCGAGGATGGCGATTATGGCTATCACCACCAGGAGTTCAATCAGGGTAAAGGCCGCTTGTCTCCGACGGAGGACGTTCATTTTCTTCTCCTCTTTTTCCACCACGAAGAACGCGCTGAGAACGGCAAAAAACATTAACCACGAGGGACACGAAGGGCACGAGGAAAGCAAAATAAAGGATGAAGCAAAAGCTAACGACAACGTCACGTTGCCGTTCTCAATTTTGCTTTCGGCCTTCATCTTTCGCACTCACATTCGAACGGCAACCCCGCAAGACTTAGTTCGTGCGCCAGGCACTGCTGGTAAGCGCTCTCCATCAATCCGGGGCCAGGTTCTCGGTGAGCTTCCAGGGCGCAACCGATTACCCGGTTAGATAGGTCGTCGGACTGAATCTTCTTCGTGTTCTTCGTGCTGAACCTCTTCATTTCCTTAGAGTGAACTCATCAGCTTAATGAGCGGCATGAACAGGGAGATGACGATGAACCCGACAATGCCGCCGAGTGTGATCACCATAATCGGCTCCATCAGGCTGGTGAGGCCCTCCACAGCGGTGTCCACCTCATCGTCGTAGTTGTCGGCGATCTTCAGCAACATGCTGTCCAGGTTCCCGGTCTCCTCGCCGACGTCAATCATGTTGACCACCATGTCCTCGCAAATCCGGCTCTCACCCAGAGGGCCGGCGATCGGATCGCCTTCGCGGACGCTGTCATGAACGTTCTGAATCGCAGAGGACAGCAGGGCGTTGCCCGCAGTGTCGCGGGAGATGTTCAACGCCTCCAGGATGGGCACGCCGCTGCCCATCAGAGTGCCGAAGGTGCGCGCGAAACGCGAGACGGCGGACTTGTTGAGGATTTTGCCGAACAGCGGGATCTTGAACTTCATCCAGTCGAACACATTCCGCCCCGTGCGCGTGAAGCGAATCAACTTGTAGGACACAATCAAGGCAACGGGGGCTAGCAAAACCACGTACCAGTAGGTGGTGGCGAAGTTCGTGATGGCCAGCAGCAGACGCGTGGGAGCGGGCAGTTCCACATCCAGGTCCTCGAACATGGCGATGAACTTGGGAATGACCTTGTAGACCAGAAAGGTCAGAATACCACCGGCGGCCAGTATGACAAACACCGGGTAGACCAGGGCGCCGATAACCTTCCGCTTCAGACGGGCCGCCTTCTCGCGGAAGTCGGCCAGCCTGTTGAGCACAATATCCAGCATGCCGCCCGTTTCCCCCGCCTTGACCATGTTCGTGTAGAGGGTGTCGAATGCCTTTGGATGCTTGGCCATGCCCTCGGAGAGTGACATGCCACCCTCGACTTCGTCCGCCACGTCCCCCAGGACGTTCTTCAGGGCGCAGGGCTTCATCTGTCGCTGCAGAATGTCCAGCGACTGCACCACCGGGATACCGGCGTCCGTGAGGGTGGAGAGCTGCCGGGTGAACGTATTGAGCTGTTTGGAGCTGACGCCGCCGATGACGAACGCCTTCTTCTTTCCCCCTCGGCGGCCGCCAGCCACAACCTTGCGCACGACCTTCTTCTGCGTGACGCGCGTGGGGAAAAGCCCCTGCTCCCGGATGGCTGAGATGGCCTGTTCGGACGATTCGCTCTCAATCGTATCGGTGACCGCGTTGCCCTGGGCGTCCATAGCTTCGTATTCGAATACCGGCATCAGGATTCACCTCCTTTTGGTCATAAGGGCCTTGCGGGCCTCGCAGTGGCCGGACACCTGGCTTGTGAGACTTCCGCCGGGCCTACCAAAACCTGTCCAATTCATCTCTACCTGTATTATCTTCGCTCCGGGGGTTGATGTCAAGCAAGAGGCTGGAACGCCGTGGGCGCTGCGAAGTGTGGAGGGCGAATTTGAGTTGATAGTTGGCGCGCAACGGCGTCCTTATCAACCTGGCAACCCACAGCCAAACTACCAACTGACAACTACAGACTGAAGGAGCGCTTACGGATAGATCAAGAGTCACGCGAGGCGTGGCCGCCGGGAAGGATGGCTTTGCGCTGCTGGCCCCTGGCTCTCGCGCCCTGTTTTCCTGCTTATTCGGCCAGGGTGACGCGGCTTACTTCCTCAATGGTGGTCAGGCCGTCGTAGATAGCCAGCAGGCCGCTTTGGCGCAGCGAGCGGCAGCCCAGTCTGCGGCTGGCGGAGCGCAGCTCCTGGGTGGAGGCGCCCTGGAGCATCATGTCGCGTAGTTCGTCGTAAATCGTCAGGATTTCAAACAGCCCCATGCGGCCGAAGTATCCGATGTTGTTGCAGCGGTCGCAGCCGCGGCCGCGGTAGAATCGCTTGCCCTTCACGTCCTCGGGCCTCAGTCCGAGCGAGAGTAGGGCTTCAGGGGTGGGTTCATATTCCTCCTTGCAATTGGCGCAGATGCGCCGCACCAGTCTCTGGGCGAGGACGCCCTCCAGGGTGGCGTTGATCAGGTAAGGCTCCAGCCCCAGGTCGATCAGTCGGGTGATAGCGGTGCAGGCATCGTTGGTATGGACGGTGCTGAAGACGAGGTGGCCAGTCAGGGATGCCTGGATTGCCATCTGGCCGGTCTCCCTGTCACGGATCTCTCCGACGAGGATGATATCGGGGTCCTGTCTCAGGAAGTGGCGCATGGTGGTGGAGAAGGTCACGCCGATTTCCTCGCGCACGGGCATCTGCATAACGCCTTCGATATCGTATTCGACGGGGTCCTCAACGGTGAGTATCTTGACGCCCACGTCGTTGAGTTCTTTGATAACCGCGTAGAGGGTGGTGGTCTTGCCACAGCCCGTTGGCCCGGTGCAGAGGATGATCCCGTGGGACCTGCGCATCAGTTGGGTGACACTGTCCATGTCTTCCCGCCGCAGGCCCAGTTCGTTGATATCCAGCGCCACCATGCGGCGATCCAGCACGCGCAGCACCACGCTCTCGCCGAACATGGTGGGCAGGGAGGAAACGCGCAGGTCCACCGGGTTGCTGGCGATGTTCAGTTCGATGCGGCCGTCCTGTGGCAGACGGCGCTCGGCGATGTCCATGGTGCCGGTCATGACCTTGATACGGCTGGTGAGGGCGAGGTGGAGGTGCTTCGGTGGGGGCACCATTTCGTAGAGCACGCCGTCAACGCGGTAGCGGACCTTGAACTCATCTTCGAAAGGCTCGAAGTGGATGTCGCTGGCGCGGTCCTGGATGGCGGTCAGCAGGATCAGGTTGAGCAATTTGCGCACGGGGCTGCTGCTGGCCATCTCTTCGACGCTTTCCAGGTCGATTGACTGGCTGCGCTCTTCCGGCATGACGTCCGCCATTTCCCCGTCTGCATCCTGCAACTCCTTGAGAATATCGCTCATGTCGTCTTGTTCGCTGTAGTATTTCTGGATAGTAACGTCAATATCCGATTGACTGGCGATGGCGCCCGCGATCTCGCAGTCGAGCATGAAGCGCAGGTCATCGAGGGTTTTCAACTGGGTCGGATCGGCCAGGGCAACCGTGAGGACCCCGTCCTTGAAGCGCACGGGCACAACGCGGTAGACCTGGGCCATGGAGGCGGGGATCATTTCGACGATTTCGGGGGGGATTTCCCTGTCTATCAGCTCGGCGACTTCCATGCCCGCCTGTATGGCAAGGGCACGGGTCAGGGCGTCCCGGTCTATGTAGTTGCGTTCGACGAGTATCTCGCCCAGCGCGCCGCCGCGCTCCTTTTGTATCGCGAGCGCCTCCTGGATTTGGCTCTCGCCCACAAGGTCCATGTCTTTGAGAATCTTGCCGAGCAGTTCCGAACGTTGCTCCACCACGTTCTGTTGCATGAAGTATCTCCGTTCCTTGTTCAGGCGCGCCCCTCGGCGTCGATCCGGACCAGGGCTTTAGCGACGTCTTCGGGGTAGCGACAGCGCGTCATGACCTCTGTCCTCCCAATGACGCTGTGGCTATAGTGGCGCAGCAGATGGTCGTCCAACAGCTGCATTCCTTTCTCCCGGCTGGTCTGGATGGCCGAATCGATGCGGTGTGTCTTTTTGTCGCGGATAAGGTGCCTGACGGCGGGGGTGGCCAGCAGCACCTCGTAGGCCGCCACGAGGCCGCCCTCGATACGCGGAACCAGGGTCTGCGAAAGCACCGCCAGCAGGGTGTCAGCGAGCTGTGTGCGAATCTGTTCCTGCTCGTTTCCGGGGAACTGGTTGACTATCCTCTCGATGGTGCCTTGGGCGCTCTGCGTATGGATGGTGGCAAGCACCAGGTGCCCTGTCTCGGCGGCCATCATGGCCAATTGCGTGCTTTCCAGGTCACGCATCTCGCCGACGAGAATCACGTCGGGCGCTTCTCGCAGCGCGCGCCGCAACGCGTCTGAAAACGAGGGCACGTCTACGCCCACTTCCCTGTGGCTCACAATGGACTTTTTATGTTGGTGGCGGTATTCTATCGGGTCTTCGATGGTAATAATATGCGCGCTGCGCGTGGAGTTGATGTGGTCTACAAGCGTGGCCAGCGTGCTGGTCTTGCCGGAGCCGGTCGGGCCGGTGACGAGAAACAGCCCGCGGGGGTGGAAGAGCAGTTCCTGGATCCTTGGCCCGAGTTGGAGTTCGTCGAAGCTCCGAATCTTCGACGGTATGAGCCGCAGCACAATGCACACGTTTCCCTGCTGGCGGAAGACGGCCACCCTGAATCGCGCCTTATCGCCGAAGTCGAAGCCGAAGTCCGTCGAACCCTCTTCCTGAAGTTCCTCCCTGTAGCGCTCCGGGGTTATGCTTTTCATCAGGGCCACAGTGTCTTCCGGCCCGAGGGTTTCGGTGCGAAGGGGTTTCAGGTCGCCGGAAAGCCGGAGCATCGGGGGCCGCCCGACAGTGAAGATGATATCCTCGGCCTCTTTCGTAATCGCTGCAGCGAGGACTTTTTCAACCTGAATCATCTGATCCTCCACACCTGAGAAACATGACGAAAGAACTCATGGCCGGCGCAGTTAGTTGCGTCCGGTGACCGCCCCGGTCACACGCAGGACCTCTTCGATGGTGGTCTTGCCCTGAATCGCCTTGCGCAGGCCGTCCTCTCTGAGGGTCAGCATTCCGTACGAGCGCGCCTTCTCACGTATCTCTCCGGTGGGAGCTTTAGAGAAAATCAAGTTGCGCAAGTCCGAGTTCATCTCCATCAATTCGAAGATGCCGGAGCGTCCGTAAAGCCCTGTGCCGTTGCAACGATTACAACCCCGGCCATGGTAGAAGGTGATACCTTCTACTTCCTCCGCTGTCAACCCCACCGCGCGCAACGTGCCTTCGGGGACCTCGCACGGTTCCTTGCAATTAGGGCAGATGGTTCCCACAAGCCGTTGAGCCATTATGGCTTGCACCGAGGAAGCCACCATGTAAGGCGGCACGCCCATGTCGATCAATCGTGGCACAGCGCTTGGGGCGTCGTTGGTGTGGAGCGTGCTGAAAACAAGGTGGCCCGTCAGCGCGGCGCGCACGGCGATTTCCGCCGTCTCCTCGTCACGAATCTCGCCCACCAGGATGATCTGCGGCGCCTGCCGGAGCATCGCGCGCAGGATCACCGGGAAAGTCCGTTTTATCTCCATCCGGACCTCGGACTGATTGATGCCAGGGAAGGTATATTCAATCGGGTCCTCCGCCGTGATGATCTTCGTGTCCGGCCGGTTCAGCGCGTTCAGGGCGGAGTAAAGCGTCGTGGTCTTGCCGCTTCCCGTGGGACCGGTCACAAGGAAAATCCCGTTCGGACGCCGTATTATTCCCTCGAAACGCTCCATGTCCGTCGGATGGAAGCCCAGCTCCACCAGGCCGACTTTGGCCGATTCCTTGTCCAGAATACGCATCACGATGCTTTCGCCGTCGGTGGTGGGGATGTCACTGACGCGCAGGTCGAGCGGCCGCCCCTGCACCACCATCGGGATACGTCCGTCCTGCGGTCGCCGTTTCTCCGCCAGTTTCATCCGCGCCATCAGTTTTAGACGCGCGATTATAGAGTTCTGAAGCCGTTTCGGAGGCGATTCCATCTCGTGGCATATACCATCGATCCGATACCGGATTCTGAGCCGGTTGCCCATCGGCTCGACGTGTATGTCGCTGGCGCGCGCCTGGACGGCGTCGTTGACCAGCAGGCTCACGAGCCGAACGACCGGGGCGTCGGAATCCAGCTCGTCTTCTTCATCCTCTACGGCCATCAGCTCCTGGGCCAGCTCACCCTCCGTGAACTCCCTCAGCATGTTGTCCACCGTGGACTCTTCGCCGCCGTAATAACGCTCGATCGCCTCCCGGATATCCTGCTCCGGCGCCAGGGCAGGCTTGACGTCCATGTTGAGGATGAACTTCAGGTTGTCCATAGTGCACAGGTCCAGGTCGCTCAGAGCAACCGTCAGGCAGCCATGCTCTTTTTTCAGCGGCAGAATATTGTGCATGCTGGCCGTGCTGCGCGGCACCGCGTCCACAGCTTCGATCTCCGGCCGCACCTCGTCCAGGTCCACCACCGGAACGTCGAACTGCTCTCCTATGCACCTGAGAACATCCCTCTCAGTGACGTAACCGAACTTGACGAGGATTTCCCCCAACCGCAGGTTCTCGCTGGACCTCTGCTGATATTCCAGCCCCCTCTCGATCTGCTCTTTCTCTATCAGCCCCTTATCCAGCAGAAGCTGTCCTATTGTCTTGCGGACTAGCATGGAACCACCCCTATTCTCCCAGATTCGTACTTTCGGCCATTATAGTTTAATCGCCTGGAAGCTGCAACCTTGCCGAGACGGCCTTCCCCTCTGCACGGCAGAGGAGCCTGCGGCGGGACTTGCAGAAGCCGCAAGAAATGCTTCACCTCTGCCCGCTCAAGCCGCCCGATCACCTGGCCCCACGCCTGGCCGGCCGGGCCAAAGAAAACACCGGAAAAACTCTGAGAATCTTCCCGACCCGCCCCAGCTTGCGCCGTTTCCGGCACGTGAGAGCCCGCCTCGAGGCCCGCCGCGCGCAGGCTCAGGCAAATAGCTCAGACACGCTTGACCGGACGCTCTGCGGATTGTAGCATGGAGCCTGGTAGTGTCTACGGATTCAAGCGGCGCCGTGGGGCGCCGCTAACCTGAGCCTGGAGCGAAGCGCTAATGATTCTGTTCGATTCGTTCGCTATGATCGGCGAGAGCGGACACCGCGGCGTGCGCAGTCTGCGGGACGCCGACGAGTTCGTCCGGCGCATGGACCACATGGGCATCGCCCGCTCGCTGGCGCATCATTTTATTGCGCGTGAGGTGGACCCCCTCGAGGGAAATGAGCGCGTCCTGCGGATGTGCCGGGGCAGTGATCGCCTCTCCCCGTGCGCTGTGCTCTATCCATCGGCCACCGGCGAACACGGTGAGCCCGCGGAGTACATGGAGCGCATGGTCTCCGAGGGAGTGCGGGGGTTCCGGTTCTGCCCCGCCGAGGGAAGATACCGTTTCCTGCCTTTCGTGATAGGGGATTGGTGCGAACTTTTGATTGAGCGCGGCCTGCCCGCGTTCGTGGACTTCGGAGTGCAGATACATTTCTGGGACCACATGCCGGACTTCGAGGCCGTATACGCCGTCTGCCAGGCGTTCCCGGAGCTGAACGTCGTGGTGGGACACCTGGGCGCGGAGGCGAACCGGATGTTGTACGCGACAATGCAGGCCTGTCCGAACCTGCATTGCGACCTGTCCACGCTGGGCGCCAAGTTCGTTGACGATGCGGCCGGCAGGTTCGGCGCCGAGCGCGTCCTTTTCTCCACCCAGATGCCGATTTACGATCCGGGATCGTCCGTGACCATGGTGAAATACTGCCGGTTACCCGAGGCCGACGTGGAGCTTGTGGCGGGCGGGAACCTCAGTCGCCTTCTGGGGGAGAACTAAAATGAGCGAGATGCTAAGACGCATGAAAGCCGGCCTGCCGCTGGACCACGTGGAAGTGATAGACATGCACGCGCACGCCGGCGTCTACAACGGGATGTTCGTCCCCGTCTCCACCCCGGAGGCGTTCGTCGAGTACATGGATCGCTACGGCGTGGACATCTCCTGCATCGCCTCTATACCTGCCGGCGCGCCGGGAGATAATCACCTGCTAAACGACCGGCTGATCGCGTTCAAACGCTTCGCGCCGGAGCGCTTCCGCGTCTACGTGACCCTTAATACGAACTACCTGGAACGGATGATCGACGAGATCAAGCGCGTGCGCGCCGAGATCGACATTATCGGCGTGAAGATGCACGTCTACGACCAGATGCACAAGCTGACCGAGCCTCGCTTCGTCCCGCTGCTGGAATACCTACAGAGCGAGGGGCTGATCCTGCTGCATCATGGATGCGGGGGGATCCCTGAACGCTGCGCCGATTTCCCGGACCTCACCTTCTTCGAGGGTCACTTCGTTGATTTGGATAGCGTTGCGAGACTGCCGAACCTCTACGTTTCCATATGCGGCGCGATGGGGGCGAGAACGATAACCCCCGAGACGCTGGAGCGCGTTCCCGTCGAGAAAGTGCTTTTCGGCTCGGACATGAGCGTCCTGGACATAGGCACAGCGCTTTCGCAGGTGGCCTACGCCGACATCCCGGAGGAGTCCAAAGAAGCCATCGCCGGCGGCAACATGCGACGCATCCTGCAGCGCTTGGGTATGTCTTAGGCGCCGCCCTCGGCAGGCTCAGGCCTTGGCCCCGCGAGTGCAGGACCAAACCGCTCGCCTGAGATGCACAGCCCGTCCCGCGCCCGCGGCATGGGCTGCGTTTTGTCATGTCATCGAATATCCGGAAATGAGGGACACCATGTCTTACTGGAGGCGTCTTAGTCGCGCACAGAAGCTGTGGCTTATCTGTACGCTCATCGTCTGCGCCGCACTTGTAGCCAGCGGTCTCGCCTGGTCGGGCGGCCGGAAGGCGCAGCCGGCGCTCACCTTCGACACAGGCATGAGCATGCAGGAGCTCGCCCCCCAACTCGGAGTCACGGGCAAAGCGTTGGCACGCGAATTGGGCCTGCCGCTCAACGCGCCGAAGAAGATACCGATGGCCGAACTCGACGTTGAAGCAGAGCAACTTGAGCACGTCGTGCACCATCTGCTCGGCCACCGCGACTCAGCGCTCAAGTACTACATATTTGGCGCGCTTGTTCTGTTCGGACTGGTCTACCTGGCCCGGCTGGGGCGGCCGGACGGCTCTCCCCCGGCTGAGCGCAGGACGTGGTATCCGCGCGCGCCCTATGTTATCGCTCTGCTGGTCGCCCTCTGCGTTTGCGGCTTCGCGCTGGGCAAGTCGCCGAACCCGATGGAAAGCGTCGTCAAGGTGCCCAAGGCGCTTCTCGGGCTTTACCCGACCGTGTATGGGAAAGTGGTGGCATTTGCATTCTTCATCGCGCTATCGGTGGTCGGCAACAAGCTCATCTGTGGCTGGGCCTGTCCCTTCGGGGCGGCACAGGAACTGCTCTACAGCCTGCCGATCCTGCGGAATGTCAAGCGCCGCAAGGCGCCGTTTGCCGTTTCCAACTCCATACGCGGCGCCCTGTTCATCGTCGTGTTGCTCCTGCTGTTCGGGGTCGTCGGCGGGCGGAAGGGGTTTGTCGTATATCATTTCGTAAACCCCTTCAATCTGTTCAACTTTGATTTCGAGAGTGCGACGGTTATTCTCATGATCGTTGCCGCGCTTCTCACAAGCGCGGCCGTCTACAGGCCGTTCTGCCAGTTCGTGTGCCCATTCGGGTTTGTTTCCTGGATCGTTGAGCCGATCAGTCTCGTACGGGTGCGCATCGACCAGGACAGATGCACCAGGTGCGGCGCGTGCGTGGCTGCCTGCCCGCTGCAGGCAGCGAAGGGCCGCGTTGAACGGAAAGCGCTCCCTGCCGATTGCTTCAGTTGCGGGCGCTGCCTGAATACTTGCCCGGTTGATGCGATCTCGTACAGTCCCATCTGGACGCGCGCGAAGGGCGCGGAGACGCCCGTGAAAGGCCCGGGTTAGTCAGGGGATTGATCTGCCGGGGTTGGGGCGGGGTGGTTTTCGAGCTGACCGGCGCTCAGGCGCAGCGTGCGGTCGGCGCGGCGGGCGACGCGGTCGTCGTGCGTGACCAGCAGCACGGCGCCGCCATTTGCGGCGAAATCGGCCAGGTAGTCCAGCAGGACGCCCGCGTTGTCACTGTCCAGGTTGCCGGTCGGCTCGTCGG
Source organism: Planctomycetota bacterium (assembly GCA_021161675.1). Classification (GTDB taxonomy): domain Bacteria; phylum Planctomycetota; class Brocadiia; order SM23-32; family SM23-32; genus JAGHAF01. The sequence continues at coordinate 21,882 of JAGHAF010000060.1, read as the reverse complement.
CCAGCAGGAGGGAGGGCGAGTTCAGCAGGGCGCGGGCCAGCGCGACCCGCTGCCTTTCGCCGCTGCTGAGCTGGGCCGGCAGGTGCCGGGCCCGTTCTCTGAGGCGGAAGCGATCCATGAGCCGACGCGCTCGCACGGGAGCGTCCTCCGAAGGGGCGGCAAGGGAAGCCGCCAGGATGTTCTCCTCCACGTTGAGGTAGGGGGCCAGGTGATATTGCTGGAAGACGAAGCCCACGGTGCGCGCCCGCCAGCGGGCCCGTTTCTCGGGGTTGAGAAGATAGGGCTCCACCTCTCCGGCGCGCACCGTGCCCTCGTCCGGGCGCAGGAGGCCCCCTGCTGTGAAAAGCAGCGTCGTCTTGCCGCTGCCGCTGGGTCCCTGGACGGCCACGAACTCGCCGCGGCTCACGGACAGGGAGACTCCGTGCAGCGCCTGCACGACTCCGCCCGGGGATTCATAACGCTTGGTAAGCCCATTGATCCTGAGCATCATGTTTCACTGCTCCATGAGTGTCCGTGCGGGGTCCTGCTGGGCGGCCAGCAGGGCGGGTATCCAGCTCGCCAGGCAGGCCAGCAGCGGGGCGCCCAGCAGCGCGGCGGGGAGCACGCCGGGCCGAAGCAGGCCTCCCAGGCCGACGGCGCCCGCGGCGCCCTCCAGCGATTCCTCCAGGCGGGCGCCCAGGAACAGCCCGGCCGCGTAGCCCACAGCGCCGCCGACGAGTCCCATGGCGAACGCCCGGGACAGAAAGAGCAGCATTATCTGGCGACCGCGCAGGCCGAGGGCCCGGAGGATACCGACCTCGCCTCGACGTGCGCGGGCGTTGCCAAAGGCCAGCAAGCCCACCCACAGGGCACATGCGGCTATCACCAGCGGCGCCAGGAAGGCGGCGACGCGCTCCCTCTCCCGCCTGAGCGCCGCGCGGGCCTTACGCTCCCGTTCCAGCGCGGCCTTTGCCTTCTCGCCCACCTTGGCGCGCGCTTCGGCCCGGGCCAGTATCTTGGAGCCCCGCTCGATCACGCGAGTGTCCGGCAGCACCCCGGCGACGTCGCTTCTGAGACTTGCCAGGCCCGCCGGTCCGGCGCAGATACACTGCAGGGCGAGTATGGCGTTCACCAGGCCCTCTTTGTCGAGCATCTCCTGCGCTTCGCGCAGGTTGATCCAGACGGTGATATCGTCCTTTGTGCCGCGCTCTGCGTGGCAGCGCTGAACGGTGAACTCCCTGCCCATCAGCCTGACCTTCTGTCCCGGTTCCAGGCCGAGGCCCTGGCTCAATTCGTAGCCCAGAACCATAGCGCCGCGCGGCACGGGCTGGACCAGGGGCGTTCGGGGGCTCTTGTTGAGTTTGGGAACCTCAGCCTCGACTCCCATCAGGATTATGGTGCGCCGCATCTCCGGCCAGGTCATCTTCTGCTGAAGGCTGGGCAGCAGGTGGCGGATGGTCACGATGTCGGACTCGGCCAGTCGGTGCACGTAGTCTTCAGGCATGTATTCGGTGGCGAAGCCGTCGGCATACCAGTCGCCCACGTCCTGGTTCTTGGGGAGGATAACGAGGTTGAAACCCAGCTTGAGCATTGCCTTGCGCATGTCGTCCTCCAGCTCCGCCATCTGGGATTTGAGTTCGGCTTCCTTACGCGCCAGCAGCGCGGCCGTGCGCGCATCGTGTGCCGCAAGCAGGCTCGTCGCGCCCACGGCGCAGGTCACCGCCGCAACTACGGACAGCAGGCCGAGCGCAAAACTGAGCTTGCGATGCAGTATCTCTTTGAAAACCAGGCGCCAGATTGTCATCGGCACTCCACTCACCTGTTCTTGCGTTTCAGAATCAACGTGGATGCGGCCACGGCCACCACGCCCAGCGCCAGCACAGCGCCCAGGCTTCGCCCAAGCAGGCCGACCCGGCGTGCGGGCCGTTCTCGGCCATCTGGCGTGTCCGTTTCTGACAGTCCTGCAGGCGCCACCTGCTCCAACGAGCTATCGGCGAATGCCGCCAGGCTCGTCAGGGGCGGAGGCGTCGCCTCGGGCATAGGTCTCCCGGCCAGGGCGCTTTCCCAATCGACCGCCATCAGCAGGTCTGTGCCCGGGTTCCGCCACTTCACGACGCATGCGCAAGGCCCGGAAAGGAACGTGCAGGCATCCTCAATGGTGTCCGCGTTTATGCCCGCTCCGACCAGGGCATACAGGGCCCGTCCGCGCCCGAAGACGGGGAAGGCCAGCGGCTGGTCCGGATAGTCGTGCAAGTCGGGTTCGCTGCCCAGCAGCATCGCGACGAGCGAGGCCTCCGCCGGATCGGAGCGCGACACGCGCACCAGCGAAAACCGGGGGCGAAACATGTTCTCCGGTTCAGACGGACCGGCTGAGTCAGCGAATTGGTCTTCGACAGGCCGGATAAGGGCGTGTTCTAAGCGCGTGATCTCCGCCTGCAACACGCAGGCGGCCGCATCATCCCGCGCGCGTCGGCCGCACTCCACCAGTATCCAGACGCCCGCCTCGCCGTCCAGCAACCGTTGGGCGATTGCGCGGCGCGCCGGCGAGTCCAGAAGGACCTTCGCGTCGGCGAGAGTCAGGTCGGTGGACCAGGGGGCGTGCTCGGCCTTCGAGGAGGGCGGGTAGCTCACGGCCAGGACGGGAAGCTCGGTCGCCAGTGGGGCGGCCCATCGGTATTGCTCCAGCGCCTCGGGGCCCCCGGCAAGATCAATCTCGCGGATCCGGCAGTTGGCGTCAAGCCGCGCCGCGTTCTCCCGCAGCCAGTTGACCGCGGCCTGCTGCTCGGCGCTGAGCGGCGCGGCGTGCAGGACCGCGAGGCGGTAAGGTTCAGCGGCCCAGCGATCCAGCGCATACTGGAAGACCGGCACAGTGCAAGCCCCAAGCGGCGCGGCCGACAGCGTCAGCCACACCAGCAGCAAGGAAGCCATTCTGCAAAGGGACGCATTCACAATCGCTCGATTCGCTCTATCCTTCGCCGGCGGACAGTTCGGAGCCTTGCTGGATCAGCTCAATGCCACTGATGCAGGGCGGCGCGGCGCCGGCGTTTCCGGGAATCAGTTCCAGGCTGAACTCAGTGCCGACGGGGATGTCTCTGAACTCCCTTATTACAGGGGTAAACCTTGCGCCGGCCTCCCGCATGATGTCGAAGTCCTTCAGAAGGGTGCGGCCCTGGAGCTTCACGTCGAAGACGCGCTCGCCGGGCGCCACATCCTGAAGCTCTGCGAAGTGCAATCGGACGGTGCATGGGCGCACTCGCTCGCCCGGGGGCAAGGGAGGGCTCCGGACAGCCTCGCAGAAAAGCTGGCAGTATCCGAAATCCTGGCCGGGGTCTTGCAGGTATATCTGTGCCTTACCTACCCCGCTGAGATTGCCGGAGCGCACGTTGATGGCGAGCGTATCAGGATCCATGTGGGCCTTGCGGAGCATGGCGTAAGGGATGGCCAGTTCGGCGGTCCATTCGGTGGCGCTGCGTTCAACTTCGCACGACCACTCACCGTCCCAATTCAGGTTGGCGTATGCTTGTTGCGGTATATCGCTGAGACCTTCGAATCGCCCGCCCCCACAACTGACGCCGAGTTGAATGCCGTACTCGCGCTCTTTATCGGCCAGGAAGAATTCGACGTGATCATCCTCCCAGGTGTGGGCATCGTCGGCGCCGGTCTGCTCGCACACGAACGGCGCCGGCTGGCCGTCGCGCAGTGGTGCGGTCCGGCGGTAAGCGAAATAGACGGCCTCTTCGTCCCGGCAGGCGAGCAGCGTGACTCGTGGCTCAAGCAGGTGCTCGTCTGCCACGAAAGGCAGCGGTTCAGCCTTTTGCCAGCACGGATCGTCCAGCTTCGCGTCGATGGTGGGAGCGTCGTCACGCAGCGGTATGTAAACCTGCTTGGGAAGCAGCGGGCGGAGTGTGAGGGCGCCGGCGCCTTCGATGCCGGAGGTGTAGAGCCAGGGCCGCTCGCCGCCGGCGAGCCGGGGCAGGTCCTCGGGATGATGATAGGAGTGCAGGGCTGGGTCCACCGGCGACGCACTTACCGATCGGGCCCACTGGGCAAGCGGGCGCGGATATGCCAGCCAGGCAAGCCCTTCGGCGGCGCGCCGGTCCCCCGGCGCGCCCAGGTTAAGATGCAGCGGCCCGATCCCGGCGCCGGTCGTTTTGTTGCCGAAGACGAACCAGAGGTTCCTATCGCTTTCGCACGGAGTCAGAGCCAGGGAAGTCTGGAAGTTGTAGCTACAGCTACACCCGCTGCTGCTTTCGGGAGCCAGCACAAGCCCGCCGGCGGGTATCATGTTGACCGCGCATCCGGGCCGAGCGCCGCCGAAGTTCGTGGTGCCGTCACGCGCGAAGTCGTAGAACCCGAAGGTCCCGGAGCGGAACATGAGCAGTCCGGGGCATCCCACCACCGGGCCGCACCCGTAGGCCCGGTTGAATCGCCAGCGTTGCTCCTCGTCGCCCAGAATGGTCGGCGCCGTGCGCGGCTCTCCAGTGCGCAGGTCGTAGGCGAAGGGCTGGGCGATGATCCAGTCCCCGAGGATGAGCGGCGGCCTCTGGTAGGGGACGTTCTTCTGCCAGAGATTCTTGCCGGTTGCCGCGTCATACGCGGCCTTGGCGGAAAGGGCGACCACGCCTTTAGCATACTGAAGTTCGTACAACCCGGCAGGAACGTCTTCGCTACGCCACAGCTTCCGGCCCGTATGCAAATCGAATGCGACAAGGCTCTGCCGGGGCTTTACCTTTTGCCCGCGCCGCGCGGCCTGCCCCATCTGGCTCGTCGAGGTGGCATCCAGGCTGTAAAGGCGTCCTTCCCCGATGGCAAGGCCCGTGTTGTAGAAGCGGCCATCCGGGCGGCGAGTCCAGCGCACTGAGCCATCCTCCTGGTTCAGCGCAAAGAGCGCCGAGCATTCGGGGGACTTCGGCTCTGCAAGAACAGTGCCCAGCACCAGGCCGTCCGCCGCCGCGACGTACCCCCATTCAGCGGGCTCCTGGACCTGCGGCTTCGCCTGGTCGAGCAGTTCCTCCGGAATGGTGTAGACGCGCAGTGTCTTGCCGGTGCGCTGATCGAGCCTGTGGCAGCAAGCGCCGACGGCCACGTACAGGCTCTCATCATCGGCGACGAAGTTGCCTGATAGCGATATGGACGCCTTGCGCGCGGCGCCCGGAAGTTCTGTGCACCAGAGCTGGCGGCCGTTATATGCGTCGAAGGCTATGACGTGATTCTGACCGGTAATGAAGCAGCGTCCGTTTACGAACAACGGGGCCGAGGGCCTCAGGTGGCGGCTCAGTATGCGCTCCGGCCCCGGTCCGCCGAACCACAACAGTTCGAGGGGCAGGTGGAGGCGCGTCTCCCCCCCGATGCCCGTATTGCCCGCGTTCGCCCACTGGCAGCGCCATTCGCCGGAGCCCGCCAGGGCCCCCCTCGTAACGATGAGGCGGCCGTCGCTCTGCGAAAGTTCGTCCTCAGGCGCCCCCGCTTCAGTGATAAGGCGTTCGACGGCTTTCTGAGCCATGCCGGGGAAGCACATTACGCCGCCACATGGCTGCAACATGCGATAAAGCTCCCCGCCGGAGAGGCTCCGGGCGTCTCCCGATACGACGACCAGGTCGGCGAAGTAGTTCGCAAAGGGCAGCTTGTCGAGGTCATCGACCGCTTCCACTGCGACTCGATAGCCGTACATATCGGTGGTCATCAGCTTCTGTCTCTCGGCGGCGGCCCGCTCTTCACCGCGGATGACGCTGATCACTCGCAGGTCAGTCTTCGACGCCAGGGCGAGCGCCAGGCGGCTGTCCGCCTGCCCGATAAGCAGCGCGTAGCCCTGCGTAACGCCGCAGGCTGAGATCAGCTCGTCGGCGAGGGACTCCGCTTGTGGCAGCGCTCCGACGTCCCAGCTCAATCGTTCCCGGACGGAGATGGGCTGCGTGGACGGCGCGCGCCCGGCAAAGCAGACGACCTCTCCCTTGCTGGTGGAGGCCATGACTCGTCCCTCGGCGACGGCGATCCCGCGCACCTGGCCGTCGAGATCGGCCTGCCATACCTGGCGGCCCGTGGCGGAGTCGAAGCCGCTCAGCGTGCCCCGTGCCCCGAGCAGCAACACGTGGCCGGCCATAGCGATGGAGTAGCTACGTGGCTGAGGGACTGTCCATTTGACGCAGCCTTCCAGCTTGCCGCTCTGGCGCCAGGCTTTCAGGTCAATCGCTTGAAGCTCCCCGTTACCCACGGCATAAAGGATGCCGCCGGCGACGAGGACGCGGTATTTGCCCGGGAGGGTAAGCTTCTTCCTGCCCGTCTGGAGGCTCCAGACACCCATGCCGTCGCCGGGACGTGGAGGGGATTCGCCGAGGTGCACGTCAATATCCGGCGCGCCGGGCGTATGTACCGGGTTGAAGAACACATCTCCGGCAATCGTAATCCACGCGCCGCCGTTGGCGCGGTTCCCCCAGTTTTCGTCGCCGTAGGGCTCGAGGTAGAGGTAAGGCTGGTAGTAGATCAGCTCGCCGCTCCGGCGGTTGTAGACCCCCGGCGTCGCACGTCCCGACGGGACCATCAGCATGTCATCCGAAGCCAACATATAGCCCTGGGGGCACACGCCCGTGAAAGCCGAAGAACCACCGTGTGGTTGCAGCCGGTATTTGAGGTTCGTGGTGTTGCACCAGAGCTGCTCGCCCGTTTGGGCGTCGAGCGCGTAAAGGTAGACGCCCTCCGAGGGCCACATTCCGGCGGTCACGTAAACCACGCCATCGACGACCAGAGCCCCGCTCCGGCACGGCCAGCGGGAGATCATACGTCCGTTGCCCAGCATCTTGCGATTCCCAGGGGCCGCGTGAAACTTCCACGTCAGCTCGCCGGTGGCTGCGTCCAGGCAGTACAGGAACCCGTCGTCGGAAGTGACGTAGCACTTCCGGTCCCAGATGTGCGGCGCGAGGCGGACGGGCCCTCCGGTGGTGAAACGCCACTTGACGGCGCCCGTGGCCGCGTCCAGCGCGCGCACCGAGTCGTCGGAAGAAGTGCCGAAGTAGACCATCCCGCCAGCCACAACCGGCTGGGGAGCATAGTCGAAGTCCAGTCGGTGCACCTCCTTGCCCGGCTCCGGCCAGGCGGGCCGGGGGGGCTGCGAAGGTTCATAGCGCCAGAGCTTCACAAGGGGAAGGGTCAGCTCCTCGTCCGTGACGCCCGAGCGGGCGGCGTCCCCCTTGTAGCAGGGCCATTCGGAGGCCGTCGCCGTCGCGCAGGCAAGGGTCAACCAGGCGATAGCTACGAAAAACACAACGAACTTCCAGGTTCCCATGGATAGCCGTCGCATTGGGCTCATGCTCCAAGAGAGAAGGAGAATTGGATTGCCAGTTGAGTGAAACTTGATCGAGAGCGTAGCACTGTCCTCCTGGGTTGACAAGGGTAATATCCGCGCTCAGCGCTGATAGATTGGCAGCTGGCAATAGGGCACGCTCAGGGCCAGGACAGCCATAGCGGTGGAATAGGCCTTCCCGGCCCGCTGCGAGCCGCTCGAGATGTTGTCCGGCCATGAGCCGTCCTTCGCCTGCCGGGGGAGCAGGTCTTCATACAATAGGGGGGCGTAGCGTTCCCAGTAATCGCCGCCTATCTGGTACATCCCCTGCGAGCAGTAGTAAAGACCGTAGTAGTACCAACTCGGTTTGGGGCGCTTTAGGATCCACTCGGCGGCGCTGCGGGCCTCCGCGCTGTCGTGATGTCCGCACAGCTCCAGTGACAACAGCCCGACGCCGGTCCTGGCGACGCCCGAACTACCGCCCGGCACGTAGCCGAAACCTCCATCCTGGTTGCGGCACCTCAGTATGAAGCCGACGGCGTCCTCTATCGCTTCCCGGGGGACATGAGCCCCGCTGTTGCGGGCGGACCTGAGCGCCATCAGGGGCCAGCCCGTGCAGGATATGTCGCTGTCCCGGCTGGCAGAGCTGTAACGCCAGCCGCCCTGGTGCGCTGCGTTCTTGTGAACCTGCTGGGCCGAGAGAATAATCTTCAGCGCCTTGGGCAGGGCCTCGTCTATTCGCCGCTGACGTTCCTCGTTCACCATGCCGGAGACCTCGGAAAGCATCAGGCTGGAGATTGAATGGCTGTACATGCCGCCGCTCTGGCTATTCCTTCCGATCAACATGCCGTTCTTCGCGCTATGGTCCAGAACATAGTCAACGCCTTTATTGATGACTTCTCCGTAGGGCCCGTCTCCGGGCGTGTGGCCCCGGGCAAGAAACGCCATGACACAGAGAGAAACCACCCCCGTGTTATCCGTCCACGTGCTCTGGAACGCGCCGCTCTCGGTCTGCCGCTCAGCAAGATACTGAAGGCCGCGCTCGACGGCCTGGTCAACCTGGGCTTCGTATTTCTTGAGGGCGTCCTCCTGAGCCGCCGGGGCTTCCTCTGCGTCCTGGGCATGAAGCGGCCGCATAGCGGCCGTCAGGGCGAGCGCCGCGCAGGCGGCGGCCAGCCCCAGGCTGAATGCGGCCCGTTTGGCGTAACGTGAGAGCACTGGCGGATTACTCCTAGTCTTGCGTAGTGTATGCTGCGGCGCCGCCGCGGCGCGCAATGGTTCGGAAGTAATCTCGGATAAGCTTGCGGTATTGCTCCGGGCTTTTCTGCTCGGGCGCTTGCAGGATGTCGTCCCTGAGCCGGCCTGGAAGTTTGGCCCAGTCTTCCAATTTGATGCCGGCGCGCTTCAGCCTGGCCACGGTATCGTCGGGTTCGAATGAAGCCTTGCCGCTTCTGGAGTCCCTCGTCATTCGCTGGTAGCCGGCCTGCTGGAGGGCCTGCTGGGCGGGGGAGAAGGAGCTGACGCCCATCTGTTGCGCCTCCGCCGCCACCTGGCTGCGGGCGGCCGCGGTGCGCTGGGCGGCCTGAGCCGCGTCCAGCGGCCGGGCCGAACGCGCCGCCTGCTGTGAGGCGCTGTATGCGCGTGACAGCGATTGGCCGCGGCGTGGGCCCTCCGCCTGCGACTGGGAGGCGGCCTGCTCGGAGGCCGCCGCGGCGTATGCCTGGCCGGCTTGCTGAAGGGCCTCGGAGGCGGCCTGGAGGTTAGCCGCGGCCTGTTGGTGCTGGCCGCCGGCCTCGGAGCGCTGCCCGGCCTGGAGGGCATTGGATGCGAGCTGTTGGGCGCGGGCGGCATTGCGAAGTTCCTGGCGGGCCTGGTTTGCCGAAGCGTTCGCGCCGGGCTGCGGGGAGGTCGCAGACATGGCCTGCTGCGCAGCCTGGGTGGCGCGGCGCAGCTCCTGGGTGCGCGCCATCAACTGCTGATTCCTGGAGGCAAGGACTTCCTGCGTTTGCGCCGAGGCGAGCGCTCGGATCTGGCGTCCGAGTTCTCCCTGGCGATCGGCCAGCGCGGCGCTGTCCTCTGCCAGCGCGCGCTGCAGGGCCATGTGGTCGGCCGTAAGGCGGGCGGCCTGCGGGCTCGGGGCCTCCTGCGCAAGGGCCTCCCTGGCAGTCTGCCGGGCCTTGTCCTGCAGGCGCTGCGAAAACCTGTTCATCCTGTTCGACGCGTCGGCGGCGCTCTGGGCCGCCGCGGTGAGCCGCCCGGACTCCATTTGCTGCGCGGCTTGATGGACCGCCTGGGCGGCGCTCTGGTCCAGATTATCCTCTTGAGGTCCGTTCTCGATAACGGCATTGCGCACGAGCGCGTCGGTTTCCCGGGCTAGCTGGGCCTGCTCCTGCGCCAGCCGGTCGCGCAGCGATTGATAAATCCGGTCCTGCCCGGCCTGTGTGTCCTGCGCCAGGTTCATCTCTTGCTGACTTAGCTGGCGGGCCTGCCGGGCCAGCTCGGAAAACTGCTGCTGACCTTGTGCGGCCTGCGCCTGCGCGCCGTCGGTGGTCTCCTTCAGCATCCGGGCCAGTTGCGAGGCCGCGTCCTGCTGGGCGGCCCTCCAGTTTCTCTCGCTCATGGGAGATTGCTGGGGATTGTCCTGCAACTGTTCGGACGCGGCGGCCAGCTCTTTCTGGCGCTCCGTCAGATCGCTGAGTTCTTGGAGCAGTTGGCCGGTTCCGGCCATTTTGTTGAGCCGGTCGAGCAGTTCGGATACGTCTGCGACTGCGGACTGTGTGTGCGACTCCGCCTGCTGTGCCAGCTCTGCGCGCTCAGGCGCCTGCGCGGCCCGCGTTATTTCCTCGGTGGCGTTGGCGGCCTTTCTTATGTGGTCGTCCGCCACGGAGTTCAGCGGGGGAGTTAATGACTCGAACGGCCCCCCCCGCAGTCGCTGGGCCAGGTCCCGTGCGGAGGCATCGGCTTCGTTCAATTCCCCGGCGAGATCGCGGGCCTGCTTCTCCGTCTTTTCTGCGGGCCGGGGGCTCTCGGAAAGTTCGCTTCGGAGCCGAGACGAGTCCTTTTGCGCCGCTTTCAGCTGGTCCAGGAGTCGCTCAAAGTCCTTGCGGGCGTGCTCTTCAAGTTCCGTCCACCTCTGGAGCGCGTAGGGCGGGGCGTTCCTCTGGATCAAAACAGTGAATGTCCGGGATCGCGCCTCCTGAGGGCCGCCGCTGGTCTCGGGCAGGCGATCCCTTGCGTAAACCTGGAACTGCACCCTGCGGACGCCCTCGAAGCGGCGCTTTGAGAAGTCCAACTCGGTGGCGCCCGTTGCGCTCAGCGGAGGTCGGCCGCCCTCGGACTCCAGCGAAAGTGGCTCAGAGTGTCGCTCAGCGTCATCCTCCTTGAGGAGCAGCCCTACTTCTGCCAGGCCGTAGTCGTCTACGGCGGCATAGGCCACGGGCAGACGGTCGGTCGGCCTGAGCCGTATGATTTCCTTCTGAGGACTGACCACCCGCACCCCGGGCGGCTTGTCGGGAAGGGCCGCTATAGGACGGAAGACCTCCCGGTTGGTGAAGCCGTATTCGTCCTTCAGGCGCAGCATCCATTGTCCGTCCAGCCCCGGCTCGAGTTCGAACTGGAAGGCGGCCTTCATGCGATTCTCCGCCAGCGCGCTGAGCCCCGCCTGCGCGAGCGGCGCGTCCCGGCCTTTCAGCAGCAGCGCGCCCGTCTCGACCGGCTTGCTCACCAGGGCGCTGAGGCTGACGCGCGTGCCCTGGACGGCTTCTATCTTGCCCTCGGCGTCCTCTTCTTCTTTGGGTGGCAGGTTCACGTAAGGGGGATATTCGTAGCGGATATCCAGTCTCCGAACGGCAGGGGGTGGGATAATCCTGACGCTGTAGTACCTGGTGAGGGCGCCGCCGGAGTGGATGCGATAACGCCAGTCCTGCCGCGAGGGCGGGCAGGAGAAGGAGAAGCGTCTGATTCCGTCCGGCTCGTCGGAGAGACGTGTCATCTCGCGCCTGCGTCTGGCGCCTGCGCTGTTGACGAGGTGAACGAATGCTTTCTTGGCTTTTTCGTTTGCGACGTGGACCTCAATGCGCACCGATTGATCAGGCAGGGCCACGGTGTCGCCGGGCGTGACGCTCAATTGGTCGGCGGCCACGTTGGGCAGGTTTAGGAACGGCGCCACCGCGCGAGCCAGCAGCCGCGTGGACTGATGGGGCCAGACGGCTACAAGGCCGCCCAGTATCAAGACGACACCCCCGGCGGCAAGTAAGAAGGGCCGGGCTGTCCTGAAGGTGATCTCGCGGGAGGGCTTGAGCCCCTGCACATCCGCGCTCGCCTCTACGGCCAGGGCCTGGATAAGCTCCTTTGAGCCCAGCACCTCCTGCCTTTCTCGGCTGGCCAGCAACTCCACCGAGGAACTGATGCGCTCGTGCAGCTCGGGGTGGCGCGATTCCAGAACGCGGGCTATGCCGGAGAGGCTGAAGGTGTGCGCCAGCGGGCGGATCAGGGCCCACCCCGTGGCGATCCCGCCCGCCGTCACGATGCACAGAAAAAGCGTCCACCGCGGCCAGGCGCACAGGAAGGTAAACAGCCGGTCAATGAGCATAACGGCCAGGATTGCCGTCAGCGTCGTAGCCACGACCAGGCAGATACCCCTCAGCGCAATGACCATCCGCGTGCGTGCGATCAACTGGCTCAGCACCCGCACGATGGGCCGGGGGAGGGGTTCGGGCCGCGCGCTCTTGCTCATGTCAGTCATGGCAGTGCGTTTCTCCTGCGCAGAACCCATTCGGCCGTCAGGATTGCGAAAATAAGAAGCAAGAACGGCCATGAGTTCCATAATACGTATTCATGCCGCTGACTGCGAACGTATGTGCCGGGGGGCAGATATTGTTGCACGCGGTCGGCCTGCCACGGGGGGAGGGCGGCGCCGCCGGTCAGTTCGGCCACGCGCTGGAGCAGCTCACGGTTCGCGGCTACTTCCAGCGTCTCCGGGGAGCGGGAGGGGTCCACCGCGAACTCGGTCTCCACGCTCTCGACCCCCTCAGAGGCGAGGATTTGCTCCGCGCTTGGGCAGTCGAGCTGGGCGCGATACGCGCCGGAGAGCAATTCCTTTATGGTGGCGCCGTACAGGCCCGGAATCCCGGAGAGGTAGTCCAGGTTCTTGCGAAGCGCCAGCTTCTCGCCCTGGTATATGTTGACGGCCACCTGGGCGTTCGCAACGGGGGAGAGGTCAGAGTTGCGTATCTTGGCGCGGATCCGGATCGGCTCGCCGGGCGCGTAGCGGGCCTTATCGGAACCCAGCTTCACCAGGTCAGTCCCGGAGGGCAGCTTGCCCGCCGTGGCCCAGCGCATGATCTGTCCCCAGAACTTGTGATGATACACGTCCCCCGCCCTGTAGCGCAGCCGCCAGGTGCGGTCGAAGGCCAGCATCACAACGCGCCCCAGCCCCACCTGCTGGATCAGCGCCAGGGGCGCCCGGCGCTGCGCGCTCTCGCTCTCCTTCTCGCTTTGCGCGGCGCCGTCAGCTGAGACGGCGTAGGCCAGGACGCTGGCCCCTGGTTTGGCGCTCACCCCGCCGTCTCTCCAGTAGAACTTGGGGAATGAGCCCCATATTTCCTGGTTCCTGTCGGGGTCCACGTCCTGACGCATGATCATGCTCTGCCGGCCCTCGGGCGTGAGGGCGATGCGGTAGCCCCCTTCGGGGGATTCGGGCGGCGGGGGGCGGCCTGCCTGGAATCGGACGGGCAAGATGTTCTCCAGAGCTGTTCCGGCGAAATCATGCGGCATGTGACGGGGCCCGGCCACCACGATCAACACGCCGCCTCGGTCCGTGACAAAACGCTCCAGTATATCCATCTCCCCATGCTGCAGGTCATCCAGTGAGACGTCCCCGAGCACAATAACGTCGAACTTCATCCATTCCGCCTCTTCCTGCGGCAGGGAGGTGGCCTGGGCCTCATCGCGTGAGACCGAGGCCGGCGCGGCGGGCGGATTCGGCGCGTCGGCGATTCGCTCCCGGCCGAACAGCACATATTGGAGGCTCACGGAGGGGTCGCGGTCAGCGAACAGGTTCTTCAGGTAGCGAAACTCCCATCTCGGCGCGCCCTCTATGATCAGCAGGTGCGTTTTCTCATCGCTGACCCTGGTGACGAAAGGGAACTCGTTGTTCTCGGGCAGCACGTCCTGCTCGAAGGTGTCCAGTGCGACCCGGTAGTGGTGCAGCGCGATTTCGGAAGGGGTGCAGGACAGCTCCACCTTGCGCCGCTCACGATCCGTGGCTACCTCTATCTCGGCGGAGGCAAGGGGCTCTTCACGATCATCTTCGCGGAGGGTGACGGTAAGTTTTCGCCCCGCCATGCCGTCTATCTTTAGGCCGGCCCCCACGTACAGCGTGTCCCCGGAATAGATCACGTCCGGGGCGCTGACGGAGACGACCGCCGCGTCCCGAGGGGGACGCTGCCCTCCGAGGACAATGGAGCAGATGGGTATGCCGGCGGCGCCGGCGCGGCGCGCCGCCGCGTCAACCGAGGCGGGTGCGTTGTGGCAGCCGTCGCTCATCAGCACGATGCCGGCGAGGTCCTCCGGATTGGTTCCCCGCGTTGCCCGGGCTATGGCGGCGGCCAGGTCGGTGCCTTTGCGGACGGCCGGGCCGGCGTCGGCCAGCATCTGCGCCAGCTCCTCTCCGGCCTTAGGCCCATCCCCGGGCCTGTGGACGCTGAGTTCGACCGGGCTCGCGCCAAAGACGTACGTTTTGAGCGCGTAAGTGCCCGCGAGGGTGTTCACAAAACTTTCCCGACCTCCACTCTTCTTGACTGTCTGTGCATCTTTGAGAAGCGTCTGAACGAGCGCGAAGCGCGTCTGCTCACTCACGCCGTCCACGATCTGCTTGCTCTGATCGGAAAGACTACCATAGAAGGCGGTGTCAACCTGGCGAGCCAGGGCCGAGAGGTCGCCCGAGAGCGAGTCCAGGGCGTCCCCTGCATCCAGCACGGATCGCAGCAGGGCGCCGTGCCGCTCAGCCGGCTCCTCCACGTCGGCCCGGCTGCGATCCAGGGCATCCTGAAGCGGGGACTGCACCAGTTCGGAGAGGCGGGATCGAATTTCACCAAGGCCATCGGCGATGTCTTTCCCCAGGTATGACGTCGCCTGGATGGCCTCCGAGAGGGCGTCGCGGTGGGCTCTTGTTTCCTTGAGGACAGTGCTCAGGGTCTCGTTCAGTTCGCCCTTGCGTTCTTTCATGTGCTTGCGCAGCGTCTCCGGCTGCAGCCCGGCCAACATGCTGAGCCACTCCGCCTGCACCGTGAGTCGCTGCCGCAGGGATTTGAATTCCGGGACCATGTTCTCCAGACGGGCGGGCCGCTCGCTGGGGCACGTGTCTATTGCGTCGGCCAGGCGCACCTTCTCCCACGGCTCGAGTTGTGTGTCCGGCGTCTGCATCGAGGCGGAACGGTCAATAAGCAGCGCGACGGTCCGCCTGACCTGCTCGCTGGACTCCAGCACGAAAACCGGGCTGGTCAGCATGGCCAGCAGCAGCAGGACGAGAGTGATCCGCAGGGCCAGAAGGACCAGGCCCACGCGGGGGGAGATCCTTTTGCGCTCCGCCGCATATAGTCCGACCACTATCTCCACCGCCGCCGCGCCGGCCAGGCAGAGCGGCCACAGCGGCAGGGCGGTGGCAAGCGCCACTATGCGGCCGGCCGCTTCAGTCGCGAGCAGAAGGGCCACCGTTCCGACTGTAACGCGAGCGAGCGCCAGGATGACACGCGCCGGCGGGCTCTGAGACGGGGACATGGAGAGCCGGTAGGCGGCGTGCCAGGCCGCCGCGCCCAGCAGCGCCAGCAGGAATACCACGGGCGCCGGGACCGCCTGGGGAAGGATAAACTGTCGCGCGGCCGCCAGTATCACAGGAGCGCTTCCTCCTCGGCCTCGAAGTGCGCGCGGACGGCCTCCGCATCGGCCACATTCTCGCCGAACTCGACCTGCTGTGCGGTGTGCGTCCGCCGGGTGAGGGTTATCCATCGGGCCAGGGCCACCTCCAGCAGCGCCGCCAGCAATGCCAGGGCGACCAGGCGCTGCCATATCTCGCTGCCAGGCGCCTCGCCTCTTACGAGGTCAAGCAGGCTGTCCGTGCTTTGCACGCGGACCACGTTCAGGTATCGCCGGGGCATCTCCATGTCCTTTTGCGTCAGGGGGTCCAGAAAACTCTCCTCGGGCCGGCGCTCGACGACGAACGGGAATCCGGCCGTCTCCTCCGGCGCCTCCCGCTCAGCCGAGGGCAGCTCGAAGCGGTAGAGCCCAGGCTCTCGGGTAGCCGCGAAGGTCAGTTGCCATTGGCCGGCGACGGGACGTATGGCGCCCTGCCGGACTGCGCCCCAGGGAGTGGTCACCTCCACCTTGCCATCGCTTATCTGCGCGGCGCCGGGGAACTCGTCGCCGACCCGCACGGCGACCTGAGAGCCCGGCTTCACGTTCAACTGCGGCAGAGCGGGCGCGGCCAGGTAGTAGGTTAGCTCGTGCACAAGCGGGACAAATGCCTTGAGAGTGGGGAAGGTAGTATCCCGGCGCCCCAGCGAGAACGCAGTCATCAGGACGTGGCCTTCCCCGAGCTTGCGCTCGGCCAGCATGGGGGCGCCGTTGGTCAGTCGGGCGCAAAGGCTGACTCCGACCCTGTCAGGTTCAAGCTCCATGCGCCAGTAGGCGCGCACCAGCGCGGCGCCGGCGTCGGAGCGGTCCGCATCCGCCAGGAGCGTCAGCGCCGGGTGTGAGAAGCTCTTCAGGTCCGGCTGGAGCGTCTCATCCTCCTTGACGCGGACGCGCTGCGTAAGCTTTGCGGGCGGGATGCGCTGCCCCTGGCCGATGGCCCACGAGTTATAGAATTCCGGAAAGCACCTCTCCCCGGGGGTTATGAGCAGGCCGCCGCCCTCCTTTATGAAGCGGGCCAGCAGCGCCGCCGCCTTCGGCGGCAGTCTCGAAACGTCGGCCAGCGCCACGACGCGATAGGGACTCAAATCGTCCAGAGAGCCTATGTCACGCAGCGGCATCACGGTGGGATGCAGCAGGGCGGCGGCTTTGCCTTCACGCTCCTGCTGAGCAAGCGGCGAGAGGGCGACCACAATGAACGAGGCGGCGCCGCTCAGCGGGCGCTCGGAAGGATCGCCTTCCACGATGAGGACGGGCAGCCGCCGCAGCACGTTCACCACGTGGCAGGCGGTGTTGTCGGCGGTAAGGTCGTCTTCGCCGGCCAGCTTGGCGGTAACGACGTGAGGGCCGGCAGAGCCGAACAAATGCCGGAAGTCCACGCTCTCCCGGGCGCCGGGCCGCAGCCCGGACACCTGGCGAGAACCGATTTTCCGGCCGTCCACGGACATGTAGACCATCAGGCTCTTGACGCTGGAGGCGCCGGCGTTGGCCACCTCGACGCTGAGCTTTAGCGGCCGGTCGGCGCCGACTACCTGCCGGTCGGAGGATATGCCGCAAACGGCGCAGTTATCGCTGTCGGCCGCCAGGGGGAGGGTGCGCACCACCAGGCGGGGCATCCGGGACATCTGCCCCAGGGTGGAGGCCAGGAACTTCCACTTCGCCTCGTTGTCGAGCGCCCAGCCCACGCGCTGTCCATCGGTCAGAAGGTAAATCTCCTTGCTCGGATTCTGACCCTCCGTGAGGGCGGACGCGGCCAGGCTAAGCGCCCTGGGCAGGTCCATCGCGCCGCCCGTAGGTCTGAGCGACTGAAGAGCTCTGCGCAGTTCGGCACGATCGGTGATCGGCCCTGCCGTAGGCGAGAGGGGCATGGGACCGGCTTCAATGAGGCAGATAGCGTCGCCCGGCGGGCACTGCTCGATCAGCTTCTCGGCATCTTCCAGGGCGCGTTCGAAGTTCGTCTTCCCCTGGAGCGTCATGGACATCGAGAGGGAGCCGTCAATGATCAGCGCCACGTCGCGGGCCTGGGCATTGCCGGCCCATCGGCCTTCCTGGGAGGTATACTCCGCCAGGGCCGTGTAAAGCGCGGCGGAGAGCAGCAGGGCGGCCAGGGCGAACAGCGCCCAGGCGATGATCGGCCTCCTGTCCCACGTGACCATCCCTGCGCCCGCAGATGCTGCGCCGCCCAGCGCAACCGGCAGCACAGCCACCCAGGGCATCGCGGAATCGGCGGGCAGGAAAGGACGCGCCGCGGCCATCGCCACAAGGGCCACGGCCATGCAGCGCAGCGCCATCAGCAGCATCTCCTCGAGCATGATGCGGCGGTTGCGCGCGGCCAGGGACGCCTGCAAGAACCGCATGGCCCCCCATTGGAACGTCTCGGCGTTGCGCCGGTGCAGGAAGTGGATGATGATGGGGATGGAGACGGCGCTGAGCGCCAGCAAAACCGTGGGATTGAGGAAGATCATTTTGCTCGCCGCCTCCGGCGGGCGAGGTAATCCGAGAGAGCGACGTCAAAACTGTTTGCGGTGCAGACGGGAACGTAGTCCACGCGCATCGTGCCGCATCCGACCTCTATCTGCCGGACGAATGCGCGGACGCGGTCCAGGTATTCTGCGCGCACGGCGCCCGCGTCCAATTGCAGCGTCCTGTCCGCAATTTCGAGGTCTTCGAATTTCGACTGGCCCGTGAAGGGGAATGTGAGTTCCTCCTGGGCCATCACGTGGAAGATGATCAGCTCGTGTTTGCGGTAGCGGAAGTGGTGGAAGCAGTTGAGGATTTCCTCCGGCTCGTCGAACAGGTCGGAGATGATTATGACCAATCCCCTGCGGTGGATTCTCTCCGCTATGTCGTGGAATATCGGCGCCAGGTCCGTCTCATCGCCGGGGGAGGTGTTCATCAGCTCCTCCAGCATCGTGCGCAAATGCGTCACCACGCTTCGGGCGGGGATGTAGCGGCGCATCTTGTTATCGAAAGTCACCAGGCCAACCGCGTCCTGCTGGTACACCATCAGGTGCATCAGTGTGGCTGCCAGATACTTCCCGTACTCCAGCTTGCTGAGGCGTTTGCCGTCGTAGCGGGCGGCATGGTCGCCGCGGTAGCCCATAGAGCCGGAGGCGTCCAGCAGGACGGTCGCCCGCAGGTTGGTCTCCTCGAGGAATTCCTTGATGTAGTAGCGATCCGTCCTGGCGTAGACCCGCCAGTCCAGCAGCTTGATGTCATCCCCGGCGACGTACTGTCGGTGCTCGGCGAACTCCACCGAGGCCCCCTTGTAGCAGCTCTTGTGCCGGCCCGATATGAAGCCCTCAACCGCGCCCCGGGCAATCAGTTCCAGACGGTGGACCTTCGCAAGCGCGTCGGGGTCGAGCAGGCGAGTGCATTCCGGTTGGGTCTCCTCGACCATGGTATTCGGCTTGTGAAGAAGTGTGTGTGGCCCGGCGACTTCCTGGTCTCAGGCGAGTCCTTGCCTCTCGGCGGGCAGGGCCTCCAGGAGGCGCCCAATCACATCGTCGGGGCGCAGTCCCGCCGCCTCGGCATTAAACGTGGTTATCACCCGATGGCGCAGCACCGGCCGGGCCAGCGCGCGCACGTCCTCGGTGGTGGCGTGGTATCTGCCGTGCAGCACGGCCCTCGCCTTGGCGGTCAGTATCAGGAATATGCTCGCCCTGGGGCCGGCGCCCCATTCGACCAGCTCGTTTATGAAGTCCGGGGCCTCGGGGGCGCCGGGCCGCGTGGCCCGCACAAGGGACCTGGCATACTCGAAGACGTGCTGCGCCACCGGGACCCGGCGCACCACGTCCTGGAGTTTCAGTATCTGTTGTGCGTTCAGAACGGGCTTCAGCTCCGCCTCGTAGGCGCCGGTGACCTGCTTCATGATCTCCATCTCTTCGTCCTCTTCGGGGTAGTCCACCATTATCTTCAGCATGAAGCGATCGAGCTGCGCCTCGGGCAGGGGATAGGTGCCCTCCTGCTCGATGGGATTCTGTGTGGCCAGCACGGCGAATGGGATGGGCAGGCCGTGCGTTTGCTCGCCCACCGTGACCTCTCGTTCCTGCATGGCCTGGAGCAGGGCGGCCTGGGTTTTCGGGGGCGTGCGGTTTATCTCGTCGGCCAGAATCATGTTGGCGAACACCGGGCCCCTCACGAAGCGGAAGATACGTTTCCCGGTGGTGCGGTCCTCCTCCAGCACGTCGGTGCCGGTGATGTCTGAGGGCATCAGGTCAGGCGTGAACTGGATGCGTTTGAAACTCAGGTCCAGCAGCCGGGACAGGGTGCTCACCAGCAGTGTCTTTGCCAATCCCGGCACGCCCACCAGCAGCGCATGGCCGCGGCAGAACATAGTGATCAGCATCTCTTCGATCACTTGCTGCTGGCCGACGATGACGCGGGCCAGACGCTCCGTCATGACGTCGTAAACCCGGCTGAGCGCCTTTACGCGCTGGATGTCCTTCTCTTCGCTGACCGCTGCAGCGACGGACTCTGCACTTCGCTCATGGCTCATACAGCGAATCTCCCATCAATTGCCCTGGCGAGCCATACTGTAGCAACGCCCGAAAGAGTGGTCAAGCGGACGGGATTGACAGCAGGAATATCGTGTGTTTACGCACACGGCGCGGGGCATATTTACGGATGCCCACGCCATGAGTATTGACATGTCAATACCCGCGCTTGTCGCTCATGATTGCCTCGGCGGGGCGAGTTGCCCTAGCCGTCCCGCCGCACAGACTCGCGTTATTGCAGGCGCTCCTCCTTCGGCGGCTGAATCGGCCCGATGTAGCGGTCGGCCACCACGATGTTGTCGAACCAAACCTTGCTGACGTGCCCTTTCGGCGCATCGGTGATGTAAAGGTAGGTCCGGGAGGCAAAGCCAATTCCGCCGGCCCTCGGCAGCGCGGGAAGAATTATCGCTTTCCCGGCAAGATACGCTATAATTGGCGCCACACTGACGCGGCTCGCTTCCGATTAATCCTGACAAGGGCCTGGAGGCGGCAAGCCGGTGCAATTATCCATGTGTATCGGGCGGTCTGGCTGGGGCGCTCGAACGTCGGCATTCTATGGGGAAGGAGGCCGTTATCATGGCCAAAGCATTGGGAGACGTCAGGTTTGCCAAGGCGCAAGACGTTATGACCAAGGAAGTGGCTTATATTGACGGCAGCGCCACCGTGGCAGAGGCGATCGGGCTCATGCGGCAGAAAGGCGTCTCGAGCCTGGTCGTCGAAAACAGAAGCCGGGAAGACGCCTACGGCATTATGACCCGCAAAGACGTGGTGAACAAAGTAGTTGACCCGGGGAAAGACCCCGCCGGGGTCAGGATATTCTTGTGAACGCGGCGAGCATCGCTCCTCCGTATCCGCTGGTAGAGCTGCCGGTCGAAGCGTGGCGGCGGACCCTGGAAGTTAATCTGACGGGGTATTTCCTGACGGCCAGGGCTGCGGCGAGGATCATGATCGAGCAGGGCATGGGCGGCAGCATGATCAACGTCAGTTCCAAATCGGGGCTTTATCCGAGCAGGAACAACAGCCCCTATAATGCGACGAAAGCGGGCGAGATCCACATGGCCCGGGGATGGGCACTCGAATTAGGTGAGCGCAACATAAGGGTAAACTCGGTTGCTCCGGGCAACGTGTTCGAAGGCTCAAAGATCTGGAATCCCGAGTACATAAGGGCGGCCGCGGAAAAATACGGTATAAAACCGGAACAAGTTATCCCATTCTACGTCAGCAAGACCGCGCTCAAACGCGAAATAAAGGGGCAAGATATTGCCAACATCGTTGTTTTCCTATGCTCGGACGCTGCCCGGACGATTACGGGGCAGACCATCGTCGCCGACGGCGGCCAGGTGATGGTAAGGTAGATGCCCATCCTTTTCTGTGCCCCCAGGCGCACCCAGGGGCTGATCTGCCCCAGGACGCGTGCCGCGTAGCAGTGGGGGGAGGGGTCTTCAGCTCTGAAGCGACCTCCTGGCGCAGCAGGCGTTGCGCCTCGGCCTCGGATATGCTCGCCGCACCCGCGCGTTCCGCTGTTCCACAGACGCGGGAGTGCTGGCACGGGCGGTCCTGCCCAGAGCCGAAGTCCTCATGTTGGACAAGCCGTGCCTGGCCCTCGCGGCGAGTCTCCTGAGCGCGGGCTTCTATTCGATTAAGCCCGGCAAG
Organism: Planctomycetota bacterium; assembly: GCA_021161675.1. Classification (GTDB taxonomy): domain Bacteria; phylum Planctomycetota; class Brocadiia; order SM23-32; family SM23-32; genus JAGHAF01. The sequence continues at coordinate 570 of JAGHAF010000060.1, read as the reverse complement.
GTCCCCTTCGCCTGCGAGCGACAGGTTACAGTCCACAGGATTGTCACGATTTTCTATTAGCTTTTTGTGGGCAACTCGTGTATAGTTGTAAACGGAAGGATGAAGGCGCCGTGGCCCGGGAAGTATGAAGGATAAAAGTAAAGCTTCACCGCAGAGCTCGGAAAGGGCGCAGGGACGGCAGGAAAAACGCAGAGAACATGGAGGAACGTGCTCTTAGCTTTCTGTGCGTTCTGCGCGTGCTTGCTACTTCGCGCACCGATAAAGGGCTGCGTAAGACAAGCTGCGGTGAGACGCGCATGAACAAAAAGTGGAAGGTAGATGGTAGGAACCGATGGCTTCTCTGTGATTCCTGATTCCTGCCCCCTGAACCCCTGTTCTCGTGCTCATTCGGGTGAAGTGATAGAAGCTTCTAATGCCTATAATTGGCTATTACCGGGCTTGTGACAAAACAAATCTCCGGCGGGTCAGGTGATCAGTTGAGCAGGTGACCGCAGGCGAGTGGATTCCCGAACTATCAACGAATCCCGTAGAAGCCGCAACGTTTGGCCGTTTTCACCTGTTGACCTATCT